>JBFIQI010000072.1:0-11771 GCA_041609715.1 Gammaproteobacteria bacterium
CCTTGCGCACACGGTAGTAAAGACGGGCCAGTTGCTGGCACACGGCATCACCGGCATTCTGATCGCGCGCGGCAAAATAATTTTCCTGCACCGCCAACAGCAGCTTCGCAACCATGTGCCAGTAAATACTGCCCAGACCTTCAAAAGCGAACATGCCGCCCGATCGCCCGGTGAAAGCTTTGTGCTTGAAAACCTGTTCGTAAAGATCTTGCAGCGAATTGCGTGTGGCCGCTGTAAGCTCGCCGTAGTCCGCGGCAAGGGCATCCAGCCGCTCATTGAGTGCGTCTGCGTTGCTCATGGCACTGTTGAAACGATAATGGCCATCGTCATCTTGCTCGACTATGCGGCGATCGCCGGCTTCCAGCATTTTTACGAGCAACCCGATGGCCTCGACTTTTTCTGCCGGCAGAATGTTCTTCTCGAGAAATCCCGGTATGTCTCGATCCGGGTACAGCAGGAAAGAGTCCTGGTCTGGACGATACATGTCGCTTTCGAACAGGCTTTCGACAACCCGCGCGACTTCGCCAGGTTCGATGGCGCCGGAACTCAGCACCGCCACCTGTCCTTCCAGCATAGGGTAGAGGCGATCCACCGATGCCGATTCGGGACCAAGCTCCAGCAGGTTGTAGGCGTGGTAAAGACCGTCTTCACGCAGGTTATTGCGGATGCTGTGGTCTATAGCCAGCAGCGCGTCCTTGCACAGGGAGCGGATCGGCTCCAGATCCTGGTCAACGGTTGCCGAAAATTCGGCCTGGGCATAGACCCGCTGCCGGTAGCGACTGGCTGCCTGCCCCACTGCGGCCAACAACGCAAAGCGCTGCTTGTCATCGACCGCGCCGTTACCCAGCGCGGCTCGCAGGTCTTGCAGCGCTGCGGCGATTTCGTTCAGCCAGACACTGACTTCACGTGTCAGGCTGAAAGTACCGGACTGCCCGGCGAGCAATTGCTGCAGGAATACCACGTAGCGGCGCATGTAATACAGCGTCACCATGGACAGTCCCTGGCCCACCAGCGCGTTATTGGCATCATTCCACTCGGGGCGCTGGGTATTGAGCCAGATGCCTCCATCCACGACCAGGTTACCCAGTTTGCTGAGCAGGGGCACCAGCAGTTTTTCCAGCAGGTTGACCTGGTAGACCTCACCGTCGGTGTTCAGCAGCAATTTGGCATCCGCGCCCAGTTCGGCCACCCGTTGCTCGATTATTTCCGCCAGGGCCTGATCGTAATCCACGGTGCTCTTGGCGTTTTCGAGTAGTGCCTCGAAGGGTCTGATTCGGTACGGCACATTGGCGTAGCTGAAAATCTGCTCGTGCAGCAGCTTCCCGAGCCGCTCGGGGTGAAAGTTAAGGGATAACTCCAACAGTTTTTGCAGATAGATAATCTGATGATCGCCCCAGTAACCGATGTAGCTCCAGGGATCATCGGGTTCCTCCACTTCCCAGTCGATGCCTTCCTTGGTGATGCGGTAAGGGTTGTAGCCGTCGATAGTGGAAGCATTGACGAATTTGGCAATGACGTTTTCGGTGAATTCGGGATAGCTCAGCAGCAGCGCTTCCCAGTTCTGAAAAATATCCCGCCAGTTACCCTCATACGACAAAATATGATTGCCATGTTCGTCCTTGAGCCTGATGGAAAACTGGTTCCAGGGGCGGCTGGGATCACCGTGCCGGCGCCCGAAAGTAATGGGCAGGTATTCGTAAGTGAGGCGCGCCAACTGTGCGTCATTTTGCTGCAAAACCGCGGCCAGCAGCTCGCTTCGGTCAATCTGTGGTGGCAGTGTTTGCAGGAACTCGCGACGTCGAGCGTAAACCTTCCGGTTGAAATGTTTGACGGTGCGGCGAAAATCGTGCGCGTCGATCAGGTAACCATTATCAAAAATGCCGCCGCGCAGAACGTTAAAAAGCGTATTGGCGTAATGATGAACCAGGGTTGATTCATCGGCACCCATCTGCAAGCCATCAGCGGCCGCCATGATACGGGCGAGCCCGTCGGAGCCCGCGTCGATGGATGCCTCGATCTCCTTTGCCAGGGCAGATAGATCGGCGAGCCGGTGTTTCAGACTGACGACCCGGCGCTGGCTTTGCTCGACATTGGCCACCTGCTGCCACTTTCTGGAATCGCCGGGTGGCAACGATAGCCGGGCACTGACGAAATAGGCACCACGGGTCCCCCGGATGCCGGTCTCGGTCACCAATGGTTCTTGATTGTGAAAGTTACCGAGCTGTTGGGCGCTCAGCAGGATCCGATAACCTTCCAGGCCCAGGCAGAAAACCGTGGTAGCCCGCAGAGACTCGCATGGTTCGGCCCGGTCCGTGATTGCCGAGAACAGGGTGTAACAGGCCAGACCGGTCGCTGCGTCCAGCTCGCTGTATTTATAGGCATCAACCAGGTAGCTGGCGTTGCCCTGGGTGGCGCGCGGCGTGCCTGCCGGCAGGATGTTCTGTATGCCATCAAGCAGTTCAGCCTCGCAGGCCTTTTCGCCCAGATTCTGCAACTCACACTGGCGGATAAAACCGAATTCGTCGCTGCTTTTCCAGGCGTAACGAAAAGCCAGCTGCAAATCATGGTTGATCTCCTCAAAGAGGATCTTGTTACCCAGCGAGTTTTTGTAAAGATTGCGGCTTATCCGGTAGCGATCGTCATGCTCCCGGTTAAAGGGCTCCCAGAACCTGTCCTGACCACCGCTTGTTGTCCGAATCAAGGTTTTGGAACCTGTGTGGGCGCTACTTTCGTGAATCTTGTCTACGGTAATGTACGGAAACAGCGCGGTTTCCGGCGAAACCCTGCCTGCAGTCAGCCCGCCGCTGGAGGAAATAAACAACCAGTGATCGCTGTCGGATACCAGGCTGACGAAAAAGGCCGGCATGCGATCAAAATTCCTGATGGCATAAAACCGTTCTCCATCCAGGGACAGGAACTCGCCAGTGATATCCTTGGTCTCGCGCTTTTTCTCAATCATTTCTTGTAGTTACCGCGCCGGTCTGCTCGTGCTGCGGGACTCGCTGGCAGGTTGGACCTGCGCGTGTGCACCGCTAGTCTCCCAATGGGGCCGGATATTATTCCCGAAGGTGCCATGGTGCGCAATTTCAGCCCGTGTTGGTGCCTTGCATTACCAGCTTCGGTTTTCGGTCCACCGTAAAAAGCCCCCAATGCTTTTCCGGTTCAAGAGCATCGGGCGAGCCTTTCCAGGGCTCGTCAAAGGCTTCAAAAACAAAAGTCAGTATGCGTTCCGAGCTGGTCCATTCCATCAGGTCGGAGTAATAGATGGCCTGCAACTCCTGGGACGCGTTGGTGCAGTCGATACCGCGACCATTGGAAGCAGTGGTCCAGCCAGCCTCGGTGATGACCACGGGTTTGCCGGGATAGTGCCGGGCCACGGCATTGTAGTTCTGTTTTGTGTAATCCAGTGCCTCGCTCACCTGCCGGTATTCCCAGACCGGATAACTGTGCATTGAAATGAAATCCAGTTCGGCTGCCAGGGCTTCCAGCTTGTGCAGCCACGGCACATAGTTCTCACAGAACGTCACCGGGCAATCGACAGCACGCTTCACACGCTGCGCATAACTGATCAGCGATTCCACCGGTACCATATGGTCCGTCCAGTCGACGCTCGCCTCGTTGCCAATGGAAACGGCCAGGGTGATTTCCGGATAGCGGCGAGCCAAAGCAATCAGCCGATCGATTTCTGCGCTGTTGGCGGCGCGATTGGCCTGCAAGGTAGACTCGCTGAATTCGCTGCCCCAGGGACAGCCCGGATTGCTTTCTTCGGCGGCCAGGTCGGCACCCAGCATGACCTTGAATTCAAGGCCTTCCTGTCTGATGACCCTGAGCACCCGCTGCGCATGGGGACCACAATCATAAATGCGCAGGTATCGCCAATGGCCCTCGAGGATTTGCAGGTCTTCCAGAATTTCCGCGTGGCTGGGGTACTTACCCTCAAGCGGCGACTGGTTGCGTCGGTAGCCGGAGTAACAGATGGCACTTCCGTACTCGATTTTCGGAGACTTTCTTTGCATACGGGCTAAATTCTGGAGCAGGAATGATACGGCGTGCCTGGCTCAGCCATATTTCAGCTTGCCGTCCTTGTTCCACAGACCCCAGTAGGCGCCCACATCGCCCTCGGCATCCACTTTCCAGTCTTCGTCGAAAGCAGAAAAGTAGAAGATGGGGATATTGTCTTCCTGGGCCCAGCGATAGCTATTCAGAAAATAGCGGATGGCATTGACGAAGGATGGTTCCGCGGCACCGAAGGCGGTGCCAATATCTGGCCAGCCGGTCTCGCTGATGATCACGGGTTTGCCGTTGGCCGCCTGCACGGCCCGGTGATACATGTCTTTCATATAAAGCAGGGCGTAATCGGCATGGCAGCCTTCCCAGAACGGGTAGCAATTGGCCAGGATGACATCGCAGGCAGCGCTGACTTGCGGGTGATCCACAAATTTGAAGTAGGCATCCACGTAGCCGACTGGGACCGAGGGTACGGCTGCTTTGAATCGCGCGATGTATTCAAGCAGGGCCTGCTCCGACAAATCGCCGCGCAACAATACTTCGTTGCCGATACCTACGATGTCGGCGTGGCCTGCCTGGGCAATCTCAATGACATTTTGCAGTTCTTCCTCGTTATTCTCGAGATCGTCATCCAGCCATGCGCCAACCAGAGTTTTCAAGCCGGCCTGCCGGGCGATTCCCGGGATCAGTTCATTCCCATCGGTACATGAGAACGACCGTATCCAGTGCACGTATGGCTGAATGATGGCGAGGCGCTGGCTGATCTGGTCATTGGACAGCTGCGAGCCAGGACCCTGGCCGGATGTATACGGGCTGAATGAAATGCCGTGAATCTTGTCCTGCAAAACCCTGAGAAACAGCTTTCTCAGCTGGTCTTCAGAGGCCCCCGTAAGGTCAACGCCGGCAAGCGCCAGACGCCTGCCCAGGGAATAAAAAGTTTCTTTGCCCGACACCCTTATGCCCCCTTCTGGTCAATGCCTGGTGGTCCAGGCCGTCATCACGCCTTTTCCTCTCCAGGCTATTAAAAATTCTTCTCGCCGCTTTCGCTTATCGCGGCGGACAATATTCCGAACCCGTTGTTAAGTTGTTTGGACAGCGGGATCCTTGGGTGCTCCGCGACGCCGCTCCAGTTCTGCCCTGACCTCATGAGCCCGTTCTTCGGTAATGGAGAAAGTCGCGATGGCCCAGATCGCAACAGCAGAAGCCGCGAACGGTATGAAGGCGTCGAATACGCGCATGAGGAAGATGGCCTGGTCCGTCTGGTTGCCCTGCAACTCGACGTCAAACCCGGTTGCTTCCAACAAGAAGCCCCCGCCCGCGAGTGCGGCGGCCATGCCCAATTTGACCACCCACCAGAAGATCGAGCCATACATGCCTTCGCGGCGCTCATGGGTCTCCAGTTCATCCACATCCACCACGTCGGCGATCATGGACCCCATGAGTGTGAACAGGCCGCCAAGACCGAATGCGAGCAAGGGCGCTGGCAATACCACCAACCAGGGAATTTCAGGGTTGTAACAAACCCATTTGAGGGCATAACCCACCATGGAAACGCCGGTAGTCACAAAAAACGCCCGGCGTTTACCGATCCTGGTGCCCAGCCAGGTGGCGAAGATGATCACACCAAACGTGGCGATGGACTGTGCAGTACCGGCGTAGCCAGCGTACTTTGCGCCTTCCACCGTGTCGCCGCCGAAAACATAATAAATGATGACGTAGAACTGGAATGAAGCAATCATCATGAAGCCGTTAAAGACGAGAAACGTGGCGGCGCACAGCTTCAAAAATGGTATCGAACGCAGCGTGGTGACAAATCCCTTGAAAAATTCTTTGATGTTTCTGAGAATGGCTTTGCCGGCGCCTTCTACGGCACTCATTTTCTCCTTGATCTCAGCGGCAGCGATGCTGTGCAGTCGCTCGCGCAGAAATATGGCCGGCAACACACCGATGCTCGCCGCCACTATGGCGATGACGATCGCAAGACCCGCCGCCCCGTCCACCATGTCGTCAAAAAAGCGCTGGTCCTGCATGATCAGCAAGAACCACGGCGCAATCAGAAACGGCAACTGGCCTATAAAATTCTGAACGCCCATGAGGCGCGTGCGTTCGTGGTAATCCGGGGTCAATTCATAACCCAGTGCCACCCATGGTGTTGCGTATACGGTGTAAGCGAGATAAAACAGAAAGGAGCCGCCGAGAAAGTACCAGAAATAAAACGACTGGCTCTTGTCCGCCGGAAGCTGCCAAAGCAGTGCATAGATCAGACCGGCGGCGATAGCACCTGCAAAGAGGTAGGGCCGCCTGCGACCCCACCTTGAGCGAGTGTTATCGGAGATGTACCCCATGAGGGGATCGGTAATGGCGTCGGTCAGGCGCGGCAGCGCGGCAAGCAGACCAACCAGGTACGGATCCATGCCCAGACCCAGGTTCAAGACGATAACCATGCCGCCAATGGCGGCGGCCAGCAGGTTATTGACGAAGGCGCCCGAGCCGTAAACCAGCTTCAGATGAAACGGAATTCTGTCCTGGGGCGCAGTCTGGTAGTGGGTGGCGGCGCTCATCGCGACACTGAAGCACATAATTGACAGCGCTGTCAATATTTGCTAGAAAATTTAATCAGTTACCACCGAATCGGCGGTTGGACCACGCAACGGCAAGGAGCCGTTCCCCTCTGAATCCTTGCCCACAATCAAGAAGGTCGAATTCATGCTTTACTCAATCCAGACGTCACACCGTTTTTCTATCGGGTCTTTCAGCGCATTACTCCTGTCTGTGTTTGCTGTTGCACCAGCCTTGGCAGGGGACCCGCCAAGTGCGGTCGCCGCTGATGCGTCGCTTGAAGTCGCTATCGACTCGTCGGTAAGTTCGGAAGCAGAAATTATTACTGAAGCAGAGGCCGAGCTAACGCCCGAACCCATTCCAACCCCTGTCGTCGATCGGGTAATTCTGTCCAGTGGCGTGGTCAGCGAAGGGCAGGTCATGCTCATCGGCGACAAAAAGCAATGGGACACTTTCGTGGGTGCCGATCCCATCGCCTCGGCCTCAGGGTACCTGGTGGTAGAGCCAGACGCTGATCTTCAGGCGATCAAAGCCCGCTGGAATGGCAAGGGCGAGGCCCAGTTCTTTGTGGCCCATGCAAGCCCGACTGACTACAGCCAGGATCTTGCCCACGAATCTGCATTGGTCATGCTATTGCAGGTGCTCGAAAAACCAAAAAAGAAAGTGCTGCTGAGAATGGGATGCGGCTATCCCTGTGCCTCCAATGCCGACATCACCAAGCTGCTCAAGGCGCTCCCGCCAAAAGAGTGGATCCGACTGTCTTTTGACCTGCAGTGCTTTGTGGATGGCGGGCTGGATGTGACTCACGTTGATACGCCGCTGCTGATCACCTCCAAGGGCAAGATGGCATTACTGATTTCCGATGTGCGAATCGCGCCCGGGATGGGTTCCCAGGCAACCATCAGTTGCCGGTGACAAGCATTGCTGGCCTCGATTTGAATGTTACGTTGGAGGGCGGCTTAACCGGGGTGACTTCTGTAAGCGGCCTCGTAACGCGGATGCATTCGCTCGCTACGGAAGATTCCTAGTAGGCGCCCCATACATTGGTAAAACTTGAAGCGTTGCTGAAGCAGATGACGCTGGCCGAGAAAATCGGCCAGCTGAACCTCGTGCACGCGGGCGAGGCGTCCATCACCGAAGCTCTTGCCGACCAGCTGCGCAGTGGATCCGTGGGCGGGATTCTGAACCAGGTGGATGTTGCGTGCGTGAACGCCTTGCAGGAGATCGCGGTCGAGGAGAGCAGGCTGGGTATACCCCTGCTGGTGGGCCGGGATGTCATCCATGGTTTCAAAACCATCATGCCAATCCCGCTGGGCCAGGCCGCGAGTTTTAATCCAGAACTCGTACGCCAGGGGGCAGCGGTGGCAGCGCGTGAGGCCGCCCGATCAGGCATTAATTGGGCCCTGGCGCCCATGGTGGATATCGGTCGTGATGCGCGCTGGGGCCGGATTGCCGAGAGTTTTGGCGAGGACCCGTACCTATCCAGCGTCCTGGGCGCGGCCATGGTGGCCGGCTTTCAGGGTGATGACCTGGCCGCAAGCGACAGCGTCGCTGCCTGCGCCAAGCACTTTGCGGGCTATGGGGCCAGCGAGGCCGGTCGTGATTACAGCACCACCAATATCCCCGAAAACGAACTGCGCAACGTGCATCTGCGGCCCTTCAAAGCTGCCGTGGATGCGGGCGTTGCAACCCTGATGACCTCGTTCAGCGACCTCGATGGAGTGCCCGCCACGGCCAACGAGTTTCTACTACGCCAGGTCCTGCGGGATGAATGGCAATTCGAAGGTTTTGTGGTGAGCGACTGGAACTCAATCCACCAACTGGCCATTCACGGACTTACCGACAGCGACAGGGAATCTGCTTATGCAGCGGCGACGGCAGGCGTGGACATGGACATGGCTGGCGATGTTTATGCAAAACAGTTGGCAACCCTCATCGAGTCCGGGCGCATTGACATAGCGCTCATCGACCAGATGGTCAGCAATATCCTGCGCTTGAAAATTCGGCTGGGGCTTTTTGAAAACCCCTACACTGATCCGGACAATCTTCCGCCGCCCGGGGATGCACAGGCACTGTCGATTGCCAGGCAGAGTGCCCTGCAAAGCGTGGTCCTGCTCAAGAACGAGAACAAGGCGCTGCCCTTGTCTGCCGGGAAGCTTGAATCCATCGCGGTGATCGGGCCGCTGGCCGATGATCCCTACGAGCAGCTGGGCACCTGGATCTTTGACGGTGACCCTGCGCTCAGCATCACCGGGCTGCAGGCCATCAGAAATCTGGCGGGTGACCGGCTTGAGGTGCGTCACGTGCGGGCGCTGGCCACCTCACGCACCAGGGATACCCGGGATTTCGCCCAAGCCAGGCATGCGGCGGCCGCCGCCGATGCGGTGGTGCTGTTTCTGGGTGAGGAATCCATTCTGTCCGGCGAGGCCCATTCCCGCGCCGATATTGATCTTCCGGGCGCCCAGGTCGAGCTGGTTCGCAGCGTCAGGCAGGCGGGCAAACCGGTTATCGCGGTGATCATGGCTGGCCGGCCGCTGACGCTGCTGAATATCGTCGATCAGGTCGATGCCATTCTGTACGCCTGGCATCCGGGTACCATGGGCGGCGCGGCTATCGCGGACCTGTTATTCGGCGTCGAGTCGCCTTCCGGCAAGTTGCCGGTGACATTCCCGAGAATGGTGGGGCAGATCCCGGTTTATTACAATCACAAAAATACGGGTAAACCGCCCGAGCCCGACAAAATTGTGCTTATCGATGATATCGAAGTGCGGGCTGCCCAGACTTCATTTGGCATGAGTTCGTTTCACCTGGACGCCGGCTACCGACCGCTGTTCGCGTTTGGATACGGGCTTTCTTACGCTCATTTCGAATACAGTGACATCCGCTTGAGCTGCGAAGAGCTACCCATGGGGGGCGAGCTGGTGATCAGTGCCGCACTTACAAACTCGGGCACAGTCAGCGCCGATGAAGTGGTGCAGTTGTATGTGCGAGACCTGGCGGGTAACGTGACGCGGCCGGTCAGGGAACTCAAGGGTTTCAGGCGTGTGCGTCTGCAGCCCGGTGAGCGTATCCGCGTGAATTTCGAGCTGCATTCCGACGACCTGGCATTCTATGGCCGGAACATGCAGCTGATGACCGAGCCCGGGGCATTCCACGCCTGGATCGGCGGCAGCTCCCAAACCCGGCTGCAGACGCAGTTTTGGGTCGTCGGCACCTGATTCCAGAGGCGCTAGCAACATGAACCAGAATACACGTTTCACCGCCACCGTTGCCCTGATTGTGGCGCTGGGCGGTTTTCTGATGGGATTCGATGCCTCGGTGATATCCGGTGTCGTTGGCTTCATCGAGACCGAATTCAGGCTGAGCAAGATTCAACTTGGCTGGTCAGTTGCGTCCCTGACACTGACAGCCACGCTGGCCATGATGGTGGCGGGTCCCCTGAGTGATCGCCTGGGGCGCAGGCCGGTACTCAAAATCGCGGCTGTCCTGTTCGCCGTCTCGGCCATTGCTTCGGCACTGGCACCGAACTTCATGATGCTGGTCATTGCCCGCATGCTGGGTGGGCTCGGTGTGGGTGCCGCGTTGATCATTGCGCCCATGTACATTGCCGAGATGGCACCGCCGGCGATCCGCGGGCGTATGGTGTCTTTTAACCAGTTAAACATCGTCATCGGAATCTCGGCGGCGTTCTTCAGTAATTATCTGATCCTGAAGTGCGCCAATTCAGAGCTGGCCTGGGCAGCCAGCCTGGGTATTGACGAAGGCGCATGGCGCTGGATGCTGGGTGTGGAGACGCTGCCGGCAGTCATTTATTTCTTCGCGCTGCTGGCGGTGCCGGAGAGTCCCCGCTGGCTGGCGATGCATGGCCGCGAAGCCGAGGCACTGAAGATTCTGGAAAAATTCAGTGGCAAGGCACGGGCACGGGAAGATCTTGCGGCCGTGCACCAGAGCCTATCTGCCGAGGGCCACCAGCAGGGCAGCCTGAGTCAGCTGTTCAGGCCGGCCATGAAACTGGTAATGACCATCGGCATTTCCGTGGCGGTGTTGCAGCAGCTCACCGGTATCAACTCGGTGTTTTTTTATGCGCCAATGATATTTGAGCAATCCGGGGTAGGGACCGATGCATCATTCATGCAGGCAGTGCTGGTCGGACTCGTCAACCTGGTTTTCACCCTAGTTGCCATGTACCTCATTGACAAGGTAGGGCGCCGTCCGCTGCTGGGAGCGGGCCTGGCGGGCATCGGTGTTTGTATGCTGACGCTGGCCTATGGATTCGGCTCGGCGACCTACACGCTCAGTGCCGACGCTGTCGATGAATTGCCGCAGAGCATAGACCGCGCTGCCATGACTCCGCTACTGAACGTCACCTTCGACAGCGACAAGGCATTTCGGCAAGCAGTATCGGCGGAAATTGGTGCCGACCTTTTCCGGGAACATCAGTCCGAGCTGGTCAAGCTGTCCATCAGCATGAACCCCCTGTTGATACTGCTTGGAATCCTGGGGTTTGTAGCCAGCTTCGCCGTTTCCCTGGGGCCGGTAATGTGGGTGTTATTCTCCGAGCTGTTCCCGAACACGCTGCGGGGTCTCGCAATATCATTCGTGGGCCTGATTAATTCGGCGGTGAGCTTCGGGGTGCAGCTTGTTTTTCCCTGGGAACTCGAAAACCTGGGCAACGCCACCACATTTTTACTGTATGGACTGGTGGCCATCGTCGGGTTGTTTTTCGTCATGCGGGTCATGCCGGAGACCAAGGGGCAATCGCTGGAAGAGCTTGAGCAGTTGCTGGTACGGCAGTGACATTCGGCATTCGTTTTCGAGAAGAAAACCATTGGCGGAACATATGCTTATCACTCACGCCAGGGATGTCTGGGAGCGTCGCTTGGCCGGGCGGCGGCGCGAAGCTGCTAAACTTGCATGGCTCAACAAGGGTGGCTGCAGCACTGCCGCTGGTGTCTGATGGCAGAGGCAAGGCACGCTCACATCGGCAGCTCGGCTAATGCTGCTGCCATAGCTTAGCTGGCCTGGAATGTTGCGGCTGGCGGGAAATCAGATATTGTTCAAAGAGAGTGGGTTTTTCTTTATCGCGCTGATTGGCCTGGTTCTGCTCGGCTTCTCCAAGACCTATTTTTTTCAACTGGATGAGTCATTCCCCCTCGCCATTCATTTGCATGTCTTGTTTCTGGGTACCTGGGTTCTGCTGGTAA
>JBFIQI010000073.1:0-11639 GCA_041609715.1 Gammaproteobacteria bacterium
GGGGACATGCCACTAGTGTCGTATTTATAGACCTCGCCACCCAAAAGTTTGCCGTCGATCATGCGATCGAGGAAGTTCAGTGAGACATCGATCACGGCGATAAGTGCAATGAATCCTAACAACATTGCACCTACATTTACGGCCAGCTTCAGGCCGTCGGTAATGCCGTTTGAAGCGGCCTCAATCGCGTTGCCGCCCACCTCGATATCGGGCATTTTCACATCACCGGCGGTCTGCGAGTGCTCCAGTTCCGGGTAGATGATCTTACCTATCACAAGTGCGGCCGGCGCCGACATAACGGTTGCGGCGATCAGGTGGCCCGCCGGCACACCCATGGCGATATAGCCGGCCAACACGCCCCCGGCTATGGTGGCGAAACCGCCCACCATTATGGTCAGCAATTCCGATTTGGTCATGCCATCGAGGAACGGTCGGATCAGCAGCGGCGCCTCGGTCTGGCCGACAAAAACGTTGGCGCTGCACGAGAGCGTTTCCGCGCCAGAGGTGCCGATGGTCCAGCGCATAAAATGGCTGAAGGCCTCGACGACTTTCTGCATGATGCCCAGGTAATACAACACACCCATAAAGCCGCCGAAAAAAACGATGGTTGGCAGCACGACAAACGCGAATTGGAAGCCGAAGCCTGGCCAGCCACCTTCCTCGCCCGGGAAATAATGTTGTTGATCGGCCAGGTTGCCGAACAAGAAACGCGCGCCGTAATCCGACAGGCTCAGAAAGTAGGCGACTTTTTCGCTAAAGCCCTGGAAAATTATCTGCCCGTGCAAATTGTTCGTGTACAGATAAGCAATGCCACTGATCATGAACAATACGCCCAGCGGTGCTTGCACTTCGGGCTTGAGTTTGGCGCGCGCATTGGCAATTAGCGCAACCACGGTAATGGCGAGCAACCACAGCAGAACGACGCCGGGCGCCAGAGAGAGTAAATAACCTGCGAGCAGGGCGGCGCCAAGGTAAGCCGCTGCTATCGGTGAAAAGCGGGAATTTTCACCTTTGATCTTGTCGCGCATCAAATAGGCGACAATCAGAAGCCCCAGGAGCACCATGCCGATGAAACTCCAATAATCCTTGCGCAGGATAATGAGCGCCAGCACGAATTGCAGACCCAGGCCCCAGGCTATGGGGCGCAGCTTCACCTGGGTGCGGTGATAGGACATGGCCCAGGCGAGACCCACGAGCGTAATCATGCCGAGAATGCTGATCAGATTGATGGCCCGCTCCTTCGATTTGTTCTGATTGGATCGGCGCGCAGCTCGGCGCGGCGTCTCAATATAGCCCCGCGAGCCGCAGGGCTCAAATCAAATGGCTGTTTTTGCTGCCCTAAGCTGCCGCCGGCAAACTGGTATCCTGCGGGCTGGCCCGAGTGATCGCCAGGAAAATGGCGCAAAATCGCCGCCGGAACCCGATATGCCGTTTGGCTTCGTTCGGCCCGCTCTTTTTGTCACGGCACAGCTCATGGTCTAAATACCAGTATGTATACCGTTTTGAAAACCCTGCACCTTTGCGCAGCCGCGACAAGCCTGACCTTGTTCCTGTTTCGCGCCCAGCTGATGCTGCGTCGGTCTGCCGCCCTCGAAAAGCGGCTATGGCGAACAGTCCCGCATGTGGTAGATACGCTGTTGCTGGCAAGTGGCGTCGGGCTGCTGTTCCTTTTCGCGGGAGCGCCGCTGGCGGAACTGTGGTTCCAATTCAAGTTGGTCTTGCTTATGGCCTACATTTTCTTCGGCGCGCTCGCCTTGCGCTACGGCAGAACTTACCGAATCCGGGCTGGCGCGCTGGTAGCGGCATTGGTCCTGTTCGCGCTCATCGTAGCGACGGCGTTCGCACGCGTGCCGTTCGGCCTGATTATCGAATGAGCAGTCTCAGTCGCAACGGTCAAAGCCCGAGGGCAGCGGCCGGCTTCACATACTCGTAGCCAAGATCACGGGCCACCGCCGCGTAGGTAACCTGGCCGGCGTGAACATTGAGACCGTTCATCAGGTGCGGATCGTCCGCCAACGCTTGCTTGCAGCCCTTGTTTGCGAGGCTCAGGGCGAACGGTAAGGTGGCGTTGGCAAGCGCAAACGTAGATGTCCGCGGCACCGCCCCTGGCATGTTGGCAACGCAGTAATGAACGACGTCATCGACGATAAAGGTGGGGTTCTCATGGGTCGTCGGCTTACTGGTTTCGAAACAACCACCCTGGTCGATAGCGACATCCACCACGACGGTGCCTTTGCGCATGGCCTTGATATGTTCGCGCGTAACCAGCTTGGGCGCCGAGGCGCCGGGGATCAATACCGATCCGACGACAAGATCAGCCTGAGTGGCATACTGGTCGATCATGTCCCGCTTCGAGAATACGGTCATCAGGCGTGGTCCGTATATCTGGTCTAACTGGGCCAGCCGCGGGAGCGAGACGTCCATCACGGCAACGCTGGCGCCCATGCCCATGGCAATGCGCGCGGCATTCTCGCCGGCCACGCCACCACCGATGATCAAAACCTTGGCGGGCACTACGCCAGGCACACCTCCAAGCAGGGTGCCGTTGCCGCCCTTGTATTTTTCCAGGCAATGGGCTCCGGCCTGAATGGAAAGTCGCCCCGCGACCTCGCTCATGGGTGCGAGCAGCGGCAGCCCGCCGTCGGCATCGGTCACAGTTTCGTAAGCGATCGCGGTGCAGCCCGAGTCAACCAGCAAGCGAGTTTGCTCCGGATCGGGCGCGAGGTGCAGGTATGTAAACAGCACTTGCCCTTCCGAAAGCATCCTGCATTCCACCGGCTGCGGTTCCTTGACCTTGATAATCATCTCAGCTCGGGCATAAATCTCCTGCGCGCTGTCGACAATTTCAGCGCCGGCCGCCGCATAATCTTCATTTTCGAGTCCAATGCCGCTGCCCGCGTGTTTCTCGACGATCACCTGGTGTCCCGCGTGAATGAGCTCGCCGGCGCCGCCAGGCGTTAGCCCCACCCGGTATTCATTGTTCTTGATTTCCTTAGGTACGCCGATGAGCATCGCAGTCTCCGTTCACAGGGCACATGATTATTGTGGGGGCGCGCGGCCAGTTCCGCAGTGACCAGGCCGGTATTGCCATGCTGCCATCGGGCCAGCGGCAACGGGCCGCGATTTTAGCACTCCCGGCATGTATTTGCTCCCGATTATGTTGCCAGCAGAGGGGACCCGGGAGCGGGCGTTTTGCCGCAGTGCATCGTTCGTACCCAGGCGGTTGTTGAACACGGCTTGACCACAAGCCACTGACTGGACCAAGCTGGCTGCCAGGGCACAACTCGTGCGCTGAGCAAGGCAGAATGAGCAATGTCGGGCGACCTGCAAATCGTGGCCGTAAGTGGCGAAAACCTGGACGAATTACTCGATCTGATGGAGGACTACCAGCGCTTCTACAAGGTCGAGGATATCGATCGCGACCGCAATCGGCGGTTTTTTTCCCGCCTTCTTGACCGACCTGAAGAGAGCCTGCAATTCATCGCCTGTCGGGACGGCCGGGCAGTGGGTTTTATTACCCTGTACTTCCCTTACTCAAGCACGCGTGCAGCGACATATGCACTGATGAACGATCTGTTCGTCAGCCAGGGTGCGCGCGGCGAAGGCATCGGCAGGGCACTTATCGTGAAAGCCCGTGACATCGCATATGCGCGGGGATTCGCGAAGCTGACCTGGATGACCGCCCAGGATAATCAGGCCGCGCGGCACCTGTATGATGAATTCGAAGGCGTAAGCAAATCCGCCTGGCTGGAATATGAATTACCGACGGGGCTGGAGCAGTGAGCGGCGCCGGCAGTCCGGAACCTGGCCGAGAGATTAGCTGCCGAGCACCTGTTTGACAGCATGTCGCCAGCCGGACATCAATTCCTCCCTGGCTGAGCGGGCCATGCTGGGCTCGAATCGCGCGTCCACCTGCCAGAGCTTGGTGAATTCATCCGGACCCGGGTAGATCCCGGCCCGCCAGCCAGCCAGGTATGCGGCACCCAGCGCGGTGGTTTCCATGATGCGAGGCCGATCGACGCGCAGATCCAGCACATCGCTCAGGAACTGGACGAACCAGTCATTTCTCACCATGCCACCGTCGACTCTCAGTGCCTGGGGTTCCACGCCATCACGCGCCATGGCGTCGAACAAGTCGACCGTCTGGTAAGCGACGGCCTCAAGCGTAGCCCGCACCAGTTCGGCTGGTCCCGTTGCCCGGGTCAGCCCGAATATGGCGCCCCGGGCGTCAGGTCGCCAGTGGGGTGCCCCCAGTCCGGTAAAGGCCGGCACTAGGTAGACACCGGCGTTGCCCGGGAGGCTGCGCGCCAGCGCCTCGGTCTCGGTAGCCGATGAGATAATGCCCAGACCATCCCGCAACCATTGCACCGCGGCACCCGCCATGAAGATCGAGCCCTCCAGCGCATAGCTGGTCTTGCCATCCAGCCGGCTACCCACGGTGGTGAGCAGACGGTTCTGGGACTGCACGGCTTGCTCACCGGTATTCAACAAAACGAAGCAGCCGGTGCCATAGGTACTCTTGATATCGCCTGTTGCAAAACAGCCCTGCCCGATGGCAGCGGCTTGCTGATCGCCGGCGATACCCAGTATGGGTAAAGCCGCGCCGAGGATATCCGGGCTGGTGAGGCCGAAGTCTGCCGAACAATCCAGTACCTCCGGCAGCAAGCCCTCGGGTATGTCGAAGCGCTCAAGCAGGGCCGGATCCCAGGCCTGTTCGTGAATATTGAACAATCCCGTGCGGCTGGCATTGCTCGCGTCCGTGACGTGCCTTGCTCCGCCGGTCAGTTGCCAGGCCAGCCAGCAGTCAATGGTCCCGAAAGCCAGAGCGCCTTTTTCGGCCGCTGCCCGGGCTCCACTGATATTGTCCAGCAGCCACGCGAGTTTGGTGCAGGAGAAATAGGGATCGAGCAGCAGCCCGGTGCGCGCCTGGAAATCGGGTTCCTCGCCCGCTGCACGGCGTTGACCGCATTGTTCCGCCGTGCGCCGATCTTGCCAGACTATGGCATTGGCCAGCGGCTTGCCGGTCTTGCGATCCCAGAGCACCGTGGTTTCACGCTGGTTGGTGATGCCGATCGCCCGAATTTTCGCTCCCTTGTCGCTCGCTTCCCGGGCTGCCCGCCGGGCAACTTCAAGGGTCGAGGCCCAGATTTCCATCGCATCATGCTCGACCCAGCCCTCACTGGGAAAAATCTGCGTAAATTCCTTCTGGGCGGTGGCCAGGGCCTGCATGGAGGCATCAAAGACGATCGCCCGGCTGCTAGTGGTTCCTTGGTCAATGGCAAGAATTGAATCTGATGGGCTCATAAAATAACTTGCGGCGGGGAGTCAGGAATCGATTCGTTGCAGTAGTAGCCAGTGCTTGCAGGCTTATCGATGTTGATGCTCGCAGCAGCTATTGATGGCACGTATTGCAAGCCATGCCGACAGAGTGCTCTTCTTTATCTGAATGGCAGCTCATGCAGCTTGCAGTGTGATCAATCTTCCAGCTGTGCGGACGATGACAAGTCAGGCATTGAGAATGTGATGCAACACTGTGAATTGCCGAATCTGCCAGCTGTGGCTCGTGGCACTCCCTGCAATCCTCTTCACCCAACAAGGGTTTACTATGCGGCTTGTGACACGCTTTGCAATCCCAGTGCATAGGTGATGATTCGCCGTCATCAGGGAATATTTCTGCGTCTATTTGCATGAATTGATGGCATTCCAGGCAATCCTCACGAACTGGTCGCAAGTCTTCGCGCCCGGTCGCCTTGAACTTGTGACAAAGTGTGCAGTGCTGGTCCATAGCCGTTTTTTCGAGCGTAGTGTGCTTGTGGCATTCCGTGCACAGTTCTTGTTCCGGCTCGAAATGGTGCAGCGATGGTGAGTGGCATCTTATGCATTGAATCTTTTGCTTGCCGACATGTTCCTGATGACCTGCCTCTGCCAACACTGCCTGCCAATGACCCATTCCGGCAACGGATCCCTCTGCTGGCTCACCCTCGACATTGTGGCAACGAGTGCATATCGAGTTTTCCAATTCGGGTTTGTGCCGTGGTTTATCCGGCGGGTCGGTCATATAAACATAAAGTTGATGCAAATTGCTTTTTAGATTCGGACGATGGCAATCGTGGCAGGTGATGCCGACGTGGACGCTTTCTGCCCATTTCTCATAGGCTTCATCCATGGTGTGACAGTTGCTGCAGAAAGCAGGGTCGTGCTGGGTATAGTCATAAACTTTGTAGCCGGTCAACGCGATTACGATGGCGGAAACAGCGATGAGGGTTATCGCCAGGGGGGCCATTTTGATCTTGCGCATAATTCGGCTACCTTGCCGGGCTGGATGCAGTGGCAGACAAGCCAAGTCTGCCGGTAGCAGTACGAATTTTCAATGCTGTCAGGGTATTTCCGTATTGAAAATTTATCCCGAAAATGATTGAGCGTTCCAGCACACCAGGCTGCATTTGGCGGTTTGAACCGGACGATGGGGTGGCAGCTGAAACGGCACTCGAAACGGCGCCCAAAAAGTATGATTCAGGCATTGCGGTAGACGGCAAGCTCTGCGAAAATTGCGGTATGTACTTGCAGCGGGGCAGTGCCTGCACGCATCACCGGTGCGTCAGGCGAAGCGGCGGAACATGTCATGGCGTTGGTGACTTGGCCGTCGAGCAGTCTTGTTTGCAGCAAACGTTGGAATTTAATCAAGCAGCATCCTGCTGCGACGCCAACGTGAGTTCTCTTTTATGATTGCCTGTCCACGCGAGGCTCGAGTTCTTCTCGCTCTTCTTATCGCAGTGGCGTCGGCAAGCGCCCAGGAAGCAACAGAAGGAAGCATCACCGAAGGATTTTCGGGCTATGCGGCGGCACCTGAATTCTCGGTAGTTCCGCGCAAGGACGAGCTGGTTTTTTATCCGTGCAGCCAGTGTCATGAGTTCCTGGAGCCGGACCCTACGGTGCGAGAACTGATGGCACCACATGAAATCGAATTCGATCATGGTGCCGGCCGGATCTGGTGCCTGTCATGCCACATGCTCGAGAATCGCGATCAATTGAAATCGGCTTTGGGCGAGGCCGTTGACTTCGACGCTGCACATCAGGTTTGTGGTAGCTGCCATGGCAATCGTCACAAAGACTGGTACTTCGGTGCTCACGGCAAGCGACAATCCAGCTGGAATGAACCCCGTGTAATTTACAATTGCACGCATTGTCATGATGCTCACAGTCCCGCCATCAAACCGCGCAAGCCGATGCCTGCACCGAAGGCGCGGGCCGGATTGAGCTTGCCGGAATGGCATCGCCATGAAAAAAAGCCAGTCTGGGAGCGAGACGAAAAGCCGCAAAAACCGGAGGATTCAGATGAAGAAAAATGATTCTGGCGCGAACGGAGCTTCCGGTCACGATACGGCCCGCAGAAACTTTTTTCGTAAATTAGGGCGCGCGGCAATGGCGGTGGGCGTGACCGCTCCGAGCATGGCTGCTCCCGCGTGGGCCGGCGCGACATTTCTCGAGGCATTTGGTGATTTTTTCCAGCAGCATTACAAGAAAATGAGTCGCGAGGAAATTGAGCAAGTCCTGGAGAGAATCGAGCGCAAGGCGAGGGAACGGCATGGTGTCGACATCAATTGCGAAAACACACCGCCAAAGAAAAATGCCGTCTTTGGTTATGCGCTGAATATATCAAAATGCCAGGGTTACCGGGATTGCGTGCATGCATGTGTCGAGGAAAACAACCTTGGTCGGGATTCTCAGGTTGAGTATATACGCGTACTGGAAATGGACCAGGGCAGCACCAATCTTGAAGAATCTGATCACTACTATGATCCTGAAACTGTCCCGACAGACGGCAAATACTACATGCCGGTGCAGTGCATGCAATGCGACAATCCGCCTTGTGTCAAAGCCTGTCCCGTGGAGGCCACCTGGATGGAGCCGGATGGCATCGTAGTCGTAGATTACGATTGGTGTATCGGATGCCGCTACTGTATGTCGGCATGTCCTTACTCAGCCAGGCACTTCAATTGGACCGAGCCGGAAATTCCGGCTGAAAAGATCAATCCGGACACGCATTACCTTGGCAACCGTCCGCGTCCCAAGGGCGTGGTTGAAAAATGTCATTTTTGTATTCAGCGTACCCGTAAGGACAAGCAGCCAGCATGCATGGAAGCCTGTCCGACCGGTGCACGTATCTTCGGCAATCTGCTCGATCCAGACAGTGAGATCCGTTATATCCTCGCCAACAAAAATGTTTTTCGTCTCAAGGAAGAACTGGGGACCGAGCCCAAATTCTGGTATTTCACAGATTAAGTAGCAGAGTCCAATAATGATTCGCTTTATTTTTGCAGGTATGCGCGAGGCTGCTCGAGGTAGCGTCCGCTACCGTACATGGATCCTCGGTCTCCTGCTGGTTATCGGCTACGGCCTCATTCGCTACATCGGGCAGGTCCGCAATGGCCTGGTTGTAACCGGCATGAGCGATCAGGTTTCCTGGGGTTTCTACATCGCGAATTTTGCCTTTCTGGTGGGAATCGCTGCTGCAGCGGTTCTGCTGGTCATCCCTGCTTATGCCTTTCACCGCAAAGACGTGAAGGAGGTTGTGTTACTGGGTGAGGCCATGGCGGTGGCCGCAGTGACCATGGCAATGATGTTTGTGATGGCCGATCTGGGCCGGCCAGATCGCATCTGGCATATGATTCCGGTGATTGGCCGATTCAATTTCCCTACCTCTTTGCTGGCCTGGGATGTCGTGGTTCTGAGTGGCTATCTCGCGCTCAATCTCTGCATCCCTTTTTACATCCTGTATCAACGCTGGCATGGCAGGGAGCCGAACCTCAAGCTTTATTTCCCGTTTGTGGTGCTGGCCATGTTCTGGGCCATATCGATTCACACGGTAACCGCATTCTTGTTTTCTGCAAATTCAGGACGTGCCTTCTGGCATACCTCATTGCTGGCACCGCGTTTTATTGCTTCCGCTTTCGCTTCCGGCCCGGCGCTGATCATTATCAGCCTGCAGATCTTGCGCAAGGTCACTGGGTATCCCATCAAGCAAAGCGTGATCGACATGCTTGCCATCATCATGATGATCTCGATGCAGATAACGGTATTTTTCATCATCGCCGAGCTGTTCACGGACTTCTACAATGAGGGTACTCATGCGGCGTCGATCCACTACCTGTTTTTTGGATTGCAGGGCTTGCATGGGTTAAGGAACTGGATCTGGGCTTCTGTGGTAATGAATGTCATTGCCATGATCATTCTGACCATCAATCCCCTGCGCAAGAATGGCCGCATGCTGAACGTGGCAGCCGTGCTGGCTATCCTCGGTATCTGGATCGAGAAAGGCATGGGTCTGGTAATTCCCGGCTATATCCCCACGCCACTGGGCGAAGTGTTCGAATACAGCCCCTCGAGCACGGAGCTGGCGGTTACACTGGGGATCTGGGCGTTTGGCCTGCTGGTATTCACGTTGTTGGCCAAGATTGCCATCGCCATTGATACCGGGCGAGTGAAAGCTTCTGGTGACGGTGTACCGAAAACCGCTTGATTAGGTGGCTTACCGGCCTGGCCGGTAGTTATTCAGACGCTCTGGGATCTGACGAAATGCGAGCCTAACCTGCCCATTACTGTTTTTGTTGTCTTTTTTCCCAGGCTTCCTGGAATAACGACTTTAGCTCCGCCAGCACTTCGATGGAGTTCTGTTCCATTTTTGCCAGATCAAAGGCGTGAATCCCGGTAACGGCTTCATCGTAGCGGGTGCTGATGGCATCTATCTGGCACCTGGTGGCGCCTGGCCAGCCTTGCGACTCGTAATACAGCGTGGTCCAGCTCAGGTAACCCTTGGCGATATTGAGTCGATGCAGGGATTGCTCGGCGTGCCTCGCCACCAAAGGGACCCGGTCGGAATTGGCCGGGTTGTGGCAAGTCTCGCAGGCTTTGGCGACTATATCCCGATACTGCGGTCGCCGGTTCATGGCACTGTGGCATGTCGTACAAGTTGGCGCCACCCGGTTGTCTTGCAATGCTTTGAAGTGTTTGCTCTGCCTGAATTGCGCGGCTTTGTCGTTATGACAGGCACCGCAGGTATCTGGCTGATTCTTGTAAAACAGCGCGTTCTCTTGCTTGCCGATGTCCAGGACCCCTTTATGGGCGATCGACGGGTCGGCACTGTTGCGATCGCCACCATGGCAGTCGCTGCAACTCAGTCCGCTGGCCGCATGCGCCGATTCGCGCCAATCCTGGTAGTAGGAATACAGCTTCGGATGCTGCGCATAGAAGCCCGGATCCCGGTGGCAATCTATGCAATTGTCGGTGCTCGATTCTGCGGCCAGGGTGAGGCCGGTGGAAGCCAGTAACATGATGACGCAGTATGTTCCGATTTTTTCCATAGCCGCTGTCCGTAAATGTCAAAAATTGTCTAACTAACTTAAACTCAGAAGATTCTTAACTTATTGTTTTTATTGCCAATATTGTCAACATTGCCTGTGTTCTCCGGGTTGCCCGCTGGGGGCTAAATTCGGCCGCTTGGCCCATCACTAATGTATACTATTTTGTATCAGTAGGCGACTGTAAATCAGCGTTCAGGCTTGGTTCAGGGGCCCGTGATTAATCTAGTAAATAGGCCGGCGATGGCCGGTATTTTTGGGAGACTTGTAATAATGGACAAGCGTGTAGGCATGGTGGTGATTTCGTCAGCTGCAGTGATGCTCGGCGCGATGATGTTGGTTTCAAATGCAACAGGGGAGGGAGCGGCGCCTGCTGCCGCGAAAATGTGCCTGGGTTGTCACGGCAGTGAGGGCGTAAGCACGAGACCGGCGGTGCCATCCATCGCAGGAATCTCAGCCCCGGTACACGCGGATGCGCTGATGGCCTATCGAGATGGCACTCGGGCATGTGCGGACCCCAAGTCGAAAATGATGTGTGCTCTTTCGGCAAAACTCACTGACGAGCAGATCGAAGTGCTGGCCGAGTATTTCGCAGGCCTTGCTTTTAAGCCTGCGGCGCAGGATTTTGATGCTGCTAAGGCTGCCAGCGGCGCCGAACTCCACGAGGCGCATTGCGAAAAATGTCATACTGAGGGCGGCAGCGAACCGCTGGACGATTCCAGTATTCTGGCCGGGCAGTGGCTGCCTTACCTGCAGATGAGCCTCACACAATTTTCCAAGGGTGAGCGCGATCAGCCGAAAGCCATGCAAGCAAAATTCGAGCAGCTTTCTGAAGCGGACCTGGAGGCACTCGCTCACTTTTATGCCAGTCAGCAGTAGTGACCTGACCGGGTATCACCTGAAAAAAAGACCCCGCTTCGGCGGGGTCTTTTTGTTGGGACTCACTTTATAGCGAGCTATTCTAAAACCTGAAACGGAAACCCAACTGAATACGATAAACAGACGGCAGCCGCGCAATGGCCGGCCGGGCGATAATCGATTCGGGGGTCCCGTCGTAGTTGGCTCCGGCCGAATAGATGTACTGGCTGCCATCGTTGCTTAGCGCGACGTTGGCTGGGGCGACATTGGAAGGTGCCGTGTAGGTTTCCACGCGTCCCCAGTCATCGTTGATCAGGTTCATCAGGTTCTCGATGTCCAGGATGAATTCAATCTTCTTGTCCTCCAGGAAGCCGAATTCCTGAACCAGCCGCAAATTCACTGTATGAATCCAGTCGGTTTCAC
>JBFIQI010000074.1:0-11624 GCA_041609715.1 Gammaproteobacteria bacterium
CGCTGGGTTATGGCGAGGAATTCCAGGCTGAAATCAGTAAAGAGCCGCGTGGCTTGACCAAGACGCCGCCGCCCACCAGCGCGTTCGCGACCAATTACGAAGCTAAAGACGGTTATCTCATTACCGCCCGCGGCAACGCTTTCGGAAATGTGGTGAAGGATGGCGATTCCGTCATCGTCCATTCCGCGTCCGGGCTCGACTTCAAGTCACCGCTACTCAAGAAGATCAACGTGGATGACACCTGGAAGAATATCCGCAGCAAGGTGGCGATGCAGTCGGTGGCGCAGCACCTCGACAGCATGGAGTGTTACGCCTGTCACGCCGACTGGGCGCCGCAGTGTTACGGCTGTCACATCACCGTGGATTATTCCAAGGGCAAGACGGACGTCGACTGGATCAATAACGCAAACTCTCGCCAGCCCAACGGTCTGACCGCGGATGCCGCGCTCGGTACCAACGGCCTGACCGGGCCCGGCAAGGTTTCCGAGACCCGCTCCTACCTGCGTTGGGAGACGCCGATTCTCGGTATCAATGGCGAAGGTCGGGTATCACCGCTGATGCCGGGCTGCCAGGTAATCACAACGGTCATTGACAAGGACGGCAAGACCGTCGCCCACAACGAGATCTGGACCACACCGGAAGGCAAAGGCATGGACCATGCAGCGGTGCAGCCGCATACCGCCGGGCGCGAGGCCAGGGATTGTGAAAGCTGTCATGCCAATCCCAAGACCCTCGGCTACGGCATCGAGGATGGCCGCTTCCTGCTCGGATACGAAAAGGATCGCATTGTCGACCTCGAAACGGCGACTGGAGAAATCATTCCCCAAAATACCCAGGTACAGATGCAAGGCGTGCCCAAGCTCGAGCACGACGTCTCGCAGATCGTGAGCCGCGACGGTGAGCAACTGGTAAGCATTGGCTCGCACTGGCCGCTGACCGGGCCATTACCCGCGGAGATGCGCGAGAAGATGGAGCGCACCGGGCTGTGCATGGGCTGTCACCAGAACATGACCGACAAAGAAATGTGGGACAAGGTCTCGCAGCCTGGCTGGATCGACAATGAAACCCACCGCAACCTGATGGATACCCTGATCAAGGAATATGCCGAAGAGGGTGGCAACGAGAAGCCCTGGTATCAATTCTGGGATTGACGGGTGCGAGGAAGAACATATGAAGCTGCTGAAAATATTGATGAGCTGCGTCGCAATCGCGCTGCTGTTGCCCGCTGCCAATGCTGCTGAAGGCACGGATTACTCCATTGCCGAACTGCTGCGGCCATGCATGGAAGGCGACAACGACGCACGCTGGGGCGTATTCGCCGAAACCGAGTGCGAGCAATACATTTTAGGCTTTGCCGATGCCTATGTGCTGCTTGGGCAGGCTCAGCGCGACAAGGTCTGTCTGCCGACAGGCGGCAATCGCGCCGACGAGATCCGGTGGGTCTTCATGAAATGGGCCAACCAGAATTTTGATCAACGTCACAAGGCGGCGGCCGAGGGGCTGTTGGCTGCTATTAAAGGAGCATTTGCATGCAAGTAATTCGAGGGGGCCTCGCGGCCATCGTTTTCATGGCCCTGGGAGTGGGCCTGGTTGCGCCCGCAGCGGCGGAGATCAAACTCGACGACAGCGGCAAAGCCAGCATCTATGGTGACTTTCGCTTGCGACTCGAGGCTGATTGGGACTCGACCAACAGCAGCGGCGGGCAGCGCTCTGATAGAAACCGGCTCCGCATGCGCATGCGGGTTGGTATGAACTTGAAGCCGACCGACAAGCTGAGATTCGGGGTTCGCTTGCGCTCCGGTTCCGATGCCAGTCAGCAGTCGCCGCATATCACGCTGGTGGATTTCGACGACAATGATACTGGTGATGCAGATTTCAATTTTGACAAGTACTTCGTAAGTTTCAACGAGGGCAATGCATCTTTCTGGGCCGGGCGTAACAGCCTGCCGTTCTGGAAGCAAAACGAGCTGTTCTGGGATGACGATGTGACGCCGCTCGGTGTTGCCGCGATGTGGAAAGTTGAGAACTTCAAGATCAATCTTGGGTATTTTTCCCTGCCCGTTGGCATGCAGGAATTCTCAGGCAACCTGCTGTCCGCCCAGGCCGTGTATGACACGAAATTGCAGAACGACGGGGCGCTTACACTGGCGGGCGGCGTCCTGAACGTGGACGGCAATCCCGCAGACAGCGATGCTGCCACCTTGCTGGATGGCAACGGCGGGCGCGATTACATGAGTTGGATCGCCAGCGCCCAGTACAAAACCACCGCAGGGGGTCGTGGCCTCAAGTTCGGCGTGGATTACATCAATAACACCGAAGACTACTCAGCCAGCGATCCCAACGCGTTCACTGCGTTTAATCGCGACGAGACGGACGGTTTTGTTTTCTCGGTTGGGTATGGTGGCACCTCAAATCCGGGCGACTGGCTGCTCGCCTATTACTATGCCGACATCGGCACCTTGGCCGCATCGAGCTCCTATACCCAGGATGACTGGATGCGCTGGGGCAGTGCCGTGGAAACCCGCAGTACCAATTTCAGCGGGCATGAGTTTCGTTATGCTTACGGCATCGCCAAGGGCTGGAATCTGGTCGCGCGCCTGTACCTGGTGGAGGCGAACGTATTGCGATCCGCGAGTGCCACCTCGCTCGAGGATGGGAACCGCTTCCGCATCGACCTGAACGGCAAATTCTGAACCGCGACGACGTTGTCGCGGCCTCGGTGGGGGTCGCCGGTCTGCCTCAGGGATGCCTGTAGGCCGGCGGCAGCTCGCTGTCGAGCTCTAGGTACCGGTCGCGCAGCAGGGTCTGGCGGGATGTCATCGGCACCATTTCGCCTGCGATGATGACTTGCGTCGGAAAGCTGGTGACTTCCAGCGGGTCGCCGTCCCAGATGACCAGGTCGGTTTCCTTGCCCACCTCGATGGTGCAGCACTTGTTGTCCTGGCCAAACATGGCCGCAGGATTCACGGTGATGGCGCGCAGCGCCGCTTCCCAGGGCAAACCGTGCGCGACAGCGTTCCCCGCCAGTTGGGTAAGGTTGCGGGCATTGTGCGAATCGCTCATGGCAAAGGCGATGGGCACGCCGGCCTCGTGCAGGCGGGCGGCATTTTCGATACTTGCATTAAGGGATTCGAAGCTGCCGGGGAGGTTGGTGAGCGGATTGAGTATCACCCCCACATTGGCGGCCGCCAGCTGCCCTGCCACCAGCCAGGCCTCGGCACCTCCGACGATGATGACCTTGACGTCGTACTCATCTGCAAACTCCAGCACCGACTGGATATCGCTGGCGCGATTCACGAAGGTCAGTAGCGGAACTTCACCTTCGATGACGCCTTGCAGCGCCTCCAGGTCGAGTCGGGACAAGGCATAGCCGCGCCGCTGGGCGGCATCGTAGGCGTCACGATTGGCTTTGAAATCCCGGGCATCCTGCAGGGCCTCCTTCAGCCGCAGCAAGGCGCCTGAGCGGGAGCCACCGGCGATGCCGCTGCCTGCCTCGCCAAGGAAAACCACCATCGCCGCACGGCGGTCCACGAGGTAGTCGTCAGTGCCGCCCAGGCTGATAGCCGCAGCCTGTCCCACCAGGATGCCGCTGCCCTCGGTGGCATCCGGCACCACCACGGCGCGTGTGACGCCTTCGATGCGGTTGATGGCGATCAGCGTGGAGCGCGGGTTGATGGCATCCGCTACCGAAAACGCAGGCCCGTAACTGTTGGCGAGCGCATCGTCCACACTTTGCTCCACCCCGCCGATCTCGACGATACCCAGGTAGCTGATGGGGTCGAAGATGCCGGGGGTCACTTCATGTCCTTCGGCGTCGATGACCTCGGCACTGGCGGGCACCCGCGCCCCGGGGCCCAGGTCCGTCACCCGCCCGTCGTCGATGACGATGGTGGTGTCTTGCAGGGTGCCCTTGCTGCTCAGGGTGTGTACCTTGGCATTGACGATGGCGTAGGTTTCCGCCAGCGCGAAGCACGGCAGGCACAAGAGTACGGTCAGTAACAGATTCCGCTGGTTCATTGGCCACCTCCATGGGCATCCGTGGTCCCGATCAGGAAGTCCGAGACGGGTTGCCGGGCCGGGTCTTCCCGGTCGTAGACCAGCGCGCCGTCGATGTACACCTGCATGGCCCGGGCATACACGCTGAAGGGATTACGATCCCACAGCACCAGGTCGGCCATCTTGCCTTCTTCCAGGGTGCCGACTTGCTCGTCGATGCCAAGGGCCGCAGCGGGATTGCTGGTGATCCAGGTGATGGCTTGTTCCGGAGCGATTTCGATGCCCGCGCGGTTGCCCGCCGCCATAGCCTTGGCCGCCTCCTGGTTCAGGCGCTGAATGCCATATGCGGAATCGGAATGCACTATGGCGCAGGCGCCGGCTTTATGCACCAGTGGAATGTTCTCCCGCACACCGTCATAGGCTTCGATCTTGAAACCCCACCAGTCGGCCCACATGGCGGAGCAGGCACCATGCTCCGCCAGCAAATCGGCAATCTTGTAGGACTCCACCGCGTGATGAAATGACGCAACCCGGTAGCCAAATTCCTTGGCGATATCGAGCATGACCGCCATCTCGTCGGCACGGTAGCAATGGTTGTGCACCAGTATTTCACCCTTCAGAACGCCGGCCAGGGTGTCCAGTTTGAGGTCCCGGGTCGGTGCTTCGCCCGTGCCGCTCTCGGCGGCCTCTTGCTTTTCCAGGTAATCAGCAGCCTCGATCCAGTCTTTGCGATAGCCTCCCACGTTGCCCATGCGCGTGCCCGGAGCGCTGCCCTGGTTCTTACCATAAACTCGCTTGGGGTTTTCGCCGCAAGCCATCTTGAGACCGTGGGGAGCGCCCGGAAACTTCATGGCCTGCACGGTGCGGGCAGGCACGTTTTTCACCGTCACCGAGCGGCCGCCAATCAGGTTGGCCGATCCCGGCAGTATTTGCAGGCTGGTCACGCCGCCCGCGAGGGCGGTGGCGAAGCCGGGGTCCTGTGGCCACACGGAATGTTCGGCCCAGACCTCGGCCGTCACCGGCGCGGTCATTTCGTTGCCGTCGGAATGTGCCCAGACGCCGGGCGAGGGGTAGACGCCCAGATGCGAGTGTACGTCGATGATGCCCGGGGTGATCCACATGCCGGAGCCGTCGATGTCTTCGCCACCGCGCGGTTTGCCGACATCGTCACCCACTGCCGCGATTCTGCCGTCCTCGACCGCGACTTCGCCATCAGCAATCAATTCGCCGGTACCGGTCAGGATCGTGGCATTGCGGATGCGAAAATCCTGGGCCGGCAGCGGTTTGTAGGTTGAGGCGAATGGTGCCTGGTCATCGCTGCCGCTGGTGCTGTCGCCGCAGGCCGCAAGCGCCAGCGCCGCCAGGACAAGGATCGGCCACAGGCCTTTATGAGACTCAGAATCTAACATGGGCACTCCATGCACAGGATCGCAGGGAGGCGAGATGCTAGCACGCTCACCGCGTTGGGGGCAGTTCGTGGTTTCTGGTCCGGCGGCTTTGAACTCCAACAATCTGCTAGCATCTTCCGGGCCAGTCCGTTTTGAATTCAGCTGGAAGGAGTGCAGCTATGACCGAAGCAAATTCAGGGCCCGGCACCAGAATCAGTGGCCGGACCGGTGTTGTGGCGGGCGCGGTGCTGCTCGTGGCATCGGTTCTGACGGTGCTGGCCATGGCCCACCACCCCACCGGTCTCGATCATGGCGGAGGTATCGGCGGCATGGGGCTGGGTGGGCTCATACATGCCACCATGATTGTGTTGCTGGCGGCCAATCTTTGGGGGCTGACGGTGTTTTCCCTGCGCCTGGGCCCCGGCGGCTGGGTGCTGCTGGGGATCATTGCTTACCTGGTGAGTTTTCTGGCTCATCTGCTGGCTGCCATGACCAACGGCTTTATCGTGCCGGCGGTGGCGCGCAGCGTTGATCACGCGGCCTCCGGCGACCTGTTCGTGCTCCTGTGGCAGAGCAACCAGGCTTTTGCGGGCCTTGGCACTTATGCGGCCAGCGTGGCTTTTCTTGCCTGGGCAGTCGTTTTGGCGGAGCGCAAAACACCGACCACGTTGCTGCTGGCTGCTGCAGGAGTGGCGGTGGCCCTGCTGCCGGCCGGCGCGCTGTTCGCCGGGCTCATCAAGATGGACGTACATGGCGCGCTGATCGTTTACGGAGCGCATGCTGCCTGGATCGGCCTGGTCGGCATTCAGATGCTGCGCCGGGCAGTTTGAATTTCGGCAACATGACATTACGAACAGGTGTCACGCCACTTTTTGCCTTGGCGCGGATGCTGCCGGCAGTGCTGGTGTGCCTCGCTGCCTGCGGTTGGCTGCTGGCTGATGACATGGATACACAGCCGGTATCGGGTGACGCCGTAATCGGTAAGATCATCATCCATCGCAAGGATGTGTTCGATACGAGTATCCCGGGCGAGAACAAACCCATCTTTCGCCTTGCCAATCGGCTGCACATTGAAACCCGCGAGTCGGTCATCCGTAAACAGCTGCTGATCAAGCCGGGCGACGAGTATTCGCAGCGCCTGGTGGAGGAATCCGAGCGTGTCCTCAGGCGCAATGCTTATCTCTTCGATGCCAGCATAGAACCCTTGCCGCAAGAGGACGGCACGGTGGATCTGCGGGTCACCACCCGCGATGTCTGGACGCTGACGCCGGAACTTTCCCTCAGCCGCAGCGGTGGTGAAAACACCATCCAGCTTGGCATCGAGGAACTCAACCTTGCGGGCAGCGGTAGCAGCCTCAGCATCGTTCATACCGACGATGTGGACCGGGATTCCACCGAGTTTGCATTTGCCAATCGGCATCTCGGCAGCCGCTGGTTGTCACTCAATCTGCGGCTTGCCGACAGCAGCGACGGTTCCACGAAATTCATAAATTTTTCGCGGCCGTTTTTCTCCCTGGATACGCGCCGCGCCGGCGGTATCACGTTGCTTGACGACGATCGAGTGGAGTCCATCTATGATCGTGGCCAGCGGGTCGCCGAGTACCGTCGGGAGCGGCAATTCCTGAGTGTCTTCGGTGGCCTGTCGAGCGGCCTGCGGGGTGGCTGGGTGAGACGCTGGACGGCCGGTATCACGCTGGATGAGAGCAATTTCGGCGAGCCGCGCACTTCGAGCCTGCCATCGATCGTGCCTGCCGACCGCAAGCTGGTTTATCCCTTCATCGCTTACGAATTGCTGGAGGATCGTTTCAGCAAGACCCGCAATCTCGACTCCATAGAAAAAACCGAGGACTTCTACCTGGGCACGCGCCTTACTGCGCAACTCGGTTGGGCCAACCGGGCCATGGGTTCCGACCGCGGTGCGCTGGTCTATGGCTCGACGCTTGACCTGGGCTTCGGCTCACCAGGCGACAAGATGCTGCTGGTAAGCAGCAGGCTGTCGGGTCGCCTGGAAGACGGTGCTGCAGCCAATGTCTTGTTGGGTGTGAATACGCGTTACTACAAACGCCAGTCCGAAAAGCGCTCTTTCTTCGTCACGGTTTCGGCAGCGACCTCGGACAATCTTGACCTGGACAACCCGCTGGAACTGGGTGGCGACAACGGCCTGCGCGGTTATCCCTTGCGCTATCAGCGCGGCAAATCACGTGCGCTGGTTACACTGGAGCAGCGTTATTACACCGACTGGTACCCCTTGCGGCTGCTCAGGGTCGGCGGTGCGATATTTGCCGACCTGGGCCGCACCTGGGGTGCCAACCCGGTCGGGACCGGCAGCGACGGGTGGTTGAAAGACGTGGGCTTCGGCTTGCGGCTGGTGCCCACCCGCGGCAGTCCTGACAAGGTTTATCACATCGATCTGGCCTTTCCCCTGGACGGCGATGCCTCCATTGACAATGTGCAACTGCTGCTTGAGGGTAAGCGCGGTTTTTAGAATCGTCGCCGCAGGCAGGATTTGTTGCAGCTGTCTATTGAACCATCACCCGCAAATATCATCGAAACCCCGCATCGGCTTCACTGTTGGCCAGAGTGTTCCCTGAATGATTAACCCTCAGCAGAAGTTGCGGACGTTGCTCTTGGTGTTGCTGGTGGCACTGCTAAACGCCGGGTGTTCCAACACGGTGCGTGAAAATCCGGCGGTTCGCAGCTACCTGGACGCGCGGCCCGTCGATCTCAGCGGTTCCTGGGAGCGGGACTATTCCCGTGGCGATGACGTCAATCTGCAGCTGGGCCGATTATTCCGAAAGCTCAATCGAACCAGCCGGGACCAGCGATTCTCCAATCGGCCCGCCTTGATAATTTCTCAGCGCGAGGCATCTTCCATCGTCGCGCTGGCGCAGCTGGCCGAGTTCATTACACGCCCGACCGTATTGACGATTACTCATGGCGAGAATGAACTGCTGGTCGAGCGCGAGGGTGACTATGCCATCGTTTGTGAGTTTTACGATGGCCTGGCACACGGCACCGAGACGCAGTACGGCACCGAGGCCTGTGGCTGGCTGGGCCAGCAGTTTATATCGCGGCTGGGCCTGCCGGACGGTACTGGAATCAGCCATCGTTTCACCATTTCCCCCGATGCCCAAAGCCTGCATGTGGCGACCACCGTGTCATCAGGCACTGCGGGCGTGCCCTTTACCCTGAACCGGTTTTATACCCGTTTCGAGCCTTTGCCCGGCGAGGCCAACTGCATAGAGACGCTGAGCCGCAAGCGGGTGTGCACATTGCAAGGAACGTCACCTTGATGAGGTCCGCAAGCCGGCTGACCAAGCTACCGGGGCTGCTGGTGATGACCGGGCTGCTGGGATGCTCGCAGCTGGAAGCAGCCGAATCAGAACGGCTACCCATACCTGAAGATCAGCGTGCGATTGCGCAGCTAAATATTTCGATTGCGGTTTTTGATCCGGGTGTGCCGGCAGATCCAGCCTCGCATCGACGGCTGCAAGTGTTTCCGCGCATTCGCGAGGTGGAGGCTTTGTTCCTGCCGTTTGTTCTGCGGGAAGCCCTGGTCGAAAGCGGCGAATGGGGTGCCGTGCGGGTTGTACCGGAGCCGGATATTGCCGCCGAGCTCCTCATTTACGGGGCCATCGTGCGTTCCGATGGGCAGGTTCTGGAACTGCAGGTAAGGGCCATCGATGCAACCGGGCGCGCGTGGCTCAATGCAACTTACAAGAGCGAGGTGACTGCCGATGGTGAGCGACAGGGGCAGGGCGATGGCGGATTTGATGCCCTGTACCAGTCGATTGCCCGGGATCTTGTCAGTGCCCGGGCGCAGCTTGGCGAGAAGTCGCTGAAGGATGTCCGGGAAGTGTCGTTATTGCGGTACGCGGATCAGCTGGCCCCGGCCGCCTTCGGGGACTATCTCGACAGCGACTCCGACGGCAGCTTCCAGATTCTGCGCCTGCCGGCCCAGAACGATCCGATGCTGGAGCGCATAGAGCGTATTCGTCGCGTGGAGTATGTGGTCACCGACACCGTCGACGAAAAATTCCGCGAATTACATTCAGAAATTGCTGCCACCTATGATCTCTGGCGGCAGTATCGCTGGCAACTCGCCCAGACGCAGCACGCCGAAGCGCAGCGTCTTCAGAATGCGCGCCGCAAGGCGCCTCGCGGCAGTTTCGAGGCCATGAAAAAAAGCTACGACAATTACAAGTGGGCACGCATCGAAGCCCAGGAGCTGGAAGTCTGGGCCCAGGGCTTTGATAACGACGTGGGCGCGTCCGTGGAAGACCTGGAAAGTCGCGTGGCGGAACTGGAAAGCCTGATCGAAGACCAGTACGCAGAGTGGGGCCGGATTCTCGCACAACTGTTTGCTCTGGAGACGGGCATCAGCGAGTGATACCGCGGCCCAACCGGGCGCCGGGCCGGGCCAGATCGCAGTGACAGCGGACCGGCGTTATGTGACCCGCCTCACAGGCCATTAGCGAGGCTGCCGATATTATGTCCGGAAGCTGATGCGATATTGGGATACGGGCAGTGACTCAGGCAGAGAGATCGGGCGAGGATTTCCAGGCGGTGGCAGAACCGGGCAGCACCCAGGTTCCGCCAGTGCTGCGTGAGCGCGTCGCCCTGCAGGGCGCTCTGCCGCTGTCGGTTGAGCCCCAGGACTTCATGCAGAATCCCAACGGTGTTAACAAGTTCGACCTGTTCAAACATCCGGCCTGCGTCGGCATCCTGATGCTTTTGTCGGTACTGATTACCTATACCATTACCGATTCGCTGCCCCTGGGCGAGACTTATGTTGCCGGGCCGCCTTACTGGCTGTTCCTGCTTATGGGTGGCGTGATTTCAGCGTTGACCTGGGTGATTGGTCACGCCGGCCGGATCCCGCGGATAATTGCGCTGGGGTTGGCGCTGGTGGCCGGTGTCGTCGGCACCGCCATGGCGCATCCGGCCATGCTGCGGGTCAACGCCCTGACCGATTCAGCGCCGCTGCAGCTGGTCGAGTATCGGCGCACATCGGCCAACCACTTCGAAGCCCTGCAAGGGGACTGGCCAAATATCACGCTGACGGGCGCTGCGTATTGGCGATCCATGCAGGGCGAAGTGCGTCGGGCGATTCCCATGCGCCGCGGCGGGCTGGGCTTTTATCAGGCTGACCTGACCGCCATTCGTTTCGAACTCGAAATCAGCGGCGCCAACGATCAACTCTGAGACCCGCGCCGCGAGAACTTGCCCGCGGCCGGGTCACGTGTCAGCGATCAACGAAAAATTTCCTCGGCGCTGATAATGGCCACATCGCCGGGCTCGAGATTTATCTCGAGAATCTCGATGATGGCATCTTCAGCTGCAAGTTCCGGCTTGGGCGCGTTGTACTCCAGCGGTGACGGCCGGTTGCTCACCAGACGATCACGCAGATCTTCAGCATCGCTCGCCACGAATGCAAATTTAATGTTATCGGTCTGCAGATATTTACGTACCACGCGATTGACGTCTTCCACGGTCATGGTATCCAGCGCCGCCCGCACGTAATCGGCAAACGCCGGAATCTCATAAAACTCGCTGTCCAGCTTGTAGCCAAGCTGACGACCCTGGCTCGCAACCATCAGGCTGACGTATTTGTCCAGGAAATTGCGGGTTGCTTCGAAATGTTCCTGGCTCATGCCCTGGGTGATGAGCTTGTTGAGTTCAAACAGGGCCGCCCGGGTGGCGAAGTGGGCGTCATTGTTGGAGCGCAGCGGGCGCAGCCAGACCTGGAATATCTGTTGCCGGCGTGCGTAGTTGGGTCGTGGCATGCTGAGGAACATGCCATCCGGAAAGTATTCGATGTAAGCATAGTCGCCGTAATTCATTCCCCGGGCTTCGCGAATGCGTTGGTAAAGGAAGCTGTTGGAGCTGCGGTGCTCGCCGAGCCAGGAACGCGCCAGCCACAAAGCGACCCAGTCCGGGTTGCCGCGCTTGATGTCGATGGGGAACCCGAAAGACACCGCGACGGAGCTGGTTTCTTTTTGCACGATGCGGACCTGGTGACCCTCGACGGGAGCGGCCGCGGGCAGTTCCAGGCTATTGGCGCTGGCGGCCGGGAGCTTGGCGAGGTCTTTTTGCAAACGCTCACGCAGCGACGCCGGGTAGCCGCCTGCCAGTCCTATGGTCAGGTTGGCGGGAGTCAGGTGCCGGGCATGGAAGGTCTTGACGTCTTCGAGGGTGATGGATTCGAGATCGCTCACGTGACCGACATTCAGGCTGCCG
>JBFIQI010000075.1:0-11520 GCA_041609715.1 Gammaproteobacteria bacterium
TAGGCGCTGAAAAAGAGTCCAAACAGGGAAGTCACCACTGCCATAAATACGCCCAGCCCCAGTTTGCGAGGGTTGTAGGTCTGGGGTCCCGTGGCAGGTCGATTTTCCAGCGGGTCATTGGTCAGCCAGGGCTGACGATTGAGGGTCTGGCTAAGCAGGTAGCCAATGACCAGCGCCATGATGAGCGCCAGGAATACCAGCGCCACCGTCATGAGTGCTCGACTCCATGCTCGCGCCCGCTGACTACACCCGGTTTAGGGGGCTCCGTTTGTGGAATGAAGTCATCTGGTGCACCCGGCACGCTGTAGTCATACGCCCAGCGATACACAACCGGCAGCTTGTCGCCCCAGTTGCCGTGCGCCGGCGGCGTATCGGGTGTTTGCCATTCCAGGGTTGTGGCTTTCCAGGGATTGCCGTCGGCTTTTTTGCCTCGCCAAATGCTCCACACCATATTGACCAGGAAGATCACCTGCACCACAGCCACGATGATGGCCGAAATGGTGATGCCGGCGTTCATGGTCTGGGCGGATTCCGGAATAAAATCCGTTGTGCCCATGGCGAAGTAACGGCGCGGCACCCCCAGGATACCCAGGTAATGCATGGGCAGGTAAATCGAATAGGTTCCCAGCAGCGTCAGCCAGAAATGCGCCTTGCCCATAAAGTCGTTGTACATCCGGCCCGTCATCTTGGGAAACCAGTGATAGATGGCCCCAAAGATCACCAGGATAGGCGAGACCCCCATCACCATGTGGAAATGCCCGACCACGAAGTAGGTATCGGACAGCGGCACATCCACCACGACGTTGCCCAGAAACAGGCCGGTCAGGCCGCCATGGACAAAAGTGAATATGAAGCCGATGGAAAACAACATGGGTACTGTCAGGTGGATATCTCCGCGCCATAGCGTGAGTACCCAGTTGTAAACCTTGATGGCCGTCGGCACCGCGATGATCAGGGTCGTCGTGGCGAAGAAGAAACCGAAATACGGGTTCATGCCGCTCACATACATATGGTGCGCCCAGACGACGAAACTCAGCCCGCCAATGGCCAGAATGGCCCACACCATCATGCGGTAACCAAAAATATTCTTGCGAGCATGGGTGCTCAGCAAATCTGAAACTATGCCAAAGGCCGGCAGCGCAACGATGTACACCTCCGGATGACCAAAAAACCAGAACAGGTGCTGAAACAGGATCGGGCTGCCGCCATCGTATGACTGGGTCTCCCCCAGGGAGATGATCGCCGGCATAAAAAAGCTGGTGCCAATCAGGCTGTCCAGGGTCATCATCACCGCACTCACGAACAGCGCCGGAAATGCCAGCAGGCCAAGGATGGTGGCCACAAAAATGCCCCAGACCGATAACGGCATGCGCATCAGGGTCATGCCCTGGCAGCGCGCCTGCAATACGGTGGTGACGTAATTGAGGCCGCCCATGGTGAACGCCACAATGAAGATCGCCAGCGAAGCCAGCATCAGGATAATCCCCCAGGTGAAGCCAGGCGTACCTTCGAGAATGGCCTGGGGCGGATACAGCGTCCAGCCCGCCCCGGTGGCGCCGCCGGGAACAAAAAAACTGGCGATCAGAACCACAACCGCCAACAGGTAGACCCAGTAACTGAGCATGTTCATGAAAGGGAACACCATGTCCCGCGACCCCAGCATGAGGGGGATCAGGTAGTTGCCAAAGCCCCCAAGGAGCAGCGCGGTGAGCAGATAAATCACCATGATCATGCCGTGCATGGTGATGAACTGGTAATAATCAGCGGGATCTATGAAGGAAAAGGTATCCGGAAAACCAAGCTGCAGCCGCATCATGCCGGACAACACCAGGGCGACGAGGCCCACGGCAATAGCGGTCAATCCGTACTGAATCGCAATGACCTTGTGGTCCTGGCTCCAGATATATTTGGTGACGAAGCTCTTGGGATGGTGCAGAGCATGAGGATCATCGCGGTCCGCAATTGCTACATAGGCCATCAGCATTTCCTCCGGGCCAAAGCCCGATCACTTAATTCTTGCATTGCAGGCAGCCGCATCAAGGCGGACACCTATAACGTGTTTACGTAGGCGACGAGATCGTCGATAGCGCGCTCATCACCCAGAATTTTCGACATCAGTACCATCTGGTGCCCGTAAGCATCATCGGGATGCTCGCCGCGGATACCCGCCTTGAAATTTTCCAGCTGGCGTTTTAGATACCAGTCGTTCATACCGGCGAGCCGCGGGGCATGTGCAGTCCAGACACCGTCACCACGGGCACCGTGGCAGGTGCCGCAAGTGGCATAAAGCTTCTTGCCGCGGCTGGTGTTGCCCAGTACCGTATCTTCAACGCGAGCATCCGGCAGCGATGCAATATAGGCCGCCACATTGGCAATGGCCGCTTCGTCCACCAGCGTTGATGCCATTGGCGCCATCTGCCTGCCGTAGACATCATCTTCATGGGTACCGCGGGCACCAGTCTTGTAGTTTCTGAGCTGGGTTTCCAAATACCATTTGCTCTGCCCTGCCAGCTTCGGAGCATTCAGCATCGGATTACCCTCGCCCTTCGCCCCGTGGCATGCGCCACACACGGCGTAGGCCGCCTGTCCGGCTTGCAGATCGGGTTGCGCGCTTGCCACGGTGCTGGCAAAAGTCGGCTGTGTCGCGAGCCAGCTTTCGTAATCGGTCTGTTCCTGCACCACGACTTTGCTGCGCATGGCGAAATGTGCCAGACCACACAGCTCCTCGCACAGCACATCGAACTGGCCGGTGCGGGTGGGCGTCAACCAGATATAGCTGACCATGCCCGGCACCAGGTCCATTTTTACCCGGAACTGCGGCACCGTGAAATTGTGCAGCACGTCTTTGGACCGCAGGAGCAGTTTGACCGGCTGGTCCAGCGGCAGATGCAGGTGCTTGCCGGCCACCAGTACATCGTCTTGGCCGTTGGGGTCATCCGGATCGATACCAAAGGGATTGGCAACCGATACATGCCTGATTGAAGTTGTGCCAAGCACGCCATCTTGGCCCGGATAACGATAACTCCAGGCCCACTGCTGACCTACGGCCTCAACCTCTATGGCGTTATCGGGTACCGTCACCACCTTGGCCCATACGAACAGGCCGGGCGCCAACATGGCCGCCACACCGATGCTGGTGACCACCGTCAGCCAAATTTCCAGTTTCTTGTTTTCCGGCTCGTAATCGGCTTTGTTACCAGGCCGATGACGGTACTTGATGATGGCGTAAGCAAGAAACAGGTTGACCGCAACGAAGACGATGCCGGTCACCCAGAATGTGATATTGACCGTGTCGTCGATCATGCCCCAATTGGAGGCAATTGGCGTAAACCACCACGGACTCCAGAAATGGAATATCAGGGAGCCCACCACCAACAGGATAATAACGACTGCCACTGCCATAGGATTTCCTCGCCGCGCGGGAGCTAATTCAGGACTGGTATCGCTTGCGCTTGTAATTCAGTTTGCTGAACGGATTCACAAAATGTTTGTCGGTAGCTACCAGCTGAGCCTCGGGATGCTTGGTTTTCATCATCTCGCGAATGTCGTTTTCCAGTTCCTTGACGGCATAGATGAGGATCAGCTGCTTACCTGCCTCCAGGTCGTCATGGAATTTTTCCAGCTTCTTGTTTTCGGTGGCCACGCCTGTAAGACCGCCGACCCAGGCTCCGAATAATGTGACCAGGCCCACCAGCATAATGTTGATAATGCCCGGCGGAGTTTCGCCAAACACCTTGAAAAAACTTAAAAGGCCTGCGAGCAGCAGGCCTCCCAGGAACCCCAGAAATGCGCCGATGAAGCCGTCGCGGATAATGTCCCTCGTCTCCAGCCAGTTGCTGGAATGAATATGCTCTTTCTTGAGCCCCGCCTTGTCGCGGGAAATTACATGCAGGTAGAAATCACTCACGTTGGCAGCATGCAGATCGTCAGAAATTCTGTGAGTGCTCTCGAGATCAGGCGAAAGATAGTACAGACACTTCATCGCTTACCTCTTCTACTGAGCCAGCCAGGCCAACCGGCTTTGCATTTGTCATTATAGGTTTGTCCGGGCGGCGCGTTCCTGTGTTTTTTTCGTTGCATTGCAACAAGCGCACGTCCCGGGTCCTAACTCTAATACGTTTTGCGCCGTAAATTAAATCCCCAGTGGCTGCACGCGCCCGAAAGTCGAAAAAAAGGGGGTCACATGGACCCCCAAAATGTCGCAGCGAGGGAGTTACAAGCGCTTATTTGAGCTTGCTCCTGGCAATACGTTTTTCGTTAACTTCTATATCCATCAGCTCACCGTCAAAGAAATAGTATGTGATGGTGACAACCACCAGCTGGGTTGGCGTTTCATAACTCATCGTGGCTTGCTCGGTGCACAGCCCGGCGATCGTGCTGCAGGTCAGACCGACGGGAACGCCCGAGTATGGCAGGCTGCTCGTCGCGGCCTCTGGTTCAACAGCTAGGCTGCGGCTGGGTGCTGACCACCCCACGCGGCGCGCATTGGCGGGCAAATCAATACTCGTGGATTTGAATACCACGCCGTCGGCATTTCGCGCGAACAGCAGCAGCCGGCCGGCCTGCTCCCGTATCAACACGCAATTGGCATGGCAGGGGGCTTGATCGAGAACGCCGTCAACGGCATGCGCCTGGTTAACGGGTGCAGCCAGCATCAGGCTGCCCGCCAGGGCCATAAAATGAAGGTGAGCGAAAGTCATGGGCTCCTCCTTGAGCTTGCTTGATTTCAATACCGGGCGCCGATGTCAATCGGCATGCTGCGCGTAATCTCTGTGGCTTCAGCTCCGAAAGTGCTTCGGGTGCTCCCGGCAAGAGAGCTGCCGATCACGCTACCGCACTCAGGGGTTTAACATGACGTCCGGCACAGACCCAAACTGCTGCGCAGCGCGACTCAAGCGTTATCGGGTTTGAATCTCAGCACGGCCCCGTTATTGCAGTAGCGCAAGCCGGTGGGCTTGGGGCCATCGTCGAATACGTGGCCATGATGGCCGCCGCAGCGTGCGCAATGATACTCGGTGCGCGGAACCAGCAACTTGAAATCCCGGCGGGTGCCAATGGCCCCGGCAATCACATCGTAAAAACTGGGCCAGCCGGTGCCGCTGTCATACTTGGTCTCGGAACGGAACAATGCCTGGTCGCAGCCCACGCAATGGTAAGCACCATCGCGCTTTTCACGGAGTAGCGCGCTGGTCCAGGGACGCTCGGTGCCCGCGCGCCTGAGAATGCGAAATTCCAGGGGACTCAGCCGCTCGCGCCAGACTTCATCGCTGAGCTGGAAATCGCCACTGCCAGCACCACCCGTCAGCGGCTCATCCGCCATCAGCGTTCGGACGGCCAGGGGCGCCAGGGCCAGCGCCCCGAGACTGTAAATGAATCTTCGGCGTTGCATTCGCGACTCTCTGTCTTAAAAAAAGACCACCATAAACACTGCGGTCGGCGAGTTATCAGAGCCGCGCTCTGACCGCAAAGTTCAATCAAATCACCGGGTCTCGCGTGTCAAAGTCCCTGTCACCCGCACATAGCGCCGCGCAATTCCTCCAGCATGCGCTGGGCGCTCAAAAATGCGCCTTCCACGCGCCCGTGAACCAGCCAGTCACCGCACACAGCGAGTTGCTGCTCGCCGTCCACCATGCGCGCGCCGGGCGGTTGCCGGGCAATGTTGGCATACCGCCAGCGATGCAGGTCGATATGGTCAGCCACACTGAGATCCTGACCCATCACCTCCATGGTTTCCGCCAGCAAATGCTCACGGACCGCCGCAAGCGAGGATTCCAGGTGCGTATCCGCCCAGGCATTGGTGGAGTGCACCACCAGGCATTGCGTTGCGGGGCGGCCCGGCTTGCTGTTGTCCCGGGATATCCAGCTGATATCCGCGTCCCGGACCCGAGCGGCGTGCCAGGGCCATGCCAGCGGCTCTGCAAATCCCAGCAGCAAGGCAAAACAGGCCGTCATCTGCCTGGTGGCCGCCACGCCATGCAGGCAAGAGGACTCGGGCAGCAGGCTGGCTGCCTGCTGCGCCGGTAGCGCGAGCACCAGCCATTCAAAGCGACCGAGCGGTTGTTGCGTGGTATCGAGCAGCGTCCAGCCGCCTGCCTCCCTACGGGCAGCCGCCACCGTGGTGTCGAGCCGGACATCGAGTTTGTTGGCCAGGGCCTTGCCCAGGGCGTTCATGCCGGGCACGGCCACAAAATGCGGTCGTTGATCATCCCAGGTCCAGTCCATGCGCCGGCGGCCGCGTACGAATTCCGCGAACCGGCCATTCCAGCTTTGCACCAGACTGCCGGCCAGCAGGGGCGCCAAAAACTCAGAAAACTCCCTGGAGCGAGCGGTAAAAAATTGCGCGCCATGATCGAACTGAAATCCACCGACGGTTCTGGTGGCCATGCGGCCGCCGAAGCCCCGTGATTTTTCGAACACCGTGACCTCATGTTCGGTGTCAAGAGCCCGCGCCGCCACCAGCCCGGCCAGCCCTGCACCCACTACGGCAATTCGGCTCATGGCCGAACACCGCAGCCGCAGATTCTTGCTGCATCACGCATGCTCACAAGGTGCATCATGCCATTGTTAATGATTTCACGACCCAACTGTAGAAGATTCGAAGACAGCTTGGCGCTCCCGCCAACGCTTGCTGTCAAAATCATGATAGGAGTGACCTGCCCCACCAATCGGTCCCGCTGGTTCAAGCGTTGCATGCCCGAGAGACCTTAAATTCGCCTGGCTGCGCAAAAAAAATTCAGCGCCTCGCGACGAACCGGCGCGGCCTGTATGACTGTGACGACTGCAAGGGCGGGTGAAAGTCGATGGCGAACCAGTCTTTGCTCATACAGGCGGCGCCAATCCTCGTTAGAATGGCCCCATGCGCCCTATCCCCGAATCGCGACGGACCGTGCTGCTTTGCCTGCTGGTGTGGTTATTGGTCGTACCGTCGCCGGCCGTGGCGCACGGCAGCGTGACGGCCGGCGAGGATCTGTGCCAGATCCGGATCGGTTATTTCACGGCCCATTTCAAAATCTATCTACCGCGTTCTCACGGCCATGAACAGTTCTGCGAGGACTTGCCCGTCGCCGGCGAAACCATTTTCGTGATGGAATACGAACATGCAGGTCTCAACGATACGCCCATCGACTTTCGTATCATCGAAAACACGACGGGACAGGGACGCTACACCCGGGCCCGGCATGTGGAGAACATCGCAGATCTGGAGGCCTATACCGTTTTTCACCATCCGCCGGGAAGGCAGCAAGACGTATTCACCGCCTTGCATCAGTTCGACACGGCCGGCGAATACGTAGGTATCGTGACCATCAAAACCACCGATGGCGCGCGCGCGCGAGTGGCAGTCTTCCCTTTCGAAGTCGGTTACACGGGGCTGGGCCTGTGGCCGTGGTTCGCCCTGGCGGCATTGGTGCTGCAGCTGAACTACCTGCGAATGAGCGGCTGGTTCAAGACGGGCAGCTGGCGGCGCATGGGACTGCCTTCGCTCATGGCCGCATTGCTTACCCTGGGTTTCACAGCACCCCCGGTAGCCACCGCCGATGCCGACTCTGCCGGCTGGCTGTCCAGGAACGGACAATTTCGATTGCAGGCCACGCCCGAAATCGACCCTGTCGTCATCAATCGAATCCACAACTGGACCCTGATCCTGTCAACTCCGGCCGGCGCGCCCGTGAGCGGAGCCAGCATCACCGTGACGGGCGGCATGCCGGTCCACGATCACGGGCTGCCCACCAGCCCCCGGGTAAGCGATGAACCGGTTGCGGGTCGTTACCTGCTTGAAGGCATGCGTTTCCACATGCACGGCGAGTGGGTCGTGGCAGTACTGATCGAAACGGACGGGGTTCGCGACCTCGTGGAAATCAGGCTGACACTTTGAGCGCGCTCTGGTGGTGATGAACCAGCGCCGCACATGGCTTGGCCTGGGTCTCCTGGGGCTGGCAGCAACTCTGGCCTGGCAGTTGTGGCCGGCTGCAAAGCCCGCGCCATGGAATGCCGCCGAGCGCGCCCTGCTGGCCTCGTTGTCGCTGGACCAGTTGCCCGCGCAGGCCGTTGCGCCGGGTAATGCGGTCGCAGCCAACGCCGGTGCCGTCGAATTGGGCCGGCGGCTATTTTTTGATCCGCGCCTGAGCGCCAACGGGCAGATTGCCTGCAGTACCTGCCACCAGCCCGCGTTGGCATTCACCGACGGACTGGACAAGGGCCGCGGCCTCGGTGAATCGCGCCGCAATACGCGCAGCCTCATTGGCGCCACGACCAGCCCCTGGCTTTACTGGGACGGTCGCAAGGACAGCCTCTGGTCCCAGGCCTTGTCGCCTTTGGAAGATCCTGCCGAACACGGTGGCAATCGCATGGCGTATGCCCGTTTTATCACCAGCGATCCCGGCTATGCGGCCGCCTACCGCGCGGTTTTCGGTTCGCTCCCCGATTTCAGTGACCCGGCACGCTTCCCCGAGGCAGCCGCGCCGGGACCGGATCGCAAACTCGCCCGCGCCTGGGAGGCCATGAGCGCGGCTGATCGATTCCAGGTAAACAGGGTGTTTTCCAATATCGGCAAGGCCATCGCCGCTTTCGAACACCAAATCAAACCCGGGCGGGCGCGCTTCGATGACTACGTGGCAGCGGTGCTGGACGGCAATGAGGTGCGGCCTGACCAGATTCTGAGCGCCGCGGAAATTCGCGGTTTGCGTTTGTTCATCGGCAAAGCCCGCTGTATCGAGTGCCACAATGGACCGATGTTCACCAACCAGGAGTTTCACAACACCGGCGTACTGTCCTACCCGGGGGATTTGCCTGACCGGGGGCGTGCTGAGGCATTGCAGCAGGTCCGGGATGACCCTTTTAATTGTCTGGGAGAATTCAGCGACGCGTCACCAGATGCTTGTGCGGAACTGCGCTTCGCGCGCGACGACGCAAGCCTGCTGGGTGCAACCCGCACCCCCTCATTGCGCCATGTGGCGGCAACGGCACCCTACATGCACAAGGGCCAGCTCAAGACCCTGGGCGACGTCATTTCCCATTACAACCGGGCGCTGCCCGCCATGATTGGCCACAATGAGGCCAAACCCCCGGGTCTCGATCGCCGCGAGCGGCAAGACCTCACAGCGTTCCTGGAATCGCTGTCGGCGGCGCCTGAATTCCCGGGCGCAACGGCGCCCTGATCAGGTGCTGGCAACGTGTACTCCGGGACCCGGGCATGTAAAATTCAGCGGTGTTTGCAGGAGCATCCACCTGCCAATCAGGATTTTTTGTAACAGCCATTGAAAATCGAGGAACTAATGTGAGCAATTCCGAACAGCAAATGCACAAAATGAAAAACCAGGACGGCTTCATCGCTGCCCTTGATCAGAGCGGCGGCAGCACGCCCAAAGCCCTGGGGCTTTATGGGATAGCTGAAGACGCATGGTCCAACGACGACGAGATGTTCGCGATTGTTCACCAGATGCGTACTCGTATTATTACCAGCCCCAGCTTCGACGGCGATCGCATTCTCGGCGCCATTCTCTTCGAAAACACCATGGACCGGGAAATCGAAGGCCAGCCAACCGCTGATTACCTCTGGCAGGTCAAAAAGGTGGTACCGTTTTTGAAAGTGGACAAGGGCCTGGCGAACGAGGAAGACGGGGTGCAGCTGATGAAACCCATGCCGGGCCTGGACGAACTGCTGGCCAAGGCCAGGAGCAAGAACATTTTTGGCACCAAGATGCGCTCGGTGATCAAGCAGGCCAATGAGGCCGGCATCAAGGCCAACGTCGCGCAGCAGTTTGAAATCGGGCGTCAGATTGTGGCCGCCGGACTGGTACCCATCATAGAGCCGGAAGTGGACATTCATTGTCCCGACAAGGCCGCGGCCGAAGCCTTGCTCAAGCAGGAGATCATGGCCGAACTCAACAGCCTGGAACCGGGACAGCAGGTCATGCTCAAACTGACTTTGCCAGAGGAGGACAACCTGTACGCCGACTGCATCAAGCACCCCAACGTCGTGCGCGTGGTTGCTTTGTCCGGCGGTTACAGTCGCGACGAAGCCAATGCCCGGCTGGCCCGCCAAAACGGCATGGTCGCCAGTTTCTCCCGTGCGCTCTCGGAGGGCCTCTCTGCGCAGCAGTCTGACGAAGAGTTCAATGCCACATTGAACGCTTCCATACAGAGCATTTACGACGCCTCGAAGACCTGAAGGCAACGCCGGATCGGGCAATCAGGAAAAGCCCCGCTGCCCACAGGCGCGGGGCTTTTTCGTTAATGGACCGCGGTCTTTACGCAATGCCGAGTTTTTGCAGGGCCACCAGCAGCATGGCGCCGGACAACATGAAAAACAGCGCACCGATGGCATGCTCCATGGTGCGGTGAGAGACCAGCCCCTGCAGCCGCGGCCCGATCTGCCCGCCAATGATCACGCCCGGAATCGTATACATGACCAGGTTCCATGGAACCGCCTCGAACCCGCCGGCACTGATTAGCTGCGCGATCAGGGTGAAGGAGGCGCAGGCCACCGTCACGATGACGATACTCACCGAAGCAGCCACCGCCACCGCCATGGGAACGCCGCGCTTGGTCAGCTGCGGCACGATGACCTCGCCGATGCCCACGGATACCATGCCCGTTAAAAAAGCCCCAAGTCCGGTGTAGGCAACATCGCTGGGCTTGAGCCTGGGGATGGGATAGACATACTCGCGCCCCGCGCGATCCACCAGATGCCGCAGGTTCGCATCGTGAACCGGATGCGGCCTGGCGGGACGCGGTGCATCGTCGTGGGGCACAAAAACATGGATGATGGCCAGGGCGAATACCAGCAGCGCGTAGCCGGCGATCAAGAACCCACCCGGCACAAAATGCGCCAGGAACGCGCCCAGGATCGCAACGGGCACGGAGATGCGCAGGAATTTGGTGACGATGGAAAAATCGATCAGCCGCTTGCGAAAATAGCCCACAAAACCGGACGAAAAGCCGAAGGTCTCCGTCAACAGAGCCGTGCCAATGGCGGCCACCGTGCTGGACAGCGGATACTCGGGACCCAGCATTGGAAAAATCAGGATGAATATGGGCGTAAAGAGCGCCGCTCCGCCGATGCCGCTGAGCATGGCCGAGGTCGCTACCGCGATAGCAACCGGGAACATAAACCAGTAAAGGGTTAAATCCATTCCATCAAGTCTCCGGCCCGGCGTGCTGGCAAACGCCATCCTGGCCGCGCTGATCCCGTGCTTAAGCGAACCGCGACGATTTGCGGCAGCATAATCTAAAAACACCGAGGCCCCGCGGACGCGGGGCCTCGGCGTGTTCTGACACCAGTATCAGCTCGCGTCGAAGCGATCCAGCATCATGACCTTGGTCCAGGCCTGGACAAAATCATTCACGAACTTCTCGCCGGCATCATCCGCCGCGTAAACCTCGGCGATGGCGCGCAGTTCCGAGTTCGATCCAAATACCAGGTCCACGGGCGTTGCTGTCCATTTGACCTTTCCGGTGCTCCGGTCATGGCCCTCGTAAATGCCCTCGGCCGACTTCGACTTCGACCATTGCGTCGACATA
>JBFIQI010000076.1:0-11473 GCA_041609715.1 Gammaproteobacteria bacterium
AATGTCAACGGTGGCGCCTGCGCCCTGGGTCATCCCATCGGCGCAACCGGCGCGCGGCTCATCGTTACCCTGGTGCACGCTCTGCACCATCGCAAGCTGAAAACCGGCATCGCCGGCCTGTGCATTGGCGGCGGCGAAGCCACGGCCATCGCTGTAGAGCGCCTGGACTGAACCACGCATGCCGCTGATTCAAAGCAGGATCGACCTCACCAGCGAAACGGCCCGGGCCAATGCCGAGCATATGCAGACGCTGGTCAGTGAATTGCAGCAGCAGGTTGCCGCGGCCGCCCAGGGCGGCGGCAAGCGGGCGCGGGATAAACATGTCGCACGGGGCAAACTTTTGCCACGCGACCGTGTCGAAGCGCTGCTGGATCCGGGCAGTCCTTTTCTCGAGCTTTCCTCGCTGGCCGCCCATGGACTCTACGAAGATGCAGCGCCCTGCGCCGGCCTGATCACCGGAATTGGCCAGGTGCATGGCCGCCAGGTCATGGTGGTAGCCAATGACGCCACCGTGAAAGGCGGTACTTACTTCCCCGTGACGGTGAAAAAACATCTCCGCGCCCAGGAAGTCGCGCTGGAAAACCAGCTGCCATGCGTTTATCTGGTTGACTCCGGCGGCGCGTTCCTGCCACTGCAGGACGAGGTTTTCCCGGATCGGGAACATTTTGGCCGGATTTTCTACAACCAGGCACGCCTGTCCCGCGCCGGTATCGCCCAGGTAGCGGTAGTCATGGGATCGTGCACCGCGGGCGGTGCTTACGTGCCGGCCATGTGCGACGAGGCCGTCATAGTGCGCGAGCAGGGCACCGTGTTTCTGGGAGGCCCACCATTGGTCAAGGCCGCAACCGGTGAAATTGTAGACGCCGAAACCCTGGGCGGTGGCGATGTGCATTCCCGGGTCTCGGGGGTTACCGATCACCTGGCAGACGACGACGCCCACGCTTTGTCCATCGCGCGCAATATTGTGTCCAGCCTCAATCGCCCGCCGGCCGAAACCATAGACTGCAGCGCGCCGGCCGAGCCGCGTTATCCTGCGATTGATCTTTACAGCATTGTGCCCACGGACACGCGTTTCCCGTTCGAGGTGCGCGAAGTCATTGCGCGCATAGTCGATGCTTCAAAGTTCCAGGAATTCAAGCCGCTGTTTGGAAAGACTCTGGTCTGCGGCTTTGCGCGAATCTGGGGTTATCCGGTGGGTATCGTTGCCAACAACGGCATCCTGTTTTCCGAATCTGCGATGAAGGGCGCGCACTTCATTCAGCTGTGCAACCAGCGCGGAATCCCGCTGGTCTTTTTGCAGAACATCACGGGTTTCATGGTGGGCCAGAGATACGAAGCCGAAGGTATCGCCAAGCATGGCGCAAAAATGGTGAACGCCGTGGCCTGCGCGGAGGTGCCTAAGTTCACGGTCATCATCGGCGGATCTTTCGGTGCCGGCAATTACGCCATGTGCGGACGCGCTTACGGCGCCCGCTTCCTGTTTACCTGGCCCAATGCACGGATCTCGGTCATGGGTGGCGAACAGGCTGCTACGGTCCTGGCCACGGTCAAGCGAGACAGCCTCGAACAACGCGGCGAGACCTGGCCGGAGGAAGCAGAAGCCGCCTTCAAGGCCGGCATACGCGAGCAATACGAAAGCCAGGGCAACCCTTATTATGCAACCGCGCGCCTGTGGGACGACGGGGTCATCGACCCGGTGGACACTCGCCGGGTGCTGGGGCTGGGTATAGCCACTACGCTCAATGCACCGCTCACCCGCGGCACGGGTTTTGGCATTTTCCGAATGTAAGCGAGGCCAGGTCATGACGGACAAGTTGCAGCTAGTACGAGACCCGCGCGGTGTCGTTACGGTCAGGCTCAATCGCCCGGAGGTGCACAACGCCTTCGATGACCAGCTGATAGTGTCCCTGACCGATACTCTGCTGGAGCTGGATCGCGACGCGGCAGTGCGGGTGATCATACTCACCGGTGCCGGCAAGTCGTTCTCCAGCGGAGCGGACCTCAACTGGATGCGCTCCATGGCGGGCTACAGTGAAGAGGACAACATCGAAGATGCTCTGCGTCTTGCAGAACTCATGAGCGTGCTGAACGGCCTGCGCAAGCCCAGCATCGCCCGGGTTAACGGCCATGTTTTCGGTGGCGGTGTGGGGCTGGTGGCCTGCTGCGATGTTGTCGTCTGCGTCGACAGCGCGCGCTTTGCATTGTCAGAAGTCAGGCTGGGTCTGGTGCCGGCGGTGATTTCACCCTATGTCGTGGCAGCCATGGGCGAGCGCCAGGCGCGCCGCTATTTCCTGAGCGGCGAGGCGATCCCGGCGGATCGGGCTCGCGAAACCGGCCTGGTGCACGAGGTTGTCGCATCTGATGACCTCGACGACAAGGTGGAAGAGATCGTGGCGGCGCTGCTGGCCGGCGGCCCCGAAGCCCTGGTGGCCTGCAAGTCCCTGGTGGCCAATATCAGCCACCACGGGGTAACCGCATCGCAGGCTCTCAAAAGGCGCACCGCAGAACTGATCGCGCAACTGCGCGCAGGCGAAGAGGGGCAGGAAGGCCTGGCCGCATTCCTGGAAAAACGCAAACCCGGCTGGCGGAATTGAGTCCCGGTGAAAATCAGCAAAGTACTGATTGCCAACCGCGGAGAAATCGCCGGACGTATCGTGCGCAGCTGCGCGCGCCTGGGGCTGCGCACCGTGGCCGTGTATTCCGAAGCTGACCGCGGGGCGCGGCACGTGCGGGTTGCCGACGAAGCGGTCCTGATAGGACCCGCAGAAAGCCGCCAGTCCTACCTGTCCATCGAGCGCATTATCAACGCAGCACATTTCTCCGGTGCCGACGCGATTCATCCGGGCTACGGCTTCCTTGCAGAAAATGCCGATTTGGCGCGGGCCTGCGAGGATGCCGGCCTGGTATTTGTCGGTCCTGGTGCCGAGACCATCGATGCCATGGGCTCCAAAAGCGAGGCCAAGCGTCTGATGGAAGCCGCCGGCGTCCCCACCATTCCCGGGTATCACGGGGCTCAGCAAAGTGATGCCCTGCTGGCGGAGGAAGCCGGGCAGCTGGGATATCCCGTCATGATCAAACCCAGCGCCGGCGGTGGCGGCAAGGGCATGCGCATTGTGCGTGAGCCCGGCAAATTCGCCGAAGCCCTGGCCGCCGCGCGCCGTGAAGCGGCCAGTTCATTTGGCGACGATCAACTGCTGATCGAAAAGTTGGTGGATCGGCCGCGGCATATTGAATTCCAGATTTTTGGTGATCATCACGGCAACGTGATCCATTTGTTCGAACGCGAATGCTCACTGCAGCGGCGCTACCAGAAGATCATCGAAGAATCGCCCTCCCCGTTCCTGGATGAAGATCTGGCGAGACGCATGGGGGATGCGGCGGTCGCGGCCGGTCGTGCCGTGGACTATCGCAATGCGGGCACCGTGGAATTCATCGTTGGAGCCGACCGGCAGTTCTATTTCATGGAAATGAACACTCGTCTGCAGGTGGAGCACCCGGTTACTGAAATGGTCACCGGTCTTGACCTGGTCGAATGGCAACTGCGGGTGGCCGCAGGTGAACCACTGCCACTGACTCAGTCACAGTTGCTTCAGCGGGGACATGCCATAGAGGCAAGAATCTATGCAGAGGACCCGCGGCGGGAGTTTCTGCCGTCGACCGGCAGGGTGCGGAATTTTTCGCACCCGAAAACGGGACCGGCGCTGCGCATAGACTCGGCGGTGAGTGCCGGCGACGCGGTAAGCATGCATTACGATCCCATGATCGCCAAACTCATCGTGCACGCCCCCGACCGGGAGCGCGCTATCACTGATCTGCGGTCGGCACTGGCACGTTCGGCGGTGTTTGGCCTCACCACCAATCTGGACTTGTTGCTGAGAATCAGCGCCGACGAGGTGTTCCAGCGCGGGCAGGCTGACACCGGCTACATCGATCGCGAACTCGGGGGCCTCATGGATGCCGCCGGCGACGTTGCCCAGCTGGCTCTGCTGGGTGGCGCCTGCGCGGTACTGGAACGCCGCGCGCCACAGCGGGGCGACCAAGCGGGATCCCGTGAGCACCGTTCCCCCTGGGCCAGTGGCGATGCCTGGCAGGCGAACGGGCGCAGCCGTTACCGAATGGCTTTCATGGATGCCAGTCAGACGCGCCACGTCGTGGCCATCCAGGGAACGCTGCCGAGCTTTCAGGCCACAATCAACGAAGCCACGATTCAGGTAACCGCGTTTGCCAGGGGCCGGCGCATCATCCTGGAGGTTGCTGGCCAGACCCATGTGTTGAGGGTGATCCAGTCGGAAGACGAACTGCTGATTGCATATCCGGGCCCGGGCGGTGCCGAGCGCTGCCTGCTGCGTCGAGTGCCCCTTTATGCGGTGACAAGCGGCGATGTCGCCGATGACGCCCACCCCGGTTCCCCCATGCCAGGGCGCATCGTTGCGATTAATGTTGCCAAAGGCGACCCGGTGCAACAGGGCCAGGCCCTGCTGGTACTGGAAGGGATGAAAATGGAATACACCCTGAATGCCCGGGCCACCGGTACCATCGCCGCGCTGCACTGCGAAGTCGGTGACCTGGTTGAGGCAGAGGTACCCTTGGTGGATATCGACACCAAGAGCGAGGCTTAAGCCGGTGAATGAGTTACCCGATAAAGTGCGCGTGGTGGAGGTGGGCCCACGGGACGGCCTGCAAAACGAGCAGCAGCCGGTGCCCACCGCAACCAAAATCGAGTTCATCGAGAGGCTCGCCGAGGCGGGTCTTTGCACAATCGAGACCACCAGCTTTGTGAGTCCGCGCTGGATTCCCCAGCTGGCCGATGCGGAAGCGGTACTGCAGGGCATCCAGCCACGCCCGGGAGTCAGTTATCCCGTGCTGGTACCCAATGAGCAGGGCATGCATCGGGCGCTGGCAGCTGGCGCTACCGAAATCGCCATATTTACGGCGGCATCGGAAACCTTTAACCGTAAAAACACCAATGCCGGCATCGACGAATCGCTGCAGCGATTTGAGCCGGTCGCCCGCCTGGCCGAGGAGCATGGCATTCCCATGCGCGGCTACCTGTCCTGTGTACTGGGCTGTCCGTACGAGGGCCCGGTGGACCTTGGCGCTGTGGTACGCGTCGCCGCGGCCCTCGACAAGCTGGGCTGCTACGAGGTATCGCTGGGGGACACCATCGGCATTGGCACACCGCGAGTCGCGCGCGCCATGCTGGAAGCGGTGGCCGGCGAGATTGAAATGTCCCGGCTGGCAGTTCATTTCCACGATACCCGTGGCCAGGCCCTGGCCAATATCCTGGCCTGCCTGCAGGCCGGAGTCACCGTAATCGACGCATCCGTGTCTGGCCTTGGCGGCTGCCCTTACGCCGGCGGAGCTACCGGCAATGTGGCCACCGAAGATCTCGTTTACATGCTGGCGGGCCTGGAGATCGAAACCGGCATCGATCTCGCAGCGCTGCTGGAGGCCGGCGCGTTCATCAGCAAGGCGCTTGGCCGGCAGCCGGCCAGCAGGCTTGGTAGAATTCCCCGTAATCCCTGATCACGATACCGCCGGGTGCGGTTGTGCAGCTCAGTAAAGGATTTTCCAGATGAAATTTGCCAACATCAATGCGGTGGTCACAGGCGCCGCATCCGGGCTCGGCCATGCGGTGGCCGAAAAAGTTATCCAGTCAGGCGGCCAGGTTGCCCTGCTGGATGTCAACGAGGACCAGGGGCAGGCGGCGGCAGCCCAACTCGGCGAGCGGGCCTTTTTCATTCGCACCGACGTCGCCAAGGAAACACAGGTTGACAGTGCCGTCAGCCAGGCCGCCGAGCGCATGGGCGAGATACGGCTCGCGGTCAGCTGCGCGGGCATCCTGGGTGCCGGTCGGGTGCTGGGTCGTGATGGCCCCATGGCAGGCAGTTTTTTTGCCCGGGTCATAGAGATCAATCTGATCGGCAGCTTCCTGCTGGCCAAGGCCGCGGCGGCGGCCATGCAACACAATCAACCCGGCGAGGATGGTGAGCGCGGTCTGATAGTCAACACTGCTTCGGTTGCCGCCTTCGAAGGTCAGATCGGCCAGGCCGCCTATTCCGCCTCCAAGGCCGGCGTCGCCGGCATGGCGTTGCCGCTGGCCCGGGAGTTCGCACGCATCGGAGTGCGCGTCATGACCATCGCCCCGGGGATTTTCCTGACCCCGATGATGGAGGGCATGCCGGAACATGTGCAACAGTCGCTGGCCGAACAGGTGCCGTTCCCGTCGAGGCTTGGCCGACCACAGGAGTTTGCCGATCTGGTTGCCTGTATTTGCGAGAGCCCCATGCTCAACGCCGAGACCATTCGCCTGGATGGTGCCATCCGTATGCAACCCAAATAAGCGGAGAGATCCCGCATGAGCGAAATTGAACGCGATGTAATGGAGTACGACATGGTCATCGTCGGCGCCGGTCCGGCCGGCCTGGCATGTGCCATCCGTGCGAAGCAGCTTGCCCCGGATCTCAATATCTGCGTGCTGGAAAAAGGCGCCGAAGTCGGAGCGCATCTGCTGTCGGGCGCGGTGCTGCAACCTGACGCCCTGGACGATTTGCTGCCCGCATGGCGGGACAGCCAGTCGGAGCTCGCCGTGCCCGCGGGCAAGGATGAGTTCTTGTTTCTGACCCGGCGACGCAGCCTGCGTTTGCCCACGCCCCCGCAGATGAACAACCATGGCAATTTCATCATTTCACTGGGAGCGCTGGGGCGCTGGCTGGGAACCGAGGCGGAAAATCTTGGTGTCGATGTGTTCGCGGGATTCCCGGGAGCAGCAGCATTGTTTGATACCAATGGCGCGGTTAACGGCATACAGGTCGGCGACATGGGTCTGAACGAGGACGGCACGCCCGGGCCAAATTTCACGCCGGGAGTGGAAATTCGCGCTCGCCATACAGTGCTTGCGGAGGGCTGTCGCGGCAGCGTGTCCAAACAGTTGATCAGGCGCTTCGAACTGGATGCAGGCAAATCACCGCAGACCTACGGTCTCGGGTTCAAGGAATTGTGGCAGTTGCCGGAAGGTCGAGGCCGACCTGGCCTGATTCAGCACAGCATTGGCTGGCCACTGGACAACCGTACTTACGGCGGCAGTTTCATTTATCACCTGGACCAGGACCGCGTCTACCTGGGTTTTGTGGTGGGACTGGACTACACCGACCCGCTGTTTCGGCCCTTCGAAGCGTTTCAGCAGTTCAAGCATCATCCCCTGATGCGCGAAATGCTGGAGGGTGGCGAAATCATTTCTGCGGGCGCGCGTACCCTGGTCGAAGGCGGCTACCAATCAATGCCGAAAATGGATATGCCGGGCGCGGTGCTGGCCGGTGATGCTGCGGGCACGCTCAATACCCCCAAAATCAAGGGCATCCACATGGCCATTCGCTGCGGCATGGAAGCGGCCAGCTTCATTCACGCAAGTGGCGGCTGCGAGGGCTTCGACGAACATTGGCGCGCAACGCCCTGGGCGCGGGAACTCTACAAGGTCCGCAATATCCGGCCCGGTTTCAAGCGCGGCCTGTGGCTTGGTCTGGCCAACGCGGGCCTGGAAACCGTGACCTTCGGAAAGCTGCCCTGGACCCTGCAGAACCACGCGGACTGGTCCAGCCTCGACAAACATGCCGAGGGTAAAGCGGTTGAGCGTGACTGGGGCGAACGCGAGCTGCCGCCCAAGGACCGGCTGGCCTCGGTGTATTACGCCGGTACGGCACATGACGAAAATCAACCCAAGCATCTGAAAGTTGCCGACACGAATATCTGCGCGACGCGTTGCGCCGACGAATTCGACAATCCCTGCACACGATTCTGTCCCGCAAATGTTTATGAAATGGTGGACGACGGCGCCGGCGGAAAGAAACTGCAGATCAACGCCTCAAACTGCGTGCACTGCAAGGCCTGCGATATCAAAGATCCCTATGAAATTATCACCTGGGTCACTCCCGAAGGCGGCTCGGGTCCCAACTATCAGAATCTCTGACCCATGAGCGATGCCGTCTGGACGCCGGGACCGGAGCGTATCGCCGCGAGCCGCATGCATGCCTACATGGCCTTTGTCGGCGAACGCGCGGGCCTGGACTTTAAGGATTACGATTCGCTGTATCGGTGGTCCATCGAAAATACGCCGGCTTTCTGGCAATCCATCTGGGACTACTTCGAAGTTCGCCACAGCGTCGCCGCCAGCCGCATTCTGAATGGTGCCGAAAAGATGCCGGGTGCCCGCTGGTTTGAAGGGGCACGGCTTAACTTCGCCGAGAATCTCCTCAGGCGGGATGACGATGCCACGGCCATAATTTTCCGGGGCGAGAACGGTACACGACGCACGCTGAGCTTTGCCGGCTTGCGCCATCAGGTCGCCCAGACCGCAGACGGGCTGCGCGCCGCGGGTGTTTGCCCCGGGGATCGCGTGGCCGGTTTTTTGCCTAACTGTCCGGAGGCCGTCATCGCCATGCTGGCCAGCGCCAGCATTGGTGCCACCTGGTCCTCCTGTTCGCCGGATTTCGGCGTTGCGGGTGTATTGGACCGCTTCGGGCAAATCCGCCCGCGGGTGTTATTTACTGCCGACGGCTACTTCTACGGCGGCAAGTCCTTCGACTCGCTCGCTACGATTCGCCAGGTGCGAGAGCAGCTGGATAGCGTGGCCGCGCTGGTAGTGGTGCCGTTCCGCGATTCGCGGCCACGCCTGGACGCTGTGCCCGATGCGGTACTGTTCCAGGACTTTGGCGCCCCGGGCAAGACACTTGAGTTTGTGCAGCTGCCCTTTGATCACCCTCTCTACGTCATGTACTCGTCGGGAACCACTGGGGTACCCAAGTGCATCGTACACGGCGCCGGTGGCACGCTCCTGCAACATCTCAAAGAACATGGCCTGCATACCGATGTCGGCCCCGGCGACCGCTTGTTCTATTTCACGACCTGCGGCTGGATGATGTGGAACTGGCTGGTGTCCGGACTCGCCAGCGAGGCCACCATCGTGTTGTTCGACGGCGCGCCGTTTCAACCCTCGGCGGCAGCGCTCTGGGATATGGCCGCAGAGGAGGAAATTTCAATATTCGGAACCAGTGCCAAGTACATTTCCGCAGTAGAGAAAGCAGCTTACCAACCGCGCCGGCACCACTCGCTGCCGTCGGTCAAGGCCATCCTGTCCACCGGCTCGCCCCTGCTGCCGGAAAATTATGATTTTGTATACCGCGAAATAAAAAAAGATGTGCAGCTGGCGTCGATTTCCGGCGGCACCGACATTATTTCCTGCTTTGCGCTGGGCAACCCCACCATGCCGGTTTTCCGCGGCGAGTTGCAGTGCCGCGGTCTCGGTATGGCGGTAGAGATTTTCGATGACGATGGACATGCTCTGGTGGAACAGAAAGGCGAACTGGTCTGTACGCGCCCCTTCCCCTCCATGCCCACCGGTTTCTGGAACGACCCCGGCGGCGAGCGCTATCACGACGCATATTTCGCCCGCTTCCCCGGCGTCTGGTGTCACGGCGACTACGCCGAACTCACCGAGCGTGGTGGCCTGATCATCTATGGTCGCTCGGATGCAGTGCTGAACCCCGGGGGCGTGCGCATCGGCACCGCCGAAATCTACCGCCAGGTGGAAAAACTGGAGCAGGTGGTCGAGAGCATAGCCGTGGGGCAGCGCTGGGGTGATGACGTGCGCGTGGTGCTGTTTGTCAGGCTGCAGGAAGGCTGCGAACTGGATGACCAGCTGCGCACTCTGATTCGCACGACCATCAGAAAAAACACCACGCCCCGGCATGTGCCAGCCAAGATAATCGCCGTTGCCGACATACCCCGGACCATCAGCGGCAAAATCGTGGAAATCGCAGTACGCAAGGTTATCCATGGCGAGCCCGTGACCAATACCGATGCACTGGCCAATCCGGAGGCACTCGAGCACTTTCGCGATCTGCCGGCACTGCAGGAAGCGTGAGCCCATGGGGCCGCTGGAAGCGTATCGCGCTGAGCTAGCAAAGCCGGGCTTTGTTGATGATCCCTCGCAACGGATTGCCATCGGAGCACTGGATGAAATCTACCGGGAATTGCTGGCGCCGGAGCCTCCACCCTGGGCGCGTCTCGCCAGGCGATTGTCGGGCCGCCAGCCACGCCAGCCTGTGCGCGGGCTTTACCTGTGGGGCGGTGTGGGCCGCGGCAAGACCTATCTCATGGATCTGTTTTACGGCTGTCTGCCAGCCGACATGAGGCGACGCAGCCATTTTCACCGCTTCATGCTGGAGATTCACGACCGACTGCAGGCCCTGGGCGTACAACAGGACCCATTGCCGCTCATTGCCCGGGAAATCGCTGGCGATATCCGCGTATTGTGTTTCGATGAACTGTTTGTATCGGATATTGCCGATGCCATGCTGCTCGGCGGCTTGTTTACGGCATTGTTTGCCGAAGGCGTCACCCTGGTAGCGACCTCGAATTCTCCCCCGGCAAAGCTGTATGCTGACGGCCTGCAGCGGGCGCGCTTCCTGCCCGCAATCGCCGCGCTGGAACAACATTGCGAGGTCATGCTGCTGGAAAGCGGCGTGGATTACCGACTTCGGGTACTGAAACGAGCCGAGATTTACCATGCGCCCCACGACCAGGATGCGGTGCGCAGGCTGGAGACTTATTTCGACGACATCGCGCCGGACGCGGGCAAGCGCAGCTTCAGTTTAATGATAGAAAAACGGCCGATTCACACGCGCCGGGTGGCAGACGGCGTCCTTTGGTGCGATTTTGCGGCTTTGTGCGACGGGCCGCGTGGTACCGCCGATTACATCGAGCTGGCCAGGGAATTTCATACCGTGCTGCTGTCCGACGTGCCGGTGCTGACCGCCGAAATGGAGAACCAGGCGCGGCGCTTCATCGCACTGGTGGACGAACTTTATGATCGCAACGTCAAACTCATCATTTCGGCAGCAGCAGCAATGGATGCCATTTACCAGGGCCAGCGTCTGGGTTTCGAATTTCAGCGCACCCGCAGCCGGCTGCAGGAAATGCAGTCCCATGCCTACCTGGCCAGGCCCCACCTGCCCTGAGCCATGGCTGCGAGCACCAGCGCCTAGTCTTCGAATTCCACCTCGCTGGCGGTAAGCACGCTGCCATCCCAGCTGCCTTTGGCCTGCACCAGGCGACCTTCCGCCATGGCGAAAAACTGGCTGCTGTCGATGGGCGCTTCGTTGGCGTCCCGGAATTGAGTCCCCGCGTCGGTATGCACCGTCACGCCCAGAATCACGAAGTCATCAGGCAGAGCCAGTGCCGACACAAAGCCCTGTAAGCGAACTTCGCTCTCCGGTTCGTCGCGCTCCAGGCGCGAAGCCAGTATCTGGGCGCTGTCCGGCGGATCCTCGGTTCCGCGCACCTCGAGAAAGTCGCCAACGCCTACATTGGCCAGTGAGAAGCGTTCGATATCGGCCGAACTCTGGTCTTCAAAGCGCGTCAGCTGATCGACCCTGACGGTGATACCAAGCATCGTGACGGTCCCGGCACCGCTGTC
>JBFIQI010000077.1:0-11456 GCA_041609715.1 Gammaproteobacteria bacterium
GGCGCCCTTGTTGCCCCTTGCAGCCTGGATCTCCAGCTGCAGCCTCCCGATCCGGAAGAAGGCGAGGTTCAGCCCGGAGAACATGGCGGACTGGGATATGCAGACGATCACCAGAGTCCAAACGATGGCGGTCATGGCGAACCCGGCGGTTTCGACATCGTGCATCATACGCATCGGCTGGTACGCGAAGCACTCGAATGAGATTGTCCATTGTGAAAATATGAATTTGATGTCAGGCATCATTGTCGTTGCCAGCGGTGCATATCTGATCTTGCTGGCACTGACAATTGTTAAAAGCCTAAGCTCGCGGAGCGCTTTCTTGGCGCCTTTGCAGGCTCGGCCCGGGCACACTATACGGAGCAGGTGATTCGCCTGATCGCGGGCGCAGCGCTGCTCATGTTCGCGCCTTCCATGGCTTTCCCGGATCTGTTCCTGGCATTCGGCTGGGTGATTGTGGTTACTACTATCGGCCTGCTTGTTATCCCCTGGCGATGGCACCACAAGTTCGCGCGATGGGCGATTCCACTGGTACTTCGCCACATCGGCTTTTTCGCCGTGGGCGCGGCACTATTGGGCGCACTTGTTCTTTTCGGTGTGTTGTCGCCATTTTTCTCCTAGGTGGCCCTCTCCGAAGGCTTCCCGGCAGGTACCGTGTCGATCGGACCGCCCTTTCCGCCCCCACGGTGCCGTATACTAGCGCCCGTGAAAATGGGGTCGCCGTCTATTGCCCGGCAATGCTCAGGCGTCAAAGTGTATTCCACGCCATGGACACGACGCTTGCAGCAATGAAGGGGGTGGACGCACGGCTCAGGAATCATGCGTTTGAAGGCCAGGGCCGCAAGCCTGGGAAACTCACGCGACAGCTATGCGGGATGAGGCCACCAGTGCGGACGGGCGCCATCTGAATGCCGGGGCCGGTCAACTTTCAATGAGATGAAACGGAATACTCTATGATCTCAGGACTGGATGCGCTGGAAAGACTGCGCGCCGGAAATAGGCGCTTTGTCTCCGACATGCACGGCCGCCGCCGCACCGCGGGTCAGGAACGGCGCAGCGAGCTGGTGGCCGGTCAAAACCCGTTCGCGATCGTCCTTGGCTGTTCAGACTCGAGGGTGCCGGCCGAGATCGTCTTTGACCAGGGCCTTGGTGACCTGTTTGTAATCCGGGTGGCGGGTAACGTCGTGGCGCCCTCTCAGGTCGGCAGCGTCGAATTTGCGGCTGATCGTTTTGGCACACGACTGGTCGTGGTCCTCGGCCATACCCAGTGCGGCGCGGTCGAGGCAACGATCGAACAACTGCATCACGATCTCGACCACCAATCGCCAAACCTGAAGTCAATAGTCGACCGCATTCGCCCGTCCATACAGGGCGTGGTCGACGCCAATCGTGGTGGGGACCCCGGGCAGCTTCTGGGTCGCGCGATTCGGGCCAATACGCGCGCAGCCGCCGATCAACTGAGGCACGGATCAGAAATTCTTGAACAGCTCATCCGCAACGAAGGGCTCCTGATTGTTGCCGCCGAATATTCGCTCGAGACAGGAATCGTAGAGTTTTTCGACGGGCCTCAATCAGAGTGACTATCCTGCTGATATTCCTGGTTTACGCAGCTGCGCTCTCGCTCGCGCTGGGCCGTGCGGGGCACCACTCCCGGGTGTCCGGCCCGCGTGACGCGGCAATGACACAAGCTGAGCGGATACTTATCATCGGTGCAACCGGTGGGACCGGTCGTGCGCTTGTCGCCGCGGCGCTTGAACGCGGCCTCCATGTTACCGCCCTTGCGCGTAATCCATCTGACCTTCGCATCGACAATCCTCGCCTGCGCGTAGTCCAGGGAGACGTCCTGGATCTTCAATCCATCGAAAAGGCGATGCCCGGACAGCAGGCCGTCCTTTCGGCGCTGGGGCACAAACGATTCTTCTATCCCACGCGGATACTCTCTGAGGGCACGCGCAATATCCTCGCAGCCATGGATGGGCAGGGTGTAAAGAGAATTCTATGTGAGACTTCGCTGGGTATCGGAGACAGTGCGGGTCGCATGGGCCTCTACTACACTTTTTTTGTAATACCGGTGATTCTGCCCCTGTACTTCTGGGACAAGACCCGGCAAGAACGAATCATTGCAGAGAGCGATGCGGAATGGACCATCGTGAGGCCGGCGGCTCTCAACAATGCAAAGCCTCGCGGCCAGTATTATCACGGCCGTATTGCTGGCAATTTCCTGACAACTGCACGCATATCCCGGGCTGACGTGGCAAGGTTCATGCTTGACCAGCTTTCGTCTCCTGAATATCTTCGGACCGCTTGCGGTGTCAGCTGGTAACAAGTGCTAAGATTCGCCAGGCCTGTCAACACTGACTGCGCGTCTTTGTCTATCACCGTCAATCAGTAATCCGTGCCATTATTTTCCCTGCCGCATTAAGCCATGACCCCTGACACGCTCGTTTCCGTCATTATCCCCACCTACAATTGCGCGCCCTTTCTCCGGCTGGCGGTGCAGAGCGCGCTCGACCAGGACTATGCGAACAAGGAAATCATCGTCATCGATGACGGATCGACCGATGATACGGCTGAAGTGCTGTCCGGATTCGGGTCGCGAATTTCTGTGATGTCGCAGCAGAACGCTGGCATTGCTTCGGCACGGAATGCCGGCATCAAAGCTGCGAGAGGCTCACTGATCGCGTTCCTGGATTCCGACGACTACTGGTTGCCGGGCAAGCTTCGCAAACAAGCCGAATATCTGGCAGCGCACCCGGACGTCGATGCAGTCTACTGCGCGTGGCACGAATGGCGACCGGAGTCGCTGAATGAGCTTCAGATCCCGGCGCACTGGATTGAAGGCTCACAAAGACCTGGAATTGAAGAAAGTAAATCCGGCATGCTCTACAACAAGCTGCTCCAGGACTGCATCATCCTGACCAGCACCTTGATGCTGCGCCGTTCAACGGCGGAGATGGTCGGGCCGTTCGATCCGGGGCTTCGCCGCGGACAGGACTATGATTACTGGATTCGACTGTCCCGCGTGACCCCGATTCACAAGCTCAAGGCAGCATTGGCGCTCTACCGGATTCACTCAGAGAGCATTACCCACCAGCCTCACAGGGATAACTATCCTTGCCTGGTCATCGAGAAGGCGCTGGCGGAATGGGGCCCGGTGGGTCCGGACGGCGCCACTACGCCGGAGGGTACTATCCGGCGGGTTCTTGCGAAGCACTGGTTTGACTTCGGATACCTGCACCTCAAGCGCGGAGATGCCCGACTTGCCTGCCGGGCGTTTCTTCGTTCGGGTCGACTTCGCCCGACCAGCCTGAAAACCTGGCTGAATGCAGGCCGTAGTCTCGTGAAATCAGCCTTTTCGGGCAAAGGCGCATAGGGGTTTGCCGAGGACCTCGACAATACACGGGCGCCTGCGGCCTCTGGCCCGGCCTTGCCCGGAGCCGGGGCGATCGAATGTTAAAATGGTATTTGGGGAGCAACAAGCGCTAGTATTTCCGAGGCGCTGGCGGGGTGGGAATATGCTCGCTGCATCCGGCCAATCTGATGCGAGGACTGGCAAAGGGGTGCCCCGTCGTGGGGTGCCGTGAGACAGGACATAGACGAGTCACGGGGAGTGTATCGATGAAGATCAAGCTTAGCAGCGTACCGGTGAATGACCAGGAGAGCGCGCTTGCGTTTTACACTGAAAAACTTGGCTTTGTTAAGAAAACTGATTTACCGGCCGGCGAGCACCGCTGGCTGACCGTGGTCTCACCGGAGGAACCCGACGGGACCGAGCTCTTGCTGGAGCCCAATGCCAACCCGGCGTCGAAGACTTACCAGCAGGCACTGTTTCAGTCTGGCATCCCCATTGCCTCGTTCGCTGTCGATGACATCAAGGAGGAACACAGCCGATTGCTCGCCCTGGGTGTCACTTTCAAATCCGAACCAACCGATGTTGGCAGCGCCATCGTGGCTGCCTTCGAAGATACCTGTGGCAATCTGATCCAGATTTACCAGGTCTGCTAGCGCACATGGTTGTGAGCTCTTTTGCCCGATAGCGCCTCCGCCACAGCAAATGATCAGCTTGTGAATTCCACCGATTACCACAACTATACCTTTCGGCAACTCTACGAAGCGCTGGACAGCATTCGTGGAGATCTCTACCCGGAGTCGCTCGACAGGCTTGAGACCGAAATCCGAAGCCGCACTGATGCGCCCAAAGCAGAACTGGAAGAGGCCTATTTCAGGCTTGATCACGACAGGTATCCTGAGCACAAGGCCCACCTGGCGGCATTGATACAGGAGCAGGGGGGCTTCGATACGATTGCACCCGAGGCCATAACCGATGAAAACCGCTACCAGACCGGGTGGCGGCGTTTCTGGGCCCTGTTTTTCGATTCGGTGATCCTGCAGTTGACCATCAATGCCCTCACTGTGCCCCTGATGAGTGCACGTCCAGGCGATGTTGTGACGGTCACCGTCATTAGTTTCTCTTCGCAGCTGCTTGTGCTCTTCTATTTCATCCTGATGCACGCAAAATGGGGGCAGACGCTTGGCAAGATGATTACGGGCGTGCGAGTCGTACGCGTTTCTGATGAGCAGCCGATCAACCTGTTACGGTCATTACTGCGTGATTCCGTGCCGGTCGTCTTCCTCGTGATCGCCATTCTTATGCTTCCATATTCGGACATCGTCGTGGTTGATGGGAAAACTGCCATGTTGAAGCCGCCGGCAATCGCTACGGGCGTCGGCTTGCTCGCCTTGCTGTGGGGAGTCGTGGAAATAGTATCCATGCTGTTCAGCAAGAAACGGAGGGCTTTGCACGATTTGATTGCGGGCACCGTTGTCGTGCGCTATGTGAGAACACAACAGCACAGTCGGAAAGATATCCCGGGCCATGCGCAGAGGCGCGGTCAAACCGCGTGAGCACTGATGACATTTTTCTCGTCTACGATAAGCAGTGTCCGGCCTGCGATTTCTATTGTAATCTCGCGCGGATTCGCGAGTCCGCCGGCAACCTTGTGCTCGTCAATGCGCGGGACGGAGGGCCAGTCATGTCCGAGATAACCGCCGCTGGCCTCGATATTGACCAGGGCATGGTCCTGAAAGTGGGCGACAGGCTCTACTACGGAGCCGACGCCATTCACATGCTCTCGTTGCTGGGCACACGATCGGGAGTTTTCAATCGTCTGAGTTACTGGGTTTTCCGGTCCCGGCGATTATCGGGCATCGTGTACCCGGTGTTGAGGACCGGGCGCAATCTGTTACTCAAATCGCTGGGCAAGACCAAAATCAATAATCTGGAGCAACAGGGTAATGAGCGGTTCTGACCGGCACATTATGCTTTCAATATCTTCGCGCTCACTATTGGTAATCATGACCATAGCTGCCTCCACCGCTGCCGGCGGGGAATTCTTTCGCCCGCCAATCTTGCTCGAGACCGGCAGTCAGCCTACGTACGCGTCCATCGCCGATGTCAGCGATGATGAATGCAATGATCTGCTTATCCTCAATATCGGCAGTAATGACTTACTGGTATTCGCGGGCGATTGCCAGGGTGGATTTGAACCGAAGAAGGTTTTTGCCGCCGGGCCCAACCCCGACAGCCTCGCAGTCGGCGACCTGGATAATGATGGGGATGTGGATATCGCCATCGCGAATCATGAAACCCGACAGCTGACGCTGCTGACAAACGACAGCAGCGGTGCCTTCCGGCCTTTTTCGGGCTCGCCACTGACAATCGATGTCAGTCCACATGCACATGCTGTTCAAGCCGTGGATTTCGACCGTGATGGAAACCTGGATTTGCTGGTCGACGACCGTGACGGCGGCGGATATGTGCTTCTCGTGGGAGAAGGAAACGGGGAGTTTGCCGAGGCCAGGAGGATTTATGCCGGCGGTGACCCTTATCTTGGCATGGCGATCGCGGATTTAAATAAGGACAGCCGCCCGGACATTGTGGCACCGTTGGGGCAGGTCGTGAACGTTGTGCTCAGCAGTCAATCGGCTTACCTCCCTCCACGACGGGTTGCGAACCACGGCGCTTTCGGGGTCGCCCTGGGCGATGTCGATGCCGATGGCTTGCAAGATCTTGCGATTGCCGCTGAAAACGGTAACTTTTCTCTATTGCGCGGGACCGGCGATGGGCTTTTCGAGCCGCTGTTGCGTCGGCGCTTTTCGCACGGGGCCAAGCGCACAATTTCCGGCGATTTTAATGGAGACAAAGCGGCCGACTTCGTAATACAGAACTACAGTGGATCACCGGTCTTTGTCCTGCTGGGCGGCGAGGAACCTAAAATCGTGTCAGTGGAATCGGGCGAACACCCCTGGGGGTTGGCCGCCGGTGACCTTAATGGCGATCAGGTCGATGACCTGGTCAGCCTTGATCAGCAGAACGACCTGGCCTACATATTACTGGCCGCGCCAGAATCGTGATTTCGCTGCGCGTCGCCCCTCGCGCAGGCCTCATGGTAAAATCTGCGAATGAACATGTGCATCAGGTTGCTGCTGATTGGAGCCCTCATCAGCCTCACATTTGCCGTTTCAGCGGAAGGTGACTTGGAAGAAGGCCCCTTGTTTGTGAAAGTTTTTGCGGGCCTTTCACCCACATCCTGGGGCAGCTTTCGCCGGGCCGTAACCAAAAATCTTAAAAGCAAGGCAGCAATTCCGGACAGCAGTGAGATTCCCTGTGACGTTGGACGATGGTATGCGCTGGGAGTAATCGCCAGTCAACCTGGCCGGCAAATGCTCTTTTTTGAAACCACCGCCATTTTTCGTGATCTCGACAATTACGATACTCCGCGACGCTCGCATCGGGAGCACACCCTCAATAAAAAGGAATATGGCACGCGACGTTTCTCATTTAAAATCCGCGAAGGCTCAGTGGATCATGACACGACGATCGTGGTGCACATAGGCAAAAAAGTCTACTTGCGCCATAAGTTCCAGATTCGTGGATGTAGCGATAATGAGGAAAGAGCAGCAACCTGATCCCGCCGCCTGCTTGCCATGATTCTTGAAACCGACAGGCTGTGTCTGCGCAATGTCGCCATCAGCGATGCTGAATTCATCCGTGATCTGGTTAACGATCCCGACTGGCTGGATCATATCGGAGACCGCGGCGTGCGGACGCCGGAAGACGCACGTGAATTCATCAAGCACGGGCCAATGACCAGCTATCGGATGCATGGCCATGGCTTGTGGCTGACTGAACTGAAGAATGACCATACGCCGATCGGGCTCTGTGGCTTGTTAAAACGTGAACACCTGGACACCCCGGACCTCGGCTATGCCCTGCTGCCCGCATACCGCAAGCAGGGATATGCCCTGGAGGCCTGCCGCGCCGCGCTCGGATACGCAACAGACACGCTTGGCTTGTCACGTGTGCTTGCAATTGTGTCCCCTGACAACCGACGCTCCGTGCGCTTGCTTCAGCGGCTCGGGTTTTCTTTCGAGCACTCGTTGAAGTTAGGCGCCGATGAAAAAATGGCCCAGCTATATAATAAGACGCTTGCCTGAAATATTTTCACGGATCGAATTTCAGCCCTTGGCAGGCATTCGCAACATCAGGAGACCTCGATGACAGCCAGGCGATTTCCGCTACCCAAACGATTCAACGCGGCCATGTCCGACAAGGCCTATGCGGTGCTCCGTGAGCTCAATGCCAGGTATGGCTATGGAAACAACTATCTGCTTACAGTGCTGCTGGAAAACCTCGATTCGATCGCCCGGAAAGGGGCGATCGATAAGGTCTTTTCCGAATTTGAGAGCCAGTTCGGCGCCCCCGCGCCCGGTTCCATGAAACGCAAGAAATAGCCCTGCCATGGTCTACTGGCTAACCACGGCCGCACTGTCACCGCTCCTCCTTGCACAGGGCCTGGTGGCGAGATCGAAGACCCCGCTGTTACCCGAGCCCCCGGGTGAACGGGTTGGCTCCCGGGGTGCTGGCCGCAGCATACGCGTACTGATAACCGGGGATTCCGCCGCAGCTGGCGTGGGCGCGCCCCACCAGGAGCAGGCACTACTCGGGCAGCTCGTCACGAGGCTTGCGCCATCATGCCGTGTCGCCTGGCGCCTGGTCGCCAAAACCGGCGCCACCACGTCATCGACCTGTGCCAGTCTTGCTGCATTGAACCAGGAACATTTTGATGTGGCAGTTACCTCTCTGGGTGTTAATGACGTAACAGGCGGAGCGACCGTCAGTCGCTGGCGGTCCGAGCAGGCACGTCTTCGCGCGCTGCTCAGGGATCGATTCAAAACCAGGCTGATTGTTGTATCGGGTCTCCCCCCCGGGCCCCTGTTTCCGGCGCTTCCCCAACCCCTGCGCTGGCATCTCGGCAAAAGGGCCAGGCAACTGAATCGCTCGCTGCAAGCGGATGTTCAGCAAGAAGCCGACTGTGCATTCGTTTCCTTAGATGTCGACGGGGATCCCGCCATGATGGCCAGCGACGGCTTTCATCCGGGCCCGCCGATCTATGCACTGTGGGCAAACCAGGTGAGCGCTGAGATTAATGAGAATTTCGGGCTAGAATAGGAGTGCAGGATCTGCCGGCGGCGGACGGCGGCCTGATTCCCGAAAACGGGCACCGCGCCCGCGGATGCTCATATTTTTCTGGAAAATGTATGAAAGCCGATACCGAGACCACATTCAAAATAACATCCTGGGACGAAAAGCCGACCCGGGAATTCGAAGATGGCAGCAAGCTGACTGTTGCTCATGTCACCCAACAGTACGAGGGGCAACTGGCAGGCGCGGGGGCAGCAGACTACATCATGTGCCACACAAGCACTGAGGCCGCTGTATTCGTGGGCTTCGAGCTGATTGAAGGCACCTTCGATGGCAAGGATGGTAGCTTCATTATCCATCACGATGGAGTGTACGAGGGCGGAGTGGCCAGAAGCCGCTGGTCTGTCGTTGCGAATTCTGGGCGAAATGAACTGACCGGCATCCACGGCTCAGGCTCTTTTAAAGCCGCCCACGGCGGTGAGGCAGCGGTAACTTTGAAGCTCTCCTTCAGCTGATGCGCGAGCCTCTGGTCCGCGGGTGCCTGCCAGGTTCCGCACACCGTGGGTGACATGAAGGCCAGGCGGCACTGGGAATCAGTTTACGGCCGGAAACAGCCGCAACAGGTCAGTTGGTACCAGGGGGAGCCCAGCGTCTCCCTGGAGTTGATTCAAAGAACCGGCGTCAGGCGCGATGCTTCCATTATTGATGTGGGCGGTGGCGCCTCCGTGCTCGTGGACTGTTTGATTGAACGGGGCTTCGAAGATCTGACCGTGCTGGATGTCTCAGGCACAGCGCTTGCATGCGCCCGCAAACGGCTCGGGCGCAGGGCCGAGGCAGTCAGCTGGATCGAAACCGATGTCACAGAATACGACCCGCCCCGTACATTCATGCTGTGGCACGACCGGGCCGTTTTTCATTTCCTTACCGAACCGGAAGATCGACGAAGATATGTCAGCGCCCTGAAGCGCGGCCTTGCGCCGAATGGCCATCTCATCATGGCAACCTTTGCCATCGGCGGGCCTGAGCGCTGCAGTGGCCTCGAGATCGTGCAGTACGATTCGAAAAAGCTCCTCGACGAACTTGGCACCGGCTTTCGATTGGTTGAAGAGCGCATGGAGGACCACGTCACCCCAGCCGGTGCTCACCAGAAGTTTGCCTGGTTCTGCCTCACAAGAGCATCGGGTTGAGATTAGGATTTGGCTGGGGCATCTTAGCCGAGGCCAGCTTCTTTGCTCTCGCGCTTAGGCGACAGGAACATAATGATGGTTTATCTGGTAGCACTTTTCGGGCTGATGATGATCGGGCTCAGCGCTTACGGGCTGGCAAGTCCGCCCGCCTTGTTCAACATGGTCCGGCGTGCCGCGGATGGTCCGTTCATGCTGATCGCCGTCGGAGTTCGTGTGCTCATGGCGCTCATCCTGTGGTTTGCTGCGCCCCAATCACGGCATCCTGCAGTATTTCAGGTCATTGCGATTATCGCGCTCCTGGCCGCGTTCGCTATCCTGCTCGTCGGCAAACCAAGAATAATGCAGATGATTGAATGGTGGGCCGCCATGCCTGTCGGCTTTCAGCGTGCCTGGATCACGCTTGGGTTCCTTTTTGGTGGCTACCTGGTGTGGGCGGTATTGCCGGCAATCGCTTGATCGGCCGGCGTCAGAATAATATGCACATTTCTTCGCGTGCTGAGCGGCGAATCGGCACGCTTTTTGCCAGCGATGACAATGTGACTTCGTACGTTGGCGGGACCGGCCCACTGTGGTAAATAGTACTGGTGGCCAGCAATTGCAGAATCGTCTTTGGTAACAGCGGCCTGTTGACGGGCCGGCTATGACCACGCTCAGGCAAAAAGTTGAGGAGCTTTTGCCTAACTGGGAGCGCTGGTATCCCAGCCTGTTTCATGCTGCGGAGGACCTTGGCCTGATCCGTGCGCGCGTCTGCTCTCCCTCATCGCTCATGCTCTCTAACCGTCATGCATCGGTTAACAGTGAGGCGTTGAATGCTTTCCGGGAGAAATGGGGCGGCAACGGCTGAAGCCACTCAGTCCGGCTTTATACTCCGCGCCAGGCAACTGCGCCTGCCAAACGACACCCGGCGGAGCCGTCCTCCCTGCAACCTTTGTTCAGTTGCCCTTAAATCGTTCACAAGCAGTCATCCGACGTCACCGCGGTAACTTTTTCTGAACTACCGCTTTCGGCCAGAAGCGGTCGCTTACTCTTGCGCGTTATGGCAGACGAACTCTAGATTGTGCCCGTCTCTGTCTCGTATAAAGGCAGCGTAGTAGTTTTCGTGGTATTCGGATCGTAACCCTGGTGAACCATTGTCGATACCTCCAGCGTTCAGAGCGGTCTCGTAGAGTTCGTCAACATCGCGACGTGTGACTACACGAAATGCTATGTGAATTGGTTGAATTGGAAGTTCCTGTCGAACGAGCGCCAGAACAGCATAGTTCTTATCGCCGAAACCCACTGCAACTTCACCAAAGTCTCGATTTACAGGTAGCCCATTTGGCGGCAGAAGTAGCTCGTAAAATTTCCTGCTCTGAGCTACGTCGCTAACGCATAAATTCAGATGATCAAGTTGCATCACAGCCATAAGGTGTCACTTCAAGAATAAAGGCTCACAAAAACGAACGTCCGCAACGGGCCAGAAGCTGTCATTCTAGCTTGAATCGAGTTAACAGTCGCTTTCTGGTCTGGCCCTTGATTTTCGGACCACCTAATTAAGCGCGATAATGCGTTTTGGAGGTGGGACATGGCAAGACGAAGACGATTTAGTGCCGAGTTTAAGCGCCAGGCACTGAGATGAGCCGCCGAGCCGGGAATGACCGATGCGCTGTTGTGCGAAGAGCTTGGTGTGAGCACACGACAACTAAGGCGCTGGAAGGACGCGGTCAAGGAACACGGTGAGCAGGATGCGTTCCCGGGTCATGGCAAGGCCCGCGATAACGAAGTGGCGAAGCTCCGACGGGAGCTCA
>JBFIQI010000078.1:0-11320 GCA_041609715.1 Gammaproteobacteria bacterium
ATGAGAAATCAATGGGTCGCCTGACCCGCTGGCTAGCCGATGGTGAAGACACCCCCGAGGACATTCTTATCGCCCAGGCCCACCGCGCCTACAGCGACCTTATTTTCGACAAGGCCTGGTACGAATTCGATTTCGGTGGCTGGATCGGGCGCATCTGGCGGGAGACGGATTTTTTTGGTGACAATTTTATGCGCAAGCTGGAAAGGAAACTGTCGTTCACCATGGAATTCGGATTCAAGGAACTTTATGCCCGCATGATCGGCGCGGCATCGAAGGCAACCTATGGCGAACAGGAACAGCTTATTTATTTCACTGCCACGGGGCCAGCTGCGATCAATGTCTTGCCGCCGCCAGTAAGCCGGGTGGCGTCCGAGGCAGATCGGCACTTGTTGTCGGTGCAACGCTGGGGACCCTTCACGGAAAACCTGCCAAAGCTGGCGCAAGCAGGGTTCGATTTCGAGGATATTTCGGGCAACGGCAGAATAGTCGTTTCCCTGATTGCTGATAAGAAGGAGCTGGGAAGTGCCTTGCCAGCGACGTTGTTATTCACCTCACGCGTGTTGTCAAACGATGCGCAACATCGATTGGTCATGATGCTCAAGGTCATGGACCTCAGAGATCTTATTGTCATGGCGGGCGATGGCGGGCTGCGGCTCGAGCACATTTACGACTATTAAAAAATAAAGGGCTAGCGTGTCAGATTTACTTTTCCGCGTATGAAATGGATCTGACGCCTTTGCTGGCTTGTTTGTTTTTTACGTGACCTTGATATGGATCAAGGACGCCGCCGGCGAAACCCCTAGACTCACGAACCAATACCGATGGCTGGCGGTGGCAAGGCCCGTCGCGGCAAAAGCAAGACAGCGGGCGTGATGAGCACAATCTACGAGTTATCCGGGGTGCTAGACTTGGCATTTATGGACGAGCCTTCCGCAATGCACGAGTCGCTGCGAAGCCACTACCTTTTCGCCGGCCTGGGTGCGGCTGACTTCGAGCAACTGGCCAGTCATGTGACCACGACATCTATAGAGAAAGGGGAAGTGCTGTTTCATCGCGGCGATACCGCTGAGTACTTCTACTTCGTCGATACTGGCTTGATTGAACTGAGCCTGATTTCGCCTACCGGTGACAAGAAGACCCTGGAAGTTATCGGGCCAGGCCGCACCTTCGGCGAAGCTGTGGCGTTCATGCGGGGACACAAGTATCCGGTGAGCGCCGAGGCACTCCAGGATTCCGGGCTCTGCCGGATCCCGAATCACATTTACGTGGAGTTGGTCCGGTCTGACAGCGATGCCTCGATGCGTCTGCTGGCGGACCTGTCCAGGCACCTCCATGCCCGTGTCATGGAGATCGAGAACCTGACCGTCCAGAACGCCCGCACCCGCCTGACCAGCTACATCATGGACCACCTGGTCGAGCCACCGGTGGGGGATCAGGCCACGGCCCGGCTCGAGTTGCCCAGGCATGTGATCGCGTCGCGCCTGTCCATCAAACCAGAAACCCTGTCGCGCCTGCTGCGCAACCTGACCGACGAAGGGGTCATATCGGTTGATGACAGGGTGGTATTTATCCACAGCGTGGCACGCCTGCGGCCCTACAACTAGACCGTTTACGTCTCCCCCGGTGTCGCCTTGATATAGGTCAAGGAAAGCGCCTAAACTGCTACCCATCATTGATGCAGTCACCGGTGAGGGTGCCGATACAGATAATCCGCTTATGAGCGCGGTCTATTTCACCATCGTTGCGGTTATTTTGTATTTCGCTGCCGACTGGCTGCTGGAGCGGGTGGAAGTTGCCGCGGGGCGCAGGCTGGAGCATCGATCGCTCATCTTCTTCGTGATCCTGCTGACGCTGGCGTTATTGAGTTTCTCTTTTATTCAACGTTACGCGGGCGGTCCCGAAATGTAATTACGGTGCCCCGTATTGTGACAGCAGGCTCGGCAACAAAACCGGGGCCGTGCGATTTTCAGGGGGGGATAATCATGGCTGACCACGATCATCGCGACGATAAACCGTCGACCGATAACGAACCGATACCTTTGATGCAGCGCGTGCTCGACAACCCGTTCCTGCTGCTGTTTCTCGGGGTAGCGATACCGGCCGTCTTCTACATTCTCTGGGGGATCATAGAAATCACCCAGATTCCGATCGCGGATTAGAGGAGGTATCGACATGGCAATGACACCTCCAAGCGAACGGATCTGGTGGAAAGAACCGATCGCCAAAGTCGAACTTACCTGGATCATCATCGCCTTCCTCTGGGGGCTCGTGATGTTCTTTATGATGATCTACTGGCACGGGGCCGGTGAGCAGAACCTGTCCAGCGAGGCCTACAAGATCACGCCGGAAAGATTCGCTGCAAAAGCACAGGTAATGATCGACGAATTCACGGTGCGTGAAGAGAGCGGCTATCCGGTCGTGCATCCGCCGGCCGGCAGCGACGTCTACCTGATCGCCAGGCTCTGGCAGTGGTGGCCAATACTCGAATTGGAGAAGGATCAGAGTTATCGGCTGCACCTGTCGTCACTGGACTGGCAGCACGGCTTCTCACTACAGCCGGTCAACATCAACGTGCAGGTTCATCCTGGGTACGAGATGGTTGTTACGGTCAAGCCTGACCAGGCCGGCGAGTACGGTGTTGTCTGTAATGAATTTTGCGGGCTCGGCCATCACCTGATGGTCGGCAAGATTTACGTGGTCGAGTAGGGGAGGCTGGAATCATGGCAAACGCAACGCAATTCCGTACCTGCCCGACAACCGGACTGAAAGTCGACCGGGCGGCTGAGAAACTCATCAAGGCGAACGCGGTCGTCGCCATAATATTCCTGGCCGTCGGCGGCCTGTTTGGTCTGCTGGTGGCGCTTACCCGCTGGCCAGCGGTGCATTTTCTGCCGGCAGACTGGTTTTACCTGGCGCTGACGGCACATGGCCTCGACGTGCTGCTGGTGTGGATCATCTTTTTCGAAATGGCGATTTTGTATTTCGCTTCGGCGGTCCTGCTGGGATCGCGGCTGGCGGGCCCGAAATGGGCGTGGACAGGATTTGCCCTGATGGTGGTGGGCGCGGTCATCACCAATATTGCCGTACTCCGGGGCCAGTCGAGCGTGATGTTTACCTCATATGTGCCGATGCAGGCCGAGCCGGCCTTCTACCTGGGCATCATATTGTTTGCGGTGGGAGCGCTGATCGGTTGCTTTGTATATTTCGGCACCATGGTGGTGGCGCGCCAGGAGCGAACCTATGAAGGTTCCATTCCGCTGGTCACCTTCGGTGCCATGACTGCCGCGATCATTGCCGTATTCACCATCGCTTCCGGCGCCATCATATTGATACCCACCTTCCTCTGGTCGCTGGATCTGGTGAGCTACATCGACCCGCTGGTCTACAAGACAATCTGGTGGGGGATGGGCCATTCATCGCAGCAAATCAACGTATCGGCGCATGTGGCGGTCTGGTACGCGATCGCGGCAATGGTTTTCGGTGCCAGGCCCTTGTCTGAAAAAGTGAGCCGCCTGGCGTTCCTGATGTACATCCTGTTCCTGCAGCTCGCCAGCGCCCATCACATGCTGGTGGAGCCAGGGTTCAGCTCGGAGTGGAAGATCTTCAACACGAGTTATGCGATGTACCTGGCGGTGCTCGGCAGCATGGTGCACGGCATGACGGTCCCGGGCTCAATTGAAGCTGCGCAGCGGTCCCGCGGGCTCAACAAGGGTTTGTTCGAGTGGTTGCGCAAGGCCCCCTGGGGTAATCCCGCATTCTCCGGCATGTTCATGTCGCTGGTGTTCTTTGGCTTTATCGGCGGGATCTCGGGCGTGGTCATGGGCACCGAGCAGATCAACCTGATCATGCACAACACGCTGTATGTTCCGGGGCACTTCCATGGCACGGTGGTGGCCGGCACGACATTGGCATTCATGGCCATTACCTACCTGCTGGTGCCGCTGATATTCCGGCGGGAGCTGATGTTCCAGAAGCTCGCTAAATGGCAGCCGTACCTGTTCGGTATCGGGGTGGCGGGGATCTCCGTATTTATGATGGGTGCCGGTACGTTGGGTGTTTCCAGGCGTCACTGGGATATGAGCTTCGCTGATGCGCAACTGCCGTTCGACTATCCGTCAGCCGCTTTCCTGATGATGGGTTTGAACGGGATGTCCGCGGTGCTGGCAGCAATTGGCGGCGCACTGTTCATTGTCATTGTTGTGGGCTCGGTGTTCTTCGGCAGGAAGCTGGCAGACGACGAAAAGCCGTCTTATCCCGAGTTACCCCCGGCAGCAGCAACGGTCGCCGAGCATGGCAGCTCGAAATCACTGTCGATTCCGGGCACTGCGATGCTGGTCGCCATATTTTTCATCGCTTTCGTCCTGTACTACTTTGTCAATTGGAAGTACCTGTCGGAAGTCTGGCCGCTTAGCTAGTCATGCCGCGGTGCCGGTAAGCGCCGGCACCGCGCGCATTCCAAGAGCCCCCGAAATGATGGACGCCGCGAAGCTGACATTGATCTCTCGCTCTGCCAGGGCGAGGTCCGGTCGCCTGCCTGTCCTTGGCGCCATAATCATAGGCTGTCTTGTTCTGCCGCCACTGAGCGGGGCCGCCCAGGAGTATGACAAGGACTCGGCATTGGCCATCAGTCAGGGGGCTATCGGTACCCAGCTGATGAACTATCAGCTCAGGGATACTCTCGGCCAGCCTTTCCAGCTTGAGACCCTCAGGGGACGACCGCTGGTCATCAGTATGATCTACACGAGCTGTCATCATATTTGCCCGATGATTACCCGTACGCTTGCCCGCAACGTAGAAATTGCCCGCGAAGCCCTGGGGGAGGACGCGTTCTCGGTGGTGACCATCGGATTTGACTGGCGGGTCGACACGCCGGATCGCATGCGCCAGTTTGCCGGCGAGCAGGGTATCAAGGAAGACAACTGGCATTTCCTGGCCGCCGATGCGTCAACGATTGATGACCTGAGCGAGAATCTCGGCTTTCTCTTCTTCGCCAGCGCCAAGGGCTTTGACCACCTTGCGCAAACGACCATCGTAGACAGAGACGGAGTCATCTATCGGCAAGTCTATGGCGTCGACGTCAAGACTCAGAAGCTGGTCGAGCCGCTAAAGGAACTGGTCTTCGACACGCCGCGAGAGGCCGGGCTGATCGAGCACTGGGTGAACACTTTCAAGTTGTTCTGCACGGTCTACGACCCAAACAGCGACCGCTATCGATTCGATTATTCCATTTTCACAGCTATCTTGACCGGATTGCTGAGCCTGGGGGCGGTGGCGACATTTATCATCCGCGAATGGCGGGGCGTGAGATGATGGGCCAGTGGCTTTAATAAAGCGCGCACTCTTTAAATTATTTACCAACGCCGAACGCTACTTCGAGTATGCATTTGGCCAGCGTAATAACCCGTTTACCTGGCTTGGAGCTTTCGGCTGGTTCTTCTACTGGATCACCGCTGTAACCGGCATATACCTCTATATATTTTTCGACACAGGCATCGTGGAGGCGTATGCATCGGTCGAATATATGACCAAAGAGCAGTGGTATGCGGCCGGTCTGATGCGGAGTCTGCATCGCTACGCGTCCGACGCGCTGGTTGTCGTCGTTGTTCTTCACCTGCTTCGCGAATTCAGCACGGACCGGCTCCGGGGCAAGCACTTCTTCGCGTGGCTGACCGGCTTACCGTTGCTGGCATTTATTTACATCTGTGGTATCAGCGGCTACTGGCTGGTGTGGGACAAGCTTGCGCAATATATTGCCATCGCCACCAGTGAGTGGCTCGATACGCTACCGTTCTTCGCGGAGCCTATTGCCAACAATTTTCTGAACAGTGCAACGCTCGGCGGCCGGTTCTTCACGCTGATGGTTTACATTCACATCTTCGCGCCGCTTTTTATGCTGCTTTTGATGTGGATACACGTCCAGCGGCACTCCAGCCCGCGAGTGAACCCGCCCAGGGCGCTGGCTACGGGCACGCTGGTGGCCCTGGTTGTCTTGTCCTTCGCGTATCCGGCTGTGAGCCAGGGGCCGGCTGACCTAGATACCGTGCCAGCGGCCGTGAATCTCGACTGGTTTTACATGGCCGGGTACCCGTTACTCGACGCCATACCCGGGGGACAGTTGTGGCTCTATGTAATCGCGGTGTTCGTTGCGCTGGGGTTGCTGCCATGGACACCGCCTGCCAAAAAAGTTCCCGAGGCCCGGGTGAGTCTCGAGAACTGCAATGGCTGTTCACGCTGTTTCGAGGATTGCCCCTTTGGTGCAATAACGATGGTCCCCCGCAGCGACGGGCGGACCTACGAGCTGGAACCGCGGGTCAATCTGGACAACTGCACCAGCTGCGGAGTCTGTGCCGGGTCCTGCCCGACTTCGACGCCGTTTCGTCGTGCCAAGCCGATCGAGCCCGGCATCGAGTTGCCGCACAGAACCATCGGAGCATTGCGCGAGCAGATCATGGTGCCCTGGGAAGACACCGACAAGGGACCGCGGGTTCTGGTGTTTTCCTGCGACTGCAGTAACGCCGAAGGGCTGAGCGCCGACGATGTGCGCGTCGTCAAGCTACCCTGTGTCGGCATGCTGCCACCCTCATTCGTGGATTTTGCGCTGGCCAGAAACCTTGCCGACGGGGTGATGATTGCAGGGTGCGCAGAGAACGATTGCTTTCATCGACTGGGCAACGAATGGACCGCACAACGCATCAACCGGCAGCGGGACCCACGGCTACGGCAGCGCGTGCCAGATGATCGGCTGAAGATGGCCTGGTTGCCCGTTCTGGCAGCGCGCCGCCGCGGGGCGATCCTGAAAGCATTCAAGGCACAGTTGACCGGATCCGGTGATGGCTAATATTTTCAGACTGGCATTGCAGGCATTCGCTTACCTGGGGTTCGTGGTTCTGATCGGATACCTGTCGGCGTCGCCCACTTATGAGTACGCAAGGGCGGATATGGCGACCATCAAACTGTCTCTGAGTCATGCTGGCGAGCGAGTCGAGCCCTGTGTTCCGCTGACACCCGAGGAAATTGCCAAGTTGGCGCCGAATATGCGACGAGTCGAGCGCTGCGTACGTGAGCGAGTGCCCGTGACAGTCAGACTCGAGATCGACAACAAGTTGCTGGCCCAGATTGAGGCTCCGGCGTCGGGGCTCTGGAGTGACGGTCCGGCTTCGATTTACGAAAGATTTGAAGTCGAGCCCGGCAGACACACAATTACCGCAAAGCTGCGTCGGTCGGCCCGCCCCGACGGCTGGGATTACCAGCACGAGGAAGAAGTCGCCCTGGTGGCAGGCCGATACTTTTCGATCACGTTCCGGGCCGAGACAGGAGGCTTCATATTTCAATGACAGTGCTTGAATGGAAATCTGAATTCAGCGTCGGGAATGCCGCCATAGACGACGAGCACCGGCAGCTGATTGAGCTGATCAACCAAATCCATGCCGGTATCCGCGAAGGCGCTGACCGCGACCAGCTGGTTGCCGGACTGGGTGAAATCTTTGCACAGATATCCGCGCATTTTGCGCTGGAGGAGAAAGTGATGCGCGACGCCGTTTATGATGGCTACGAATCGCATAAAGACGATCATGAAACGCTGCTGGATCAGCTGGCGGACATCATCGATAACGTCGAGCTGAGCGGCAATTACGATGGGCAGGCCTTGCTGGCGGTGCTTGATCCCTGGTTTTCCGAGCACTTTCGCACCCACGATGCGCGCCTGCATGGCCAACTGTGAACGACAAGCCAACGACCCCAAAAAGTGCAAATTTCTCGTGCAAATAGCATGACCCGGTCTGCCGCCGGGCGACCGAACTACGGCTGCATTGTGCAGCATCTCCGGCACGCTCCGCTTGCGAGGCCTTGCGGCGCGCGCTAGATTAGCTCGGGCTTTACCACCGCGAACAATAAATCCCACCCCGGTTTCTCGAGGGAGGCTATATGAAATCTGTTTACGTCCTGGCCACAACCGCCTTATTTCTCTGTGCTTGCTCGGAAAAACCTGCCAGCGTGGCGGAGCGCAGCGAGCAGGCGGTGACTGGCAGCTGGCAGACGGACTTTTTCGACGATTTCGCTACTTTCGATGCCGCGAACTGGCAGGACCAGATGCTGTGGGTCAACAATGAGGATCACTGCTACGTGCCGGATGGCCAGTTCAATACCCGGGAAGTCAGCGACGGTACTTTGAAGCTACGGGTGATCGATCTCGGCGAGCAGCGTGCGTGTGACAACATGAACAAGTTTGGCGAACAGCATCCCGACACCCAATATGTAGCAGGCCGCATTGCCTCCAAAAACCGCAAGGAGTTCGTCAAAGGGAAGTGGACTGCGAGGTTAAGGGTCAAGGACAGTGGCCAGCCAGGGATGTTCCCGGCCTGGTGGCTGTTGGGCGCTTTCAACAACGAGCCACCGGTGGAAGAGGCCGACGAGACAGTATGCTGGCCCATGACCGGCTCTGGCGAAATTGATATTTTCGAACATCATTCCGACGGTGGCCCCGATCACTATGCAGCCCGTGCCATCAAGAGCACAGGAGGATGCGGCGACGGCGACTGGCAGTCCCTGATGCTGGTACAGCAGGCAAGCCTTGCCGACTATCACGAATACTCGGTGGAGTGGGACGTATACGATTTGGTATTTCGATTAGACGACCAGGAGGTCTACCGCATCGAATACGAGCAAGACGAGTTTCCCGAGCCCATGTTTGCCATTCTGAACTTTGCCAAGATCAATGCTTCACCCATGACCCAGAACTGGACCATGGAGGTCGACTGGGTGAAACACGAGCGTTGGGTGGAATAAAATAATTTGGGCAGTTTTACCGCTTTTTCTTTCTGGGGCGGGGCTTTGGAAGTACTGCCTCGGTCCGGCAGATGAGCTCGGTGAGCCACTCCGGGTCATCAATCCCGTCCTCGATCAGAAAAAAGTCTTTTGAACCTTCGTAGGCCGGAGCCTCGGTAACCTTGCCGATAAAAGCCCGGCCGGCGTCGGTGGGCTTGACGAACAACTGGTTGTCGCAAATCAGGGCGACCACCTTGCCCTTCGAGTACAGCGTGGTGCCGCCAAACATGTGTTTGTAGGAAACATCACAGGAAGCATCGATCTGGTCGCAGACGTATTGGATGAAATCAGGATCGTTGGCCATTAATGCGCTCCTCGCCTTTTGATTTCGGAATACCGCTGGCAATCGCTGCAGACCTGGCCATTAGAATAAATCACATATGCCTGCACAGTGTTCCGCAGGTCTTGGCCGGGGCATGATTACAGTTTCATCCAAGTCCGGCAACAATCTCGGAATTCGCTTTGTCGCACATGAAATGTCTTTTCTTCACGCCACCTTCATGGTCTGCAGACTACTTTGAGCTTGCAAGCTCTATTGATGTATGGAGGGGAAAATGAAATTTTTAAGCAGATCATTGCTGCCCGCGATTGTGCTGGCATTGTCAGCCGCCGGTGTGCAGGCAGGCCACCACAATAAGGATGGCAAGAATATCGTGGCAACAGCGGCCGCAGCCGGCCAATTTGGAACACTGATCGCGGCGGCCAAGGCTGCCGGGCTCGCGGAGGCGCTTACGGCAGAAGGGCCGCTCACCGTGTTCGCACCCACGGACGAGGCGTTCAATGCCCTGCCGGCCGGTACGATCGAGTCCTTGCTGCAACCGGAGAACAAAGACACTTTGACGCGCATACTCAAGTTCCATGTGGTCTCCGGACGCGTCGGCAGCGATGCCCTGGCTGACGGCGTGCGCGTGGAGACCCTCGCGGGTCCCGCAGCGACCATTGAGGCAGCAGAAAAAGGCTTTAACATCAATGCGGCACGGATAGTAACCACGGATATCAGCGCTTCCAACGGCGTGATACATGTCATTGACCGGGTTATTATGCCGCCGAAAATGATGAGCCGACATCAGGCGGTCGGTCTTATTAACGACGCCATCGATCGCGGCGTGCCGATGTTCAATCATGGCAATCCACAGGCGACCGCGATGATTTACTCGGACACCGCACGTGCGCTGCTTGGTAGTGCCGATCTCAATGTCATGGAGCGCAAGCGCCTCGAGACCGGGCTACGCGACAGTCAACACGCCGGCAACGCCCACGCAAGCGCCTGGCAGTTACGCTACGCACTGGACGACGTAAACGAGTCCCTTTTGACGCAGGGGCGTGCGATGACCGCGCGCAGTATGACCAGGAATTGAATCATCTGCTCAACGACATGTCTGGAACGCCAGAGCCCGGGGGCAGCATGCGCTGCCCCCGGGCTTTTTCATTAATGCCCCGGCAAGGGCAAACAGCACATCCCCCACAACAAGCATCCGCTACTTCTTGTGCCGGGCCTTACTGACTGGCTATCCAGTCCAGTATTGCACCAACCGAGCAGCCGTGCTTGCGATGACCCTCTCCCAGTTCGAACGCGTCGATAATCTGCTCACAGGAGCAGCCTGCGGTATCGCCGGTGGTGAAACCGTCAGCAGAGCCATCGCCCTTTGTATCGAAGAGAAAATCACCGTCGATTAATGCCCAATGGTTGGGATTCAGCATCTCGGTTGGCACGCTTTCCGGAATTACGGTATCCGGGCATACATCCGTTTGCCCCTGGAAGCTATCGGCGACACCGTCGTTATCGGAATCCTGCGGCGCCACGATGGCATACACCGAGAAACTTGACAGCTCCACCGTGCAATTGGCGATGTCCGGTGGGCCATTGGTGATGGTGCACTCCGCACCCAGCGGCTCAAATTTACCGGTTACTTCATTGAGCTTGTAAACGTCCAGGCTGTCGCGTTGGTTCTGGTTGAGGGTGGTGACATCCACCGCGAACGTGACCAGGGCGGGCGGATCGAATGAGGTCCCGTCCGGTCCCAGATCGAAGGCGGACAGCGATGTGCCAGCCGCGGCATTTGGGCCGATGCTCAAGTCGACCTCCGGATCACTGGGTTGGGCATCCACCACCGTCACCGTGGTATCGCCGGTGAGTGAACCGGCAGGGATATCCAGGGCCAGTTCGCCGTCCTGAGTCTCGACGGTGCCGCCAGCACTGCTGTCGATTTCCTCGGCAGCCTGGCCGCCGGGATCACAGGTATCCGTCGCATCCGCCGGACATATGTCGCACACGTCACCGGCGCCGTCCCCATCGACATCAGACTGATTGGTGTTTGGTTTGGCCGGGCAGTTATCCAGCGAGTCCCGTACGGTGTCGTCATCCGTGTCGATCTGGAAGACGTAGGCGGCGCCCGGGGAAAGAAAACGATTGAAAATCGGCCAGGCTGTAAATACGGCTTCGTCGCCGTGCACCCACAACCGGGTTCCAAACCAACCATTTTCACCGGCGTCCGAG
>JBFIQI010000079.1:0-11236 GCA_041609715.1 Gammaproteobacteria bacterium
ATCCAGCCCGCCTGGTCCGAGAGCAGCCAGGCGATCAGTCCCGCCACCTCTGCCGGGTTGCCGAACCGTCCCACGGGGTATTGCCGGGCCATGGCCTGCCTCGCGGCATCCCCGCGCAGAAACCCGGCTACGGCAGGGGTTTCCATCAGTCCCGGCGCCACGGCATTGACTCGCAACCCCTGGGCGCTGTAAGTGGCTGCTGCAGATCGCACCAGACCATCGACGGCTGCCTTGGCGGCAGACACAGCCTCGTGGTTTTGAATCCCGATTCTGGCCGCAACTGTGGACACCATGACTGCAGCGCCCCGGGCTTGGGCCTTTCTAAGACGCGCAACAAATGCTTTGAGCAGGAAGAAAGACGTGTCCAGATTGGCACTCAGACAGGCACGGTAGGCAGCTTCGCTGGTGGCATGCAGCCCCCTCACCAAGACCTGCCCGGCACAGTTGACGAGTGCCCCAGGGACCGGATCGTCATCGCCACCCAACGCCTGCCGGGCACCCTCCTCGGTACTTACATCGGCCTCCAGAATCCTGGTGCCATTCGCCACTGCATTTTCCAGACGTGCGCCATCGCGGCCCACCGCCAGAACTTCAAAGCCCGCCTCCCCCAAACGATCGACGACGGCGCGCCCCAGGCCACCGGCAGCGCCGGCCACCACGGCCAGCCGTTTGTGCTGATCAGTCATTATCAATTCCTTCATGAAAATCTATACAACACCTTTACAATATTGCAACCTATCAGACATGAAGAAGCCGTGAATCTGGACCAAAACGGGACATCAAAAGATTTTAAATATTTGTTTTTATTGACTATTATCCTTTTTGAGGCGTATGCAGGATGGTATTCCGCGCCTCGCCATATACTTGTGTGTATAATATTTGTACAAGCAACCACCAGCCCTCGTAGCAGCGACCTTCACATTCACCTCACGGTAATTTGCCCACACTACGCTCAGTAACTGCACTAACAGGACGGGAAACAAGCATGGCAGAACTACTGAAACCCACCGCAGAGGTGTATCCGATTCGCACGGTCTCGGCTATCACGGGCATCAACCCCGTGACCTTACGCGCCTGGGAGCGTCGGTATGGCCTGGTCAAGCCCCGCCGCACCGAAACCGGTCACCGTGTCTATTCGGCTCGTGACATCGACAAGATCAATCGCGCCACGATGCTCGTGGGCAAAGGCCATAGCATCAGCCAGGTTGCAACCATGCTGGAGGTAGCCCAAGAATCCAGCCAACAGCCCGATAACGTCGCCGGCAATAGCTGGGCTGATTATCGTTCGCGGATGTTCACCGCCATCGCAGCGTTTCGCGAAGACGAACTGGACGACATTTACAACGAAGTTTTGGCACTGTTCTCTCTCGACGTGGTCCAGCGGCAATTGATAATCCCGCTGCTCAAGCACCTGGGTGAGCGCTGGGAATCGGGCGCAGGGTCTGTGGCCGAGGAGCACTTTTTCGCGTTTTACTTGCGCAACAAACTTGGAGCCCGCTTTCATCATCGCGGCCAGCGCAACCTCGGGCCGCTGCTGGTTACCGCATGCCTGCCTGGCGAGTCCCATGAAACGGGCCTGTTGCTGTTTAGTCTGGCCGCGCTGGATCGTGGTTTCCGGCTGGTAAATCTTGGCGCCGACATGCCCCTGGAGGATCTTCCACTGGTGGCTCGTCGCGCCGTGGCCGATGGACTCGTGCTCTCGGGTCACATGGAACCGCAGGCTGAAAATCTCGGCGCCAAACTGCAGGCACTGGTTCGCCGCGCGCCGGTGCCGGTCTTCGTGGGCGGTCAGATATCAGCCCGGCATCCCGATCTTATCGAAAAATCTGGTGGCATCGTGTTAGGCGAAGACATCGAAGACGCACTGGGCCGACTCGAATCGCAGTTTTCGTCCCGACAGGGCGAAGCTCGCTAGCAGATCTCCCGGCGCACCCATGGGGGATGAGGGGCGTCGAAATTTCTGGCAGAAGGTAATAACAATATGAAAATTGCTGTCGTTGGCACCGGAATTTCCGGCATGGTGGCTGCACGCAGGCTGTGCAGAAAACATGAAGTTACGGTGTTCGAGGCCAACGATTATGTGGGTGGGCACACCAATACGATAAAGGTCAGTCTCGAGGGTCGAGACTATGCGGTCGATACCGGTTTTATCGTATTCAATGACTGGACCTACCCTGAATTCATCCGCCTGCTAGACGAGCTGGGCGTAGTTTCCCAGCCCAGCAAAATGAGTTTTAGCGTCCGTTGCGACAGCGCCGACATCGAGTACAAAGGCTCTTCCCTGGATACTTTGTATGCCCAGCGTCGCAACCTCCTGCGGCCCGGATTTCACGGCATGCTGCTGTCGATTCTGCGCTTCAATCGCGAGGCGTTAGCATTTCTCGATGGCACCGACAGCCATGAAACACTGGGACAGTTTCTCGCTCGCAGGAACTTTACTGGATTGTTTGTCAGTCACTATATCGTTCCCATGGGCGCCGCCATCTGGTCAACCGATCCGCAGCTGATGCATGACTTCCCGGCCCGTTATTTTTTGGAATTCTTCAAAAACCATGGCCTTCTGAATGTCAAAAATCGACCACAGTGGCGGGTCATCAGTGGCGGTTCATCGCGTTATGTCGACAAACTCATCGAACCGTTTGCCACGCGAATTCGTTTGTCGACACCCGCAACGGGCATCCATCGCACGCCTTCGCAGGTATCTGTAATCAGCGAAGCCCATGGCACTGAGCATTTCGACCACGTAATCATGGCCTGCCACAGCGACCAGGCACTGGCGTTGCTGGACGATCCCAGCCAGCAGGAACGTGAGATCCTTGGCGCAATTCGCTACCAGGAGAATGAAGCGGTATTGCACACTGATGACAGCATTTTGCCAAGGCGTAAAAAGGTCTGGGCAGCCTGGAATTATCACCTGCCTGCAGATGGTAGTCAGCGTGTTTCGCTGACGTACAATATGAACATTCTGCAGGGCTTGGATGCGCCGCGACAATTCTGCGTCACCCTTAATGATAGCCGTCTCCTTGATCCGACGCGGATCATTCGGCGGATTAATTACGCGCACCCCCTGTACGATCCGGCAAGTGTTGCCGCCAGGAAGCGTCACGATGAGATTAACGGACAACGTAATACGTGGTTTTGCGGCGCATACTGGGGCTATGGGTTCCACGAGGATGGCGTAAAAAGCGCGCTCAAGGTCAGCGATAAGCTGATAAAAATGTCCGATTATGAACAGCAGTATCTACCGCGGACAGGTTAGGCATCGGCGCTTCGCGCCGACCCGGCACGAATTCGCTTATTCCTTGTTCATGATGCTCATCGACTTGGATGAGCTTCCGCAGCTGTTTGACATCTCGCGCTGCTGGTCGGCAAGACGTCGGGCGCTGGCATGGTTTCGACGCAAAGATCATTTCGGGGATCCCGCCAGCCCTTTGAAACAATGCGTCTATGACCTCATTGAAAAAGAAACGGGCTCACGGCCCGAGGGGCCGGTGCGCTTGCTGACACATTTGCGCTATTTCGGGCATTGTTTCAATCCTATCAGCCTCTTTTACTGCTATGCCGCCGATGGTAAGAGCCTGCAGCATATTGTGGCCGAGGTCAGCAATACGCCATGGGGAGAGCGACATTGCTATGTATTGAGCAATCACAACCTTGTCAACCGCAAGCAACGCAGTCTCGGCTTCAGGCACCCAAAATCCTTCCACGTGTCACCATTCATGAATTTCGACATGGATTACGCCTGGCGTATCCGGGAACCTGGTGATCAACTCTCGGTGCACATCGAAAATCTGAGTGCCGACCAGCGTTTGTTCGACGCCACCCTCTCGTTGCAACGTATGCCTCTGACCGCAGGCAATTTGCGGCGGGTTCTGCTCGCTTATCCGGTAATGACGATGCGCGTGGTGTTTCTAATCCACTGGCAAGCCCTTAAACTGTGGCTCAAAAAAATACCTTTTGTTCCCCATCCGGGTCGCAGCGTAGCACGGCACAACGACAAAACATGAGCACGCAATTGACAGGACAACATGTGGATCTGAAACCTGCCGACGTCGGCTGGCTGCAGCGCAACCTGCAAAGACTGGTCATGGAGCGCCTCGCGCTCGTGGAGCATGGCCGCCTCAGGATTGTCTGGGGCGATCAGACCAGCTGTTTTGGAAAAGTTAATGATATTTGTGACCTGGAGGCCACCATCGAGGTGCTGCACCCCGACTTCTTTGTGGAAGTCGCACTCGGTGGCTCGGTGGGTGGCGCCGAAGCCTTCATGCAAAGGTTCTGGGTCTGCGACGATCTGACGGCCCTGGTTCGTCTGCTCATTCGCAACCGGCATGTGCTGGACGCCATGGAAACCGGTTTCGCGCGGCTGAAGGCGCCCCTGCGCAGGTACGCTCACTGGAGGCGGCGCAATCATCCGCAGAACAGCCGTAAAAATATCGAGGCCCACTATGACCTGGGCAACGATTTTTTCGAGTTGTTTCTGGACCCCACCATGATGTACTCCGCGGGCATTTTTTTGGAGCCAGATGCGAGTTTGGAAGCGGCCTCGATAGCCAAACTCGATCGAATCTGCCGCCAGCTACAACTGCAGGCGTCCGACCACGTTGTTGAGATCGGCACCGGTTGGGGCGGTTTCGCGCTACATGCTGCAGGCCGTTATGGCTGTCACGTCACTACCACGACTATCTCTTCTGAACAGCACCGCCTTGCCACTGCGCGTGTCCGGCAGGCAGGCCTGGGCGATCGCGTTACGGTGCTGAAAAGAGATTACCGGGATCTCGATGGTCAATTTGACAAGCTGGTTTCCATTGAAATGATCGAAGCTGTCGGGCATCAGTTCTTCGATGCTTTCTTTGCCAAGTGCAGTTCTTTGTTGAAGGGGGATGGCGAGATGCTGCTACAGAGCATCACGATTGCCGATCAACAATATGAAAAATCCAAACGCAGCGTGGATTTTATTCAGAAATATATCTTCCCTGGCGGTGCCCTGCCCTCATTGGCGGCAATTACGAACAGCATAACTCGTGTGACCGACATGCGTATCGTCGACCTCATCGATATCGGGCCTCATTATGCCGAGACCCTGAGGCACTGGCGACGGGCTTTTTTTGCTCACCTGGGCGAGGTCAGACAAATGGGCTTTCCCGACGAATTTATCCGCATGTGGGAATACTATCTTTGCTATTGCGAGGCGGGCTTCGAGGAACGCGTGATAGGCGATCTGCAGGTCCATTTTCAAAAGCCATTGTGCAAGTCCGGCATAATAGCGGCCACCAGTCCCTGAAAATCGGCCGCAAACAGAAATTTTCAGGAAACCGGCGCCTGAATCTTGGTAAAATAGCGGGCTTTGGGCATATGGAGTCAAATCCGGAATGACTCGTATTCAGCGCACATCCCTGGCCATCAAGGGCGGCTTTCTGTTTTTCCACCTGGCGTGCCTGCTGGCGCTTTATACCGGTGTCAGCCCCGCCGCGGCGCTAGTCGCGTTGCTTATGTATACGGTGAGGGCCTTGGGGGTAACCGCCGGTTATCACCGCTATTTCGCTCATCGGTCCTTCCGCACCGGGCGCGTTTTCCAGTTCATTCTGGCTTTTTTCGGTAGTTTGTCCGTGCAGGGCGGTTTACTTTGGTGGGTGTCCCACCACCGGGAACACCACAAGCACACCGAGACCCAGAAAGACATACATTCACCCACCATGCACGGTATGTGGATGGCACATATGGGCTGGATGATGCATGAGGACTGCCTGCGCACCAGCCAGGCCAATATCAAGGATCTTGCCCGTTATCCCGAACTCAAATGGCTGCAGCGCAACTACGCGAGTCTGATAATAGGGCAAGCCGGCGCCATTTATCTGTTCGGCGTGCTGCTGGATTATTTTTACCCGGGCCTTGGCACCTCCGGTCTGCAAATGCTGGTTTGGGGATTTTTTATCTCCACGGTGCTGTTGTGGCACTCAACCTTCATGGTCAATTCCGTTTGTCACAGGTGGGGAACCCGGCCCTATGCATCGGGCGACGACAGCACCAACAACCTGCTGGTTGGCGTTCTGACCATGGGCGAGGGTTGGCACAATAATCACCATATGTTTGCTTATTCCGCGCGCCATGGACTGCGCTGGTACCAGGTGGACGTCACCTGGTATCTGTTACGACTGCTTGCCGCCCTGGGCGTGGTTTCCGATCTGAAGCTGCCGCGCCAGCAAGACGCCCCCTCCGCTTAGGAACCGCAGCATGGTTGTCCGTCACTACGCCACAGCCGCTTTGGCGGCAGTGCAGTTCCTCATTGCATGGCCGGTACTGGCAGACTGCCGCGCCACACAGGATAGACCCAGCATCGGACTGGCTCTCAGCGGCGGCGGCGCCCGCGGTGCCGCTCACGTTGGCGTGATTCGCGAACTCGAAATTCTGGGCGTGCCGGTGGACTGCATTGCCGGAACCAGCATGGGCGCAATTGTGGGCGGTCTGTACGCATCGGGTATGACCGCCGCCGAAATCGAGTCCTTTATGCTGACCATCGACTGGCAGGACGCACTGAGCGACCAGCCTCCGCGCGAGGACCTTTCTTTTCGACGCAAGCAGGATGACCGCGGCTTTCTGATCGACTTCAAGCTTGGACTGCGTGACGGCAACCTGGCGTTGCCCAAGGGTCTGTTGCAGGGACAAAAGCAAAACCTGCTGCTGAAGTCTGCCACCCTGCCGGTCTCGGGAATTCACGACTTCGACCGCCTGCCCATACCCTTCCGGGCGATGGCCACCGATATCGAGAGTGGAGCCAGCGTAGCCCAGGGACGCGGCAATCTTGCAGCTGCAATTCAGGCCTCCATGTCGGTTCCCGGCGTATTCGCACCGCGCGAAATTGGCGGTCGCCTGCTCGTCGATGGCGGAATCACCAATAACTTGCCCGTCGACATCGTGCGCGCTATGGGTGCAGACGTGGTCATCGCCGTGGATGTCAGCGAACCCCTCATGCCAAGGTCGGAGCTGGGTTCCGGTTTTGCCATCGCCAACCAGATGTTGACTATCCTGATGCAGCAACGTACCGCGCTGGCCAGAGACTCGCTTGGGACCGGCGACGTATTGATTCAGCCCAGCCTCGGTCGCATGCCCTCCGGCAGCTTTGCCGAGCTGAAATCCGTCATTGATGCCGGAAGAACCGCCAGCCTGGCCGTCGAACAGCAATTACGCGTTTATGCCCTGAGCGCTGGTGCTTATGCACAACATTTAGAGCAGCGGCGCCGTTCGCGGCCCGGCAATCCGGTTGTCGATCATGTCACCGTTGTGAGTAATTCGCGGCTCGCGCCAGAAGCCATTGAGCGACGCTTGCGGGCGACGCCGGGCGAACCTTTGAACCAGAAGACTCTGGAACAGGACATCTCCAGAATTTATGGGCTCGATACTTTTGAACAGGTCGATTATGAAATCGTCACCGAGGGAGATCGCACCGAACTGGAGGTGCGTGCCCAGGCCAAGTCCTGGGGGCCTAGCTTTCTGGACTTCGGTATGAGCCTCGAAGAGGACTTCGAAGGAAGTAGCGATTACACCATCGCAGCGCGCTACACGCGCGCTGAAATCAATCACCTGGGCGCCGAGTGGCGTATCGATATGCAGCTGGGTCAAAACGCCAGACTGCTAACCGAGTTTTATCAGCCGCTGGATATCGGCACGCGCTACTTCGTGGCACCTCAGCTGGAGCTGACGCGCAGCAACGTCACCGTGTTTGACGGCAACCAACGTACGTCCGAATATCGCGTATCGACGAGCGAAGCGCGCTTTGATCTGGGCAGAAACATCTTTAATTGGGGTGAACTGCGTTTCGGTTTTCGCCGCGCCCGGGGTCGCGCCGAACCTCGCATCGGGGAGGTGACGCTGCCGACCTTCGAATTCGATTCTGGCGGGTGGTCTGCCGCATTTGCTGTCGACCTGCTGGACAATCCTGGCTTTCCCCGTACCGGCCAACTGGGACGACTCAGCTGGCAGGCCGAGCGCGAAAGCCTGGGGGCTGATCTGGATTCCGACATTTTAAGGCTGAGCTGGCTGGGCGCACGCAGTTTTGGCGATCACACACTGCTGGGCGGCATCAGGTTTGCCAGCGCCATCGACGACCAGCTAGCCCTGCAGGATACCTTCAACCTCGGCGGTCTGTTTCGCTTGTCAGGCTACAGCACCGACGAACTGGCAGGCCGGCAGCTGGGCCTCGCCACTCTGGTTTACTACCAGCGCCTGGCGGTAGCGAGACTGGCAGCGCTGGACCTGCCCGTTTATGCCGGCGCTTCTTTCGAAGCCGGTAACGTCTGGGACGATCGCGATCAGGTCGGCCTGGATGACCTGCGCTTCGGGGGCAGCCTGTTCATGGGTATCGACACGATACTGGGACCGCTTTATCTCGCCGTCGGCATAGCGGATGACGGGCATCGGGCCGGATATTTTTATCTCGGGCAAACGTTCTGATCAGTCGGCAAATGCCTGATCCGGGGGATTGGCTGGTGGCTGATTATCAAGCGTCGGGCGGCTTTCCGGTCTGCCGTCGGGCGCAAAAACGAATCAAGGACTGTAGCTCGCCATCAACCAGAATTTGTCGGTGTCACTGGCAAAGCCATCGCTGCGATAAGCCGCCAATTTGGCAAGGATCGCGAGGCGCTCCGATATCTTCCTGCTGACCGAGAGATCCCACTCTTTCCCGTAATCAACACTGTCTGCATCGGCACTGAACTGGTGATAAATCAATGCCGTCGAGAACTTGCCGAAGGGCGCATCCAGCTTCAAATAGATATCCCGCAAGCCGGCGTCGGGAATTCCCAGGAACTTGTCGGCCCAGCCATTAAAAGCATGCAGCGTCGCCAAAGGCGTGACAAATCTCGCGCCACTCACACTGGCATCGCCAGCAAGAACTTCAAGGCCGACGCTGCCTTTCAGGTGAGGGCCGGCGATCCCAAGCCGCCCGTGGAAATAGTTTTTCCGATAGTTGACGGTATTGTCGCCAGCGTCCGTCTGGGTTGCGAACGAAATGAGGTAGTCGGCTTTGAAATCATCACGAATGGATTTGGAACCATCCAGCCTGAACCCCAGCGTCCGGTTGGCAAGGCTCGGCGCATCTTCAATGTCCAGCGAATACGCAAACAAGGACAATCTGGCTCCCGACCAGGGTATTGCCGATAAATTCAAGAGATGGCATGCACAGGCCCAATTCGCCGCCTGGTTGCCACCATCGGGTCCGAAGATGCGGTTGATGTTCCACAGAAAATCGTAATCGAGCTTCACGCCCGCCGGGAGTTCATGCCTGATATGCGCTGCATCGTAGGTCTGTTCGTTCTGGCGCCAGCCGACTCCACCAATAAAACGCTGGTCATCCAGGTTGATCCTCTGGCGCCCGATTCTTACTTCGGTCTTACCATCCCCCGCCTCGAGATACGCCTGGTTAATCTCGGTGCCCTCGGGATCGGCCACCACCGGGTGCTGAGCGAGCACGCTGTTGCCATCACTGAAATTGGCGCCGCCAAGGCGCAACACGTTGTCTGCTTCAAGCCTCAGGCGGAGCTTGGCATTATCCGGAGTATCAAAGGTCAATCGGGTACGCAGCGTGGATGCGTGGGCAGTTTCACCGAGACCGTCCTGCTCCACCATCTCGTATCGATAGCGAAATGACAAAGAGGCATGACCGCCACCGAGAATGGCCGAGGGCTTTGCATCGGTGGCGAAGACTGCTTGAGGTATTACCAGGACCAGGGCGACCAGGGTGCCGAGAAGGACTTGATTTCGAGAGTGGCTGGTCAAACCCCTGCCCCCAAACAAAGGCGGGTCACCGACAACACCGATGACCCGCGAACACACAACCTTCGAGCGTTTTATACTGGTTTGCGCAGATATCGGACATTGGGAGTGCCCGCAGTTAAACTTCGGAAAATACCTATACGAGAACCCCTGCCGGCCAAGGAAAATCTCGTGAATTTGTTCGCCGGCCCTGCGAGGACTCCATGATTCTTATAAAAAACAATAAGTTGCTTGTCATCCTGACGGCCGCGTCAGTCCTGGGCAGCGCCCCCGCGGAGCCGGCAGAAGAGCTGGATATCCTGGCCTACGATACTGCCGAACTGGATCTTATGACGGTTATCGCGAGCCGCCGAGAACGCCCGCTGCGCGAAGTCGCCAACAGCATCAGTGTCATCGATGCCGAACGCATCGCGGAGACCCTGAGCCGGGACATCAAAGATCTGGCGCGCTACACGCCCTGGCTCGATGTCAACAACGATCCGTCGCGGTTTGGCCTTGGCGGCTACACAATTCGGGGCATAGGCGCTAACCGGATCGCGACCGAGGTGGACGGCGCACCGCTTGCCAGTGGCTTCTCAGTGGGCAGCTACTCCAGCAGCGGGAGAAATACCATCAATCCTGCCATGATCAAGCGAGTGGAAATCCTGAGGGGCCCGGCTTCGGCACTATACGGCAGCGACGCCATCGGCGGCGTGGTTAGCTACACGAGCTTCCAGCCCGGCGATTTCTTGCAGGGCCCGGGTGCAAACCGGCATTTTGCCACCAGCGGCGGATACGACACGCGCGACGACAGCATTAACCTCACGATGCTCGGTGCCGCTGACCTCGGTGAAACCGCAGTATTGCTAACGGCCAATCGTCGCCAGGGCCACGCCACTGACAACACGGCGACCTTGCCAGCTGCCGAACCTAATCCGAGGAATTTCCATGAGACCGGAGCCGCTTTGAGGCTGGTGCATGGCCTCGAAGAGCGCGAGCTCGGTCTGACTCTGGACTTCTACAACAGTCATGGACGAACCGAGGTTGACAACCTCGAAGGCCAGGGCCGATTTGCCAGTACGGTCGCCTTGCGGGGTGACGACCGTCAGACCCGCCAGCGCATCGCAGCAGATGGCCGTTTTACACCGGGCAACCGCTTGGCCGACGATGTCAGCCTGGTTATGCATTTTCAGCGAACTCAGACGGACCAGCGGACCATCGAGGAGCGCGCGGCTGCCGCTCGTTCACCGTCCCCCACACTGCGCTTTCCTGAATTTCATTTCGAGGAGCGCAGCGCCGGAATTGATATCAGTGCCAGCCGCGATATGGAAATGCAAGCGTTCGCCCATAGATTCCTGTACGGGCTGCAATACCGTCTGACCCGTGTCGCCGAAAACCGGACGAATCTACTGATAAACCTGGACACGGGCGAAACCAGCACGAGCATCCTGGGAGAGACCTTCCCGGTACGAGATTTTCCTGTCACCCA
>JBFIQI010000080.1:0-11195 GCA_041609715.1 Gammaproteobacteria bacterium
CGCCGGCGGCGAGATCGGCGTCGGTCAGGATCCGCAATCGACCGCGCGCGATGCCCGGATTCAATGCCATCAGGGCGGGGGCAGGCCGACCCGCGAGCCGACGCTGAATGCCGGCGGCTTCCTGGGCATCAAAGGCGAGTAGCCGCGCCGCCTGGGCAAGGGCCAGCACTGGCGAACCGCGCAACAGATCATCGACAAAGCCTGTGGCCCTGGTGTCCAGCGCGGAGTAGCGGACCAGCGGTGCCGCAAATTCATAGCGCACGGTGGCGACCGGCCACCCGACCGCACGGTTTACGGCCCGACTGGTTTCCAGGTAGGTCAGGGGATCGATTTCGCCTTGGGACATCGCGCCTTCGAGTTGGCTCCGGGTGTAGTCCATCTCGGTCCTGGAAAGAAGCCCACTGCCATAGCTGGCCAGCACCAGATTTCGACACAGAGCGAGCAGCATGCGGCGGGTCGGCTCGGATGCCTGCAGTGCGCCAACGACCACCTGGCGCAATTCGGCCTCGAGATCAGCCATCAGGTCGAACAGGCGCAAGCGCAGTGCGGGGTCGTTATCCGCCTCGATGACCTCGCGCAGGCCCACCAGCGTGCTGGCCAGGCGCTGGACTTGAGCGACGGGCGACTGTTCCGGGAGCGCCTGCAGCAATCCCGCGAGCTTCTCGGTGGCTTGCGCGCGTGTCAGCGCTGCGCGGGTTTCGACCAGGCGCCGCTGCCGACCACGCACCCCGTACAATTCGTCCAGTGAATCCGCCAGTTGCTCGGCCAGCCTGACCTGGTCGCTGTCCGGCGAGATGGCGCGCAACTGCCTTGCCCAGATCCGCACCTTGCCGGCAGTATTCGATGATGGGGAGGTGTGAACTTCAACGCGCAGTTTTTCAAAATCGGAATTGAGTTCGGCAAGATCCTGGGCCCGTCGCCGAACATCGCGCGTGAGGTCGTCGCCTCCGGAATGGGGTACCACCCGCACGGTTTCCCGGGCCAGCAGAAAGTGGCGACGCAGCCATTCAGTGTCGGCCAGCAGACGCAGCAACAGGCGGCGGCCTGCGGCTTCCTCGTCTTCGATTTGCACCCGGCCACGATAATGGCGGGCTCGCTTCAGGACCCACCCGTCCGCGACTTCTACCAGGTAGCGTTCCAGGGCCAGTTCCCGCAATCGGTCGTGATAGCCACCGGCGTCGTAAAACTCCTCCCAGGTCAGGGCAGCAAAAACCGTACCGACCCGAAAGCCGAGCTGAGCCAATGCTGTGCGATCCGGGGAGTATTCGGCATGCTGTCTGCCGCCCCCATGCGGTCGGCACGCATAGGGTGCCGGTGGCAAGACCGTGCCGTCATTACAAAACCAGCGGATCCGTGTGTAGGGTCCCCGTTGGTTGGCCGCCATTTTCGCTGCCAGCTCACGCGCCATAACAAGTTGACGTTCGTCGGGAATCCGTAACGGGTCATCGCCAAGCGGCGCAGCCAGGCTATTTCCTGCAAGCAGTAACAAGGCCAGTAAAAGCGATCGGTTTACCGAATGCGCTTGTGAGCGCGACAGGGCTGTGCTCAAATTCGCCACCATTACGTCTCAATGGACATGATTCAAAGAACAACGTTCGATTGTTGCGGTCCGTGCGCATTTTCGCAACTTGTATCGGTTTCTGGTTCTATCAGCACAGACAATGACCGTAAGCTCATCGACAGGCAATGAACATCACGCATCGCGACTCGAGCGCGCGCTTGGCGTGTTTGCGGTGGTACGGCCACGTGAGGGTATTACCAGCCTGTTGTTGCTGCTGACCATTTTTATGATTCTAACGGCTTACTACCTGGTGAAGCCGGTCCGTGAAGGTTGGCTGGCAGTTTCCATGATTCAGGGATTCACCAAGGTCGAGGTCAAGGCAATTTCCGCAATCGGCCAGACTGTCTTGCTGCTGGCAATCCTGCCGTTTTATGCGCGCATCGCCGCGCGCTGGTCGCGGCGCCAGTTGGTAACCCGCAGCGGCATATTTTTCGGCAGCATGCTGGTGCTGTTCTGGTTGCTGCAACCGGGGCTGCTGTGGGCCCGGGTGCCCTACGCGGGGGTCATCTTTTACCTGTTCGTGGGTATATTCAATGTGACGTTGGTGGCCCAGTTCTGGGCGTTCGCTGCCGACATTTACGGGGAGGAACGTGGCAAACGATTGTTTCCGCTGGTCGCGATCGGCGCGGCGGCAGGGGCCATGTTCGGATCCTTGCTCGGCGAGCGGCTCATCCACCTGGAGTGGCTGGGCGCCTATGAACTGATTCTGCTGGCTTTGTTGCCACTGGGGCTGGCGGTTGTGGTGGCGAGGATCATTGATGGTCGGGGTACTTACGGCCATCCGGGTGAATGGACCACCCAGCGATGGCAGCAGCCAGCCGCACCGGACGCTGCGGGACCCTTCGCGCCGCTTTTTAATCAGCGCTACCTGGCGGCGGCCGCGTTCCTGATCCTGATATTTAACTGGGTGCTCACCAGCGGCGATATCGTGCTGTTCGGCTTTGTCCAGCAAGCCATTGAATCCGAGTTCTCCGGGGACGGCGAAATCGCAGCCTTTATCCAGTTACGCACTACGTCGTTCTACGGAGACCTTTATTTCTGGATCAACCTGTTCGGATTACTGTTGCAGGCCTTTGTGGTGTCGCGCCTGATCCGGGTTGGTGGCTTTGGCCTGCTGATTCTCACGACTCCGGTAATCGCAGTAACTGCCTATGCATCGATGTTGCTGGCGCCTGTTTTGGCGGTTGTGAAATTTATGAAGATCGCGGAAATGTCCAGCAACCATTCAATTAACAACACGGCACGTCAGATGCTATGGCTGCCCACCAACAAATCTGTGCTGTACCAGACAAAAACAGCCGTCGATACCTTGTTCGTTCGCCTCGGCGACGGGTTGGCTGCGATCACTTTGTTGCTGGGGGCGCGACTCTTCAAGGTCGACCTGGAGGTATTCCTGATCATCAACCTGCTGCTCACTGTAGTGTGGATCGTGCTTGCCAGGTATGTCATGAAGGAATATCGTCGCCTCAGCGAATCGCAGGAATTCGGACCGATAAATCCGCAACCCCGGGTGGAGGCGTTATGAAGATTTTGCTTGCTGCATCGCTGATGCTGGGCCTGACCGCGGCATGGCAACCAGCAGGCAACTACGAGCATGTGGAACTGCCTGAGGCCGGGGGGCCGTGGCGTCCTGTTTATAGCCTGGTGGACGCTACTCTGCAGTCACGGCTCGAGGCCAGGATAGCCGGCAACGCTCGGTGGCGGGCGCTGGCTCGCGACAAACGCCTTGCCATTGCGGTGATCGACCTGGGCACAGAACCCCCACGTTTTGCACGTGTCAACGGCAATCAAATGATGTACTCGGCCAGCTTGCCCAAGATCGCCGTATTGCTGGCTGCGTACGCGGCTATCGAGGACGGGGAACTGGAGGAGACCGCGCAGGTGCGTAAGGACCTCGGCGCCATGATTCGGCGCTCGGACAATCATGCGGCCACCCGGCTGATTGATCTGGTCGGCATGCCGCGCATTCATTCGGTGCTTACCGATCCCCGCTACCAGCTGTACGACGAAGATCGCGGCGGTGGACTGTGGGTCGGTAAACGCTATGCCAGCAAGGGCAAGCGGGTCGGGGACCCTTTGCATGGTATTTCCCACGGCGCTACGGCTACCCAGGTGGCGCGTTTTTACTACCTGTTGGTCAATGGGCGCCTGATCAGCCCGGAGCGGTCGGAGCAAATGCTGGCCGACCTGGTCGATCCGGGGCTCAACCACAAGTTCGTGAGCGCGATCCGCGAGCGCGAGCCCCGGGCGCGCATGTATCGCAAGTCCGGTACCTGGCGAAACTATCATTCTGACTCGGTGCTGGTGAGGGGGCCGGTGTGGCGCAATTACATCCTGGTCGCTATGACTGAAAGCGAAGACGGCGACGCGATCATGAGTGATCTGGTGCCGGTGATCGAAGCACTCATCACCGAGGCCCCTGAACAGTAGGCAGACAGGTCGTATTCGGCCGGCCCAGGTGCCGGGAGTTTGTTCAGGCGCCGGTATTTGCCTAGGATGGGCGGTTCAGGTCAGAACGGGAGCTGCCATGAAGAGTCCTGCCTTATTATTACTTCTCGGCTGGGCGCTGTGCTGCACGCCGGGCCTGGCCGATCCACTGCAAGGGTCGGCCCTCACGAAACTTGCCGATTCGTTGGAACAGGACGTCATTGCCTGGCGGCGGGATATCCATGCCAACCCGGAGTTGAGCAACCGGGAATTTCGCACGGCAGCCCTGGTGGCGAAGCATCTCGAGGGCCTGGGCATGGAAGTGCGCACAGGTATTGCCCACACGGGCGTTGCCGCGTTACTGAGGGGTGGCAAGCCCGGCCCGGTCGTCGCACTGCGTGCCGATATGGATGCCTTGCCGGTTGTCGAACAAGTGGATTTGCCCTTTGCATCAAAAGTAAAGGCCACTTATCGCGGTAATGAAGTGGGGGTGATGCACGCTTGTGGTCATGATGCCCATGTGGCAATTCTGATGGGCGTGGCGTCGGGCCTGGCGGCGATCCGCGAACAGTTGCCGGGTTCTGTTCTGTTTATTTTCCAGCCCGCCGAGGAAGGCGCACCCGAGGGCGAGGAGGGCGGCGCCGAGCTGATGCTGAAAGAAGGTCTGTTCGACTGGGTCAGGCCCGACGCGGTGTTTGGCCTGCATGTCACGTCTATGGTGCAGTCCGGGGTGATCTCCTATCGTGCCGGGCCGGCCCTGGCCAGCGCGGATAAATTCACTATCAAAGTCAAAGGCCGGCAGACCCATGGTTCCCGCCCATGGAATGGGATCGATCCCATCAGCGTTGCCGCCCAGATCATCACTGCAGCCCAGACCATAGTGAGTCGCCAGATTGACTTGACCAAGGCGCCTGCAGTCTTGTCCTTTGGGATCGTCGAGGGTGGTGTCCGCAACAACATCATCCCGGACGAAGTGACCCTCATCGGCACTATAAGAAATTTTGACATGGAGATTCGGGCCGATATCCATCGGCGGCTCAAGACGCTGGCCGAGCATATCGCGGAGTCCGCCGGCGCCAGCGCCGACGTCCGCATCGACCTGGGTTACCCGGTCACCATCAACGACCCCGTGCTGGCCGAAAAGATGCACCCGGTACTGGAGGCGGCGGCAGGACCTGAGCGGGTGGTCGAGGGCGGGCTGATCATGGGCGCCGAAGATTTCTCCTTTTACGCCCAGCAGGCGCCGGGACTGATTTTCTGGTTGGGCGTAACCCCCGAGGGTACCGACCCGCTGACAGCCCCCTATAACCATTCGCCGCTGTTTTACGTGGACGAAAGCAGCCTGGTGGTGGGTACCAGGGCCTTAATTAAACTGACAGTAAACTTTATGCAGCAAGAGTCTGAAAAATAAAGAAAAATATATTGCAACCGACTGCGTTGGCAAGAGCAACCGGGTACCCTTGGCCAATGGCAATCCGGGGAGTTCCCGGCCTTGCTTCAAAATGCCGGCTTAAAGCCGTCACCGCAAACAACGCACACCAAAGACCTCGTGGACATTGCCCAAGCCATCATGAAGTAGAACGGGGGAGGCTTGGCGCGGCCTTGGCATGGCCTTGATCGTGCCGCAGGTGCCTGCCGGATTGACCGGGCAGCGTCTCGACGCCCCGGGTTTTGACTATCGCCGAGTCCGAAACGAACTCGAATGGAATCGCCCGGAACGGAACCTTCTTGATTCGATTTTCTCTTAGAGACCGTTACCATCTGGGGTTGTCGATGGAGGTTGACCGGAGGCATTGCGGTTTTTTCACGTGAACAAACAATTTAAACAGCTCAAAATTCGCCCGATTTTGGTCACGGTACCGGCGGCGGTGGCGTTGCTCGCTACCGCGTGGGCCGAAGAAGCCGAACGGCATAGCCATGCGCTGGAGGAAATTACCGTCACGGCGACGCCGCTGAAGCGCAGCGCGGAAGAGCTGGCCCAGCCCACGGCAGTACTGACGGGTGAAGCGCTGGCGAGGAAGCAAACCGCGAGCCTCGGGGAAACCCTGTCGGAGGAAGCGGGGGTCAGCTCCACGTACTTTGGCCCCATCGCCTCGCGACCCGTTATCCGCGGGCAGTCCGGGGAACGCGTGCGGGTATTGCAGGACAGCCTGGACAGTCTCGATGTTTCGGCGCTGAGCGAGGATCACCAGGTGGCGTTGGAGGGCATTCTTACCGAGCGGGTCGAGATCGTGCGGGGACCCGCGACGCTGTTATATGGCAGCGGTGCCTCCGGCGGCCTGGTCAATGTCATTGATAACCGCATCGCCCAGGAACCCCTGGAAAAACCTTTCACCGGGAAACTGGCCGTCAGCCTGGATTCGGCAACCGACGGGCGTGCCGTGGCGGGGAGGATAGACGGCGGTAACCAGGGCGCGGTATTTCATTTTGATTTTGCCCGGCGCCTGAGCGGTAACGTGGCAGTGCCCGGTTTCGTGGAATCGGCACGGCAACGCGCTGGGGAGGGCATCGACCCGAGCCAGGCAGAGCGCGACCTGGCGGAAAATACCGATGGGGACAGCACCAGCGGTGCCGCCAGCTTGTCCTTTGTGGGTGACTTCGGCTTTATCGGCCTGGCCTTGAGCAACTTCGACAGCAATTATGGCGTGCCCGGTGCACATGGGCATGACGATTCGGGCAATGGACTTCTGGAGCCCGACTTGGGCAGCGAGGCGGAAGAGTTTGTACGCATTGGTGTCGAGCAGACCCGCATCGATTTGAAGGGCCGTTATGCATTTGACAGCACCATCGAGGAAGCCCGCTTGAGGGTGGGGCGCAACGACTACACCCATACCGAATTCGAAGGCGCGGAAACCGGCACCCGATTTTCATCCAAGGGCATCGAGGTCCGGCTGGAACTCAGCCACAAGCCGCTGGCTGGCTGGCAAGGTGCCATCGGCCTGCAGCGCAAGAGCGTCAACTTCGATGCCGTTGGCGAGGAGGCTTTCGTGCCGCCCTCGGAGACGATTCAGTCCAGCGTCTTTCTGTTCGAGGAAAAGTCGCTGGGCGAAAAAAATCTGCTCCAGGCAGGTGCCAGACTGGAACACCAGTCATTGCGCAGTGCCGCGTTACCAGACATGTACTCGAAAACCGCCTATGCGGCGTCGGTGGGCCTGATTCATGACTTCGCCGAGTGGGGGTCGGCGGCCGCCAATCTCTCCCGCTCCGAGCGACATCCCAATGCCACGGAACTGTTTGCCGCTGGTCCGCATGTCGCGCTGTCGCGCTACGAGCTGGGTGCAATGGGCCAGGGTTTGTCACTTTTCGCAAAAGAAACCACCACCGGCCTCGACCTGACTTTCAAGGGCACCCGCGGGCGCTGGCAATGGTCACTCACCGGTTTCATGAGCAAGGTCGACGACTACATTTTTGCTGCACCCACCGGCGCTGAGCTGGACGATTTGCCGGTATTCGCATACCGGCAGGCCGACGCCGAGTTTTACGGTTACGAGGCGCAAGCCCGCGTGGAGCTGCACGAGGGCGAAGCCGGGCATCTGCATGCGCATCTATTCAGCGATTTCGTATACGGTGAAGAGCATGGCGACGGTCCTTACCTACCACGTTTGCCACCGTTGCGTTTTGGCTTCGGCCTGGACTATGCCGGTGATCGCCTGGCCGCCGGTCTGCGCGTCACGCGCTACCAGGACCAGGACAAGACCGCTAGCGGTGAATTTCCGAGCGATGCCTATACTCTGGTCAGTGCCGAACTGGACTATCATTTCGATACGCCGGGCTTATGGGGTTTCGTGAAAGGCACAAATCTCACGGACGCGGAGGCCCGTCAGCATACTTCGCCGGTCAAAGAGTTCCTGCCGCTGCCGGGTCGCGGCCTGCATGCCGGACTGCGTTACGAATTTTAAATCTGGCCGTGACTGAGACTCGCATCGGTAAACGTTTATGAAGGCGCCAAGAGAAATCATCAGGAAAGTGCGTGGTCAGCCTACCAGCGACGGGGCTGGCGTTCGGTTGACGCGCATTATCGGTACGCGCGAGTTGGACCACGTCGATCCGTTTCTATTACTGGACGAGTTTCGCTCGGATAACCCGGGCGACTACATCGCCGGATTCCCCGAGCATCCTCATCGCGGCTTCGAGACCGTCACCTACATGCTGGCGGGACGCATGCGTCACCGGGACAATCAGGGCAACGAAGGCCTGCTGAGAGCCGGCAGCATTCAGTGGATGACGGCGGGGCGCGGCATTGTGCATTCGGAAATGCCCGAGCAGGAAGACGGGCTGATGTGGGGATTCCAGCTGTGGGTCAATCTGCCCGCTAATGAAAAGATGAAAACCCCCGCCTACCAGGACATAGAACCCCAGGCCGTCCCCGTCGTCGACCTGGAATCCGCGCAGGTTCGCGTTCTGGCCGGCGAGTTTGCCGGCGTGAGCGGCCCGGTCAGGGGAGTGCCGGTGGCGCCGCTTTACCTGGATGTCAGCTTACAGCAGGGTGGGGTCGAAATACCCATCGCGGCAGAGCATACCGCCTGTGTTTACGTCTTCGAGGGTGCGGCCCGGGTCGGACCAAGGGCGACGCCCCTGGGGCGCGGGGAACTGGGCATTCTTGGTAATGGCGAGTCGCTGAAGCTGCAGGGCGACGCGACCGCGCGCTGCATTGTGGTGTCGGGCAGGCCGTTGCAAGAACCAATCGCCCGCTACGGGCCTTTTGTGATGAACACCGCCGAGGAGCTTCGTCAGGCTTTCGACGATTTCCAGTCCGGTCGCTTTTAGCGAGATTTTCGCCGCCTCGCGCTGCAGCATCAAATAACTGCCCGAGCGCGCAAGCCGGCGGAGTGATGCAGTTCCTGCGGTATACTGTGCGAGCCTACAACAATGGGAGAATAAGCGATGCAACTGATCGATTTTTTATTCAGATGGGGGCATGTCCTGTTCGGCATTGCGTGGATCGGGTTGCTGTATTACTTCAATTTCGTCCAGGGTGAATATTTCAAGGAAGCCGAGGCTGGCGCCAAGGCCGACGCCACCAAGAAACTTGCACCCCGTGCGCTGTGGTGGTTCCGCTGGGGCGCCATGTTTACGTTTCTCACCGGCCTGTACCTCCTGTACGTGCTTGGCGGGAGCGCCAACCAGTACATCATCCTGGGAGCGCTCATGGGCATTTTTATGTTCCTGAATGTGTGGCTGATTATCTGGCCTGCGCAGAAAGTGGTGATCGGCATCAGCGAAGGTGATGCAGCCAAGGCGGGCCCCAAGGCCCTGCTGGCATCGCGCACCAACACCTTGTTTTCGGGTCCCATGCTGTTCGGCATGCTGGCGTCCAAACACGGTACTTACAGCACAGCCGGATTCGCTCGACCCGAACTTTCCGACACTGGCTTTCTTGCTGCGTTGATCATCGTGCTGCTGCTCGAAGTCAATGCCATTTTCGGCAAGACCGGTCCTATGACCAGTGTAGCGGGCGTGATTCACAGCAGTCTGGCGCTCACCCTGGTGGTTTTTGGCCTGGTGCATTTTCTCTGATAAGAGCCAGCATCGGCCGTTACCCGCTGCCGCGCGTTACGGTCGCCGGTGGCATTGTTGACCGCGGCTCGTCTCACCCCTGCGGGACGAGTCGCAGGTCCCTTGGATTGCCCACCTGTGAGCCAAAAACTTCGGGAAAAACAAGCCACGATCGTCGGTGCCGGTGTCATTGGTGTCAGCACCGCATATATGCTGGCCCGAGCTGGTTACCGGGTGAAAGTGCTCGAAGCGCTGCAATCGGCGGGGCAGGGCACCAGCGCCGAGAACGGCGCCCAGCTGAGTTACGGATTCGCCGATCCCATTTCGAGTCCTGCCGTGTTGCGGCGTATACCGGGAATTCTTCTGGGACGTGACCCTGGCATCAGTATTCACTCCCGGCACCTGCTGTTGCGGCCGTGGTGGACTACGCGCTTTCTGCGCAATTGCCTGGCAACGCGCTGCCAGGAAAATAGTGCTGCCCTGACGGCGCTGGCCCTGCGTTCTCGCGAGGTCGTGCACGCGATCATCGAGGCTACCCGAATAGATTTCGACTTTGCCGGGGCTGGCCGGCTGGTGCTGTTCGCAAGCCCGCCTGCGCTCGCGGCAGCAGGCCGGGCCGCAGCGCGGCGCAACAGCCTGGGATGCCGGCTTCGAGTCTTGGATCGCGAGCAGTGCCTGGCGCTTGAGCCCTCGCTGGCGTCCTGGCAGGAGCCCATTGCCGGCGGTGTTTATTCGCCGGATGACGAGGTGGGCGATGCCGGCATGTTCTGCACGCGCCTCGCTGAATACTGCCAGCGCGAACTGGGCGTCGAATTCATCTACGGATTCCGGGTGCAGGCTTTTTCTCTCAGCGGCGAGCGCGTTGTGAGTGCGAGCGACGGGAGCGATTCGCTGGCCGTGACCAACCTGGTCGCATGTACCGGTGCCGATTCGCAGTTCCTGACGCCAGTGCTGCGTCGGCGCTTGCCCATCGTGCCGCTGAAAGGCTACAGCCTGACCTTCGCCACCCGCCCGGACTCGCCCGCTTGCAGCATAGTCAGTGCCGAGCACCGTATCGTGTTCGCCCGCGTCGGCGATCGCATGCGCATTGCAGGTCTGGCCCATATCCGCGGCAACAATCGGGAACTCGGTGAGGCGTTTGCCGACGAGATGATGTCGCTGGCCAGCGAACTGTATCCAGGTGCCTGTGATTACAGTGCGTCCCTGTCGAGGTGGTGTGGGCTGCGACCGCTAACGCCGGACGGCCTGCCCGTGCTGGGCCGCTCGCGCTACCACAATCTGTATCTCAATGCCGGCCATGGTGGCTTGGGCTGGACGCTGGCAGCCGGCAGCGCCGAGTTTCTGGTACAGATGATGGCAGCAGGCACCCCGGGGCGCTTTGGTCGCGAGTTTGGCCGGAATGCAGTCGCCACCCGGTCCCGGTCTACAGGAATGGCAGCCTGATGACGGCCATGGGCCCGGTGCGCTTAATTACGGCTGCCTTGCTGGTGGTCGCGGCAAGCGGGGTATTGGCGGCAGCGCAGCCTGGCGGCTCCGCGGACGCCGGATTCCTGTCATTGACGCCGGCGCTGGCAACCCTGGTGATTTGTTTCTGGACCCGCAATGTCATATTCGGCTTGCTGTGCGGCGTCTTGCTGGGTGGAGCAGTCAGCGGCCAGTACAACGTTATCAACGCCTACATCGTGCCGAGCCTGGGCAGCGAACGCTATGC
>JBFIQI010000081.1:0-10997 GCA_041609715.1 Gammaproteobacteria bacterium
CGCGCATCGATGCGCGCCGAGGCCGCGCGTCCTATGCTCTGTAAACGATGTTGAGCATCGAAGGCAAACAGGAAAACACCGCCCGCGCGGCGGTCCGAGCTCAGCTCACGAACATTTACGATACGGTTTTCGTCCTTGACCCAGGTGCTGGCATTGCCCGCAATGCTGACCTGGCGATTCAAAAGCCTTGCCCGCTCACTGCGGGCAAACTGTTCCGCGGGAGGCGCAATCAATTCCCCGAGGGCCGCACCCAGCATCGCCAGCAGTATTCCCGCAATGGCCACGGACCGCGCGATGCGCGCCACGGACATACCCGAGCCGCGCATTACGATCAATTCGCTGCTCGAGGCGAGGTTGCCCAGCCCGAACAATGCGCCGATAAGTGCCGCCACCGGCAGCATGTCGAATGCCTGTTTGGGCATGCGCAGCAGAACGTACATGAAAGCATCCGCCATCTGAAAGTCGCCGGTGCCAATGTTGTCGAATTCCGCCACCAGGTTGATGAAAGCTGACAGAGCCAGCAGCACCATCAGCACCAGCACGGTGCCGGATACCACCGCGCGCAGCAGATAGCGATCAAGTATCGAAATCACTGCCGCGCTCCCGGTGGCCGCAGCTTCGCGGGCACGCTGCGCAGACGCCAGCGATTGTTTTGCAGCAACAGAATGACCGTGGCTGCAATCACCAGGGCATGCACCCACCACAAGCCCAAAGGCGCAGGAATGATGCCGCGTTCCAGCCAGACTCGGGCAGCCCCCAACAGGTTCGAGTAAACAATGTAGACGAGTATTGCGATGGCCAGTTTGCCGTACCGACCCTGACGTGGACTGGTGCGCGACAGCGGCAAAGCCAGCAGGGCCAGTAACAGGGAGGAAATGGGCACCGCCAGGCGCCAATGCAGCTCTGCCCGGTCTTGCAGGCGCTTGGATCCCAGCAGGGACACGGTAGAACGCATTTCGGCATCGTCAGAGCTCAGATCCGGCGGTGGCAAAACAATGGGAATTCCATGTTCCTGAAATTCGGTGATGCGAAATTCGCCCGATCCTGGCACGCCCTCGTAGCGTCGCCCGTCATACAACACAAAAAACGGTTGCTCGCCGTCTTTCAGCAGCTGACCACGCGCCGCCACCGCGACCTGGATTTCATCACCCACCTGCCGCTGGATGAACACATGGGTCATCAGGTTGTCGTCGGTGACCCCTTCAGCATAGAAAACCGTGTCACCACCAGCGGCGCTGCGAAACCTGCCGGGCTCGAGGCTGCCCAGCTCGGCATCGCGTTGCGCCGTGCGGCGCAAGACATGGGCAGTCTCCGCCGACCACGGCGCCAGGTCCAGGGACAGCCAGCCCAGCAACACGCTGGCCGCAACCGCAATTATGAGCAATGGCCGGTAAAGCCGTCCCGGACCGACCCCGCATGCCATGATGGCGGCCATTTCCGTGTCTTTGTAGAGCCGGCCAAATGCCAGCATTATCGCCAGGAACAGGCTGACCGGTACCAGGATGGTGAGATACTGCAGGCTGGTCAGACCCATCAGCTGGAAGACGGCTTCCCGGGGCAGGCGACCGGCGGCAGCCTCGCCGAGAACCCGGGCAAATTGGTTACTGAGGAGGATAAACAGCAGCACCCCGGTTACCGCGACCAGCGTATAGATAATTTCGCGCAGCAGGTATCTGTCAAGAATGGCAAACATAAGAGTGTGTCGCCTGTTTCACCCACGGTGGCCGAATCCGTTAAACTAGCGCGCCAGTCAGGACAGCGCTGGCCGCTGGGTCGGCAATACCCTAAACCAGACCAGACCAGGTCACAACGATCAATTTTCTACCCGTGGCTGGCAGCCACCTGAACAGGAGCAGACGTGCAGTTTTTTGTAAAAAGCGGACAACCGGAAAATCAGCAGACCGATTGTGCCATCATCCCATGGTTTGAATCGGCGAAAATTCCGCGCCGTTTCCGGGCTCTGGACAAGGCCTGCGATGGTGTGATTTCAGCAGCTGCACTGCGCGGCGACCTGCATGGCAAGACCGGCCGGGTGACGTTGCTGCCAACGCCGCAAAACGGGCCCTGCAAGCGCATTCTGGTGGTGGGGTGCGGCAAAGAAACTGACTTCACGCGCAAGGTATTGCGCAAGGCCGTTGGCGCAGCGACGTCGGCGCTGGCTCAGACCGGGACCGTCAGCGCCATTTCTTACCTGCCGGAAGCCACCACCGCAATGCAGTCGGCAGGCGCTGGCAGTTTCATAGCCATGGACACCGTGGCGGCAGTGCAGCAGGCCAGCTATCGTTTTGATGCGCTGAAGTCCAAAGCCAACAAAGACAAACCGCCGGCACTCAAACGTTTTGGCATTGGCGTTACCGACCGCAAGTCGCAAAACGCGGCGAGCGCCAGCCTGAAGCAGGCGCAGGCGGTAGCTGCAGGCGAACGCCTGGCCAAAGATCTCGGCAACATGCCCTCGAACCTGTGTACGCCGCGCTACCTGGCGCGCGCAGCTCGCAAGATTGCCGGGCGCAGCAAGCGGGCCACGGTCAAGATCATCACGCCGCCCGACATGAAGCGCCTCGGTATGGGTGCATTGCTGTCGGTGACAGCGGGCGCAACCGAGCCGGCGCGACTGATCGTCATCCAGTATCGGGGGGCGCGGGCAGGCAGCAAGCCACATGTACTGGTCGGCAAGGGCATCACCTTCGACACCGGCGGCATTTCTCTGAAGCCGGGTGCCGGCATGGACGAAATGAAGTTCGATATGTGCGGGGCCGCCGCTGTACTGGGCACCATGCAAGCCATAATCGAACTGGGGCTGAAGAAAAATGTGGTCGCCATTGTGCCGGCCTGCGTGAACATGCCGGATGGTAAAGCCACCAACCCGGGCGATATTGTGTCCACCATGTCCGGGCAGACGGTGGAAATTCTCAACACCGACGCCGAGGGCCGGCTGATTCTCTGCGACGCGCTCACTTATGCGCGGCGATTCAAACCCGGAGTCGTGATAGATGTGGCCACTTTAACCGGGGCCTGTGTGGTGGCTCTGGGCCCCCATGTAAGCGGGCTGATGACCAGGGACGACGAACTCGCTGATGCATTGCTCGCGGCCGGCGAAGCCGCGGGTGATCAGGCGTGGCGGCTGCCGTTGATGCCGGAGTACGGCGAAGGCCTGGCCAGCAACTTCGCTGATTTTGCCAATGTCGCCGGGCGCGATGGCGGGGCAAGCATCGCCGCGAGCTTTCTGAGTCGCTTTACCAAAGACCTGCGCTGGGCACACCTGGACGTTGCCGGCACAGCCTGGAAAAGCGGCAAGGAAAAGGGCGCAACCGGGCGACCGGTACCCCTGCTTGTCCAATACCTCGTGGGCGCCTGAGAATCAGTCATGACGCTGGTACGTTTTTACGTTCTCAATGATGACAGCCCCTGGGCGCGCGATCGGGTCGCCTGCCAACTGGCCGCACGCGGATACCAGCAGGGCATTCGCACCTACATCAATCTGCCGGACCTGGCTGCCTGCCGGCGCCTGGACGAAATGCTCTGGACATTTCGCGATCAGAGTTTCATTCCCCACGCAGTTTGTGAGGCTGAATCTGACAATGATTGCGTGGTGGGTCTTGGCTGCAACCTGGAACCCGCGGATAACTTCCGGGTACTGATCAATCTGGGTAACGAGGTGCCGCATTTCTTCAGCCGTTTTGACAAGACCCTGGAAATCATTGACGGCCGCGAAGAAACCCGACTGGCCGGCCGCCAACGTTGGTGCTTTTACAAAGACCGCGGCTATCCCCTGGAAAAGCATGACCTGTGATCATTGCCGGGCCGCGCGGCCGGTGTGCTTGCGTATAATCGCCCGGTCCCATCAGCCCATTTTCCGATCGCTACAGCAGCATGGATAAAACTTACCAGCCCGCGAGGATTGAACAGCAGTGGTACGAGCGCTGGGAAACCGGGGGCTGTTTCATACCGCGTCCGGGCTCCAAAGCGGCCTACTGCATCATGATCCCGCCGCCCAATGTCACGGGCACGCTGCATATGGGTCACGCATTCCAGGACACCATCATGGATGCGCTGATCCGCTATCGGCGCATGGACGGCCACGAAACCCTCTGGCAGCCCGGTACCGATCATGCCGGTATCGCCACCCAGATGGTGGTGGAACGCCAGCTCAACGCCGAAGGCAAGACGCGTCACGACCTGGGACGTGAGGCTTTCGTCCAGCGTGTCTGGGAATGGAAAGAATCTTCCGGTGGCGAAATCAGCCAGCAGCTGCGGCGCATGGGTGCTTCGGTCGACTGGTCGCGTGAGCGTTTCACCATGGACGAGGGTCTGTCGGCTGCGGTCACAGAGGTGTTCGTCAGCCTCTACGAAGATGGGCTGATCTATCGCGGCAAGCGCCTGGTCAACTGGGACCCGGTGCTGCACACGGCTCTGTCAGACCTGGAAGTGCTGTCCGCAGAAGAAAACGGGCATCTGTGGCATTTTCGCTATCCACTCAGCGACGGCAGTGGACACCTGACGGTGGCCACGACGCGGCCTGAGACCATGCTCGGCGATACGGCGGTCGCTGTGCATCCCGAGGACGAGCGGTTTTCGAAATTGGTCGGCCGGCGCATTGCCTTGCCCCTCACCGGTCGCGAGATTCCCGTCATCGCCGACGACTACGTTGATATGGCATTCGGGTCAGGCTGCGTAAAAATTACGCCGGCGCATGATTTCAACGATTACGAAATCGGTCAGCGCCACGATCTGGAGATGATCAACATCTTTGATCGCGATGCATGCCTGAACGAAAACGTGCCGGAAAAATATCGGGGACTGGATCGTTTCGTGGCCCGCAAGCAGATCATTGCTGACTTCGAAGCCATGGGTCTGCTTGAGAAAACCGAAGACCACAAGTTGATGGTTCCCAGAGGCGACCGCAGTGGCGAGGTGGTCGAACCCTACCTGACGGACCAGTGGTATGTGCGCGCGGGGCCGCTGGCCGAGCCGGCCATACGAGCGGTTGAAGAAGGACATATTCGCTTCGTTCCGGAAAACTGGTCCAACACCTATTTCGAGTGGATGCGCAATATCCAGGACTGGTGCATCAGCCGTCAGCTCTGGTGGGGTCACCGCATTCCCGCCTGGTATGACGACTCGGGTAATATTTATGTGGGCCACGATGAACAGGCGGTGAGGAACAAACATGGCCTGTCGGCAGATGTGAGTCTGCGTCAGGATGAAGACGTGCTGGACACCTGGTTCTCCTCGGCATTGTGGCCTTTTTCCACGCTGGGCTGGCCGCAGCCAACCGAAGATCTGCAGCGTTTTTATCCGACCTCGGTCCTGGTCACGGGTTTTGACATCATTTTCTTCTGGGTAGCGCGCATGATCATGATGGGATTGCGCTTTATGGATGCCGTGCCCTTTCACGAGGTTTACATCCATGGCCTGGTGCGCGACGCCGATGGTCAGAAGATGTCCAAATCCAAGGGCAATATTCTCGATCCGATCGATCTGATCGACGGCATCGGACTGGACGATTTGGTCGAAAAGCGTACCGCCGGCCTTATGCAGACCCACATGCGGGAGTCCATTGAAAAAGCAACTCGTCGGCAATATCCGGACGGGATCCCCGCCCATGGCACAGATGCCCTGCGTTTTACCTTCGCGGCACTGGCAACCACGGGGCGCGACATTCGCTTCGATCTCGGTCGCATCCAGGGCTATCGGGATTTTTGCAACAAGATATGGAATGCCGCTCGCTTCGTAATCATGAACACCGAAGGTCAGGACTGTCGGCGACCCGCTGAGGGCGAACCCGCGGATGCGGATCGCTGGATAAAGTCGCGACTGGCGAGGGTAACCAGCGCGGTGCGCGAACACTTCCAGAATTACCGGCTCGACCTGGCAGCCAAGGCTCTGTACGACTTCACCTGGCACGAGTTCTGTGACTGGTACCTGGAACTCGCCAAGGCCGTGCTGCAAAACGAAGCCAGTGACGCTGCCGCCAGGGGTCACGCTCGGCATACCCTGGTGACCGTGCTGGAGAGTCTGCTGCGGCTGCTCCACCCCCTGATGCCTTTCATCACCGAGGAAATCTGGCAAAAGATAGCGCCGCTGGCTGGCGCAGACGGAGACAGCATCATGCTGGCTGGGTACCCCGAGGCGGCACCTGGCGATCCCGATGCCGAGGCCGAGGCGGAGCTGGATTGGTTGATGACATTCATACTGGGCATCCGCCAGATTCGCGGCGAAATGGACATTGCCCCGCGCCGCGCTCTGCCAGTCCTGTTGCAGCATGCGAATGACGAAGATCAGCGCCGCGCCAGCCGCCATCGCGCTGCCATCGATCAGCTGGCGCGGGTTGCATCCCTCGAGGTGCTGCCGCCTGATGCCAGCCCGCCGCAGTCGGCGACCGCCCTGCTGGGCAGTATGAAAATCCTCGTGCCCATGGCCGGCTTGATTGATAAATCGGCAGAAATCCAGCGACTGGAAAAACAATTGCAGAAAATTGATGTCGAAATCAGTCGGGCCGAAGGTAAACTGGGCAACGCGGCTTTTGTAAAAAATGCGCCGGCTGCAGTAGTCGAGCAGGAAAGAAACCGGCTTGCGGAGTTTCAAGGCTCCCGGGCGGGCTTGCTTGAGCAGCTGGGGCGCATACGGGAGATGGACTGACTCACGGCTATCACCAGGGAAGCGAGGACAGCGATGCAATCTGCACAACCCGAGCGCACGGCGGACCTCGATCTCCGCGAGGCGGTGGACCTGATCAAACGCGCGCTGACCCAACTGGACCAGATTATTCTCGGTAAGCCGCTGCAGACGCGCTTGAGCGTTGCTTGTCTGCTGGCCGGCGGCCATCTGCTGATCGAAGACTTACCCGGTGTAGGCAAGACCACGCTTGCCCATGCCCTGGCACGCATACTGGGGCTGAAGTATCAGCGTATCCAGTTCACCAGTGACCTGTTGCCCGCAGACATAACCGGTGTGTCCATCTACGACACCGATACCGCCAAGTTTCGCTTTCACCCGGGTCCGGTTTTTTCGCAGCTGGTGCTGGCCGACGAAGTCAACCGGGCAACCCCGAAAACTCAAAGCGCGTTGCTGGAAGCCATGGAAGAAAGCCAGGTCACGGCCGAAGGTGAAACCCTGGATTTACCCGCGCCGTTTTTTGTAGTGGCCACTCAGAATCCGGCCTATCAGGTGGGCACTTTTCCACTGCCGGAATCGCAGCTCGATCGATTTCTGATGCGCATCGAGCTGGGTTATCCGGCAGCCGATGCAGAACGGGAATTGCTGCGTGCCGGTGATCGCCGGGAGGAAATTCAGAAAATTCGTCCGCTGATGGCCGGTAACGACATCCTCGAACTGCAGCACCTGGCGGGGCGCGTCTACGTTGCAGACGCCCTGCTGGACTACGTGCAGTCCATCATTCAGCACACCCGCCAGTCACCGGTGTTCGAGGCCGGGTTATCACCTCGAGCGGGGCTGGCCTTGCTGAGGGCCGCACGCGCCTGGGCCCTGATGTCGGGACACGGCGGCGTCACACCGGATGACCTGCAGGCAGTGGCCCCCAGCGTCATCAGTCACCGGCTGCGGCAGCGGGATGGACAACAGCGCGCCGCCCTTGAACTGGCTGCGGAAGTTCTCGAGGCCGTACCCATCCCGTGACTCGCCAGCGATGATGCTCCAGGCACGCCTGCGCAAGCTGGTCAACAATACGGCACGGGACTGGGCCTGGCGGCGCCAGGGCCCGGATGTTTCACCCCTGGTGCTGGCGCGCCGCCGGATTTATATCCTGCCCAGTGGCCAGGGTCTTGTTTTCGCCCTGCTGCTGCTGGGCATGCTGCTCGGCGCAATGAACTACAACAACAATCTTGGCTTCGCCATCAGCTTTCTGCTGGCCGGCATCGGGCTCGTAAGCATGTATCACTGCCATGGCACGCTGAATGGCCTCGGCATTGCTGCTGGCGCCTGTGAGCCCGTATTCGCCGGCGAGACGGCCCAGCTCAAGGTGCTGCTGGAAAACAGCAGCGCCCGTCCCCGCCCCGGCCTGTCAATCTGGCTTGCAGGACGCCAGCAGGACCTGCTGGACCTCGAGGCCGACGACAGCGCATTGGCTACGCTCAGCGTTCCCGCACCCCGGCGCGGCCGCGTCGTTGTGGAGCGGTTCTCGGTGGCCAGCCGCTTTCCCTTCGGCCTGTTTCGTGCCTGGACCTGGGTGCACATGCCGTTGGAGTGCATCGTTTACCCGCGACCAGCCGACACCGCACCGCCGCCACCCACCACTTACACTGATATTGGCGGGGCCCAGGACAGCGGCCATGGCGATGACGACTTCGCAGGACTCAGGGATTATCGTCCGGGCGATTCGCCGCGGCATATTGCCTGGAAGGCCTTCGCGCGCGGCCAGGAATTGCTGGTCCGGCAGTTTGCGGGGACGCGCGTGGTCAAGCATGTATTCGACCTCGAGGATGTTCCCGCGACGGGCCTGGAAAAACGCCTTGCCATCCTGTGCCGCTGGCTGCTGGATGCACACACCGCCGGCGAGGCCTTTGGCCTGCGCCTGCCGGACGGTGAAGAATCACCCGCCATAGGCCGCGCGCACCTGCACAATTGTCTACGGCGGCTGGCGATGTTCGGAGAGCCGGCATGAGCGCGGCTATCGCCAGCAACGAGGGCAACATTCGCCTGCGCTGGGCATTGGCGGCCACTGCCATGGCGGTAGGCCCGCATCTGCTGCATCTTCCCGTCTGGATTTCGCTGATGGTCACGGCGGTGATCGGCTGGCGGATCAGCGCCACCTTTCTGCAATGGCCATTACCGCCACGCTGGCTGCGTCTGTCGCTGGCCATCGCTGTGGTGATCGGAGTTTTTCTCAGTTATCACACCATCAACGGTCTGGACGCCGGCAGTGCGCTGGTGGTCGGAATGTTGGGCATGAAGCTACTCGAAACCAGCCGTGCCCGCGACATGCTGGTCATCGTATTGATTTCGTATTTCCTGTTGGTGGTGAATTTTCTGTACTCCCAGAGCATTTTTGCCCTGGCCTACAGTGTGCCAGCGGTGTGGTTGATTACCGTGGCCTTACTGCAGGTTTCGGGCAGTCGCTCGCCCCTGGGGGTATACCGGGCCGTGCGTTATTCCGGAACCGTCCTGTTGCAGGCACTGCCACTGATGCTGCTGCTTTTCATGCTGTTTCCGCGAATCCCCGGTCCCTTGTGGGGGCTGCCGGCGCGCGGCGAGGCCCTTTCAGGTCTCGATGATGAAATGAGCCCCGGTACTATCACCCGCCTGAGTTTGTCCGACGATATCGCTTTTACCGTTCGTTTCGAAGGCGCGTTGCCACCACGCGACCAGCTGTATTGGCGCGGACCGGTCCTGCATCGTTTCGACGGCCGTACCTGGCGACGCGGCTGGCGCAACTACGCCAACGAGAGTAGCTACGATTACCGCGGCGAACCCTGGCGTTACCAGGTCACCCTGGAACCTCACAACCGCCACTGGCTGTTTACCCTGGATGTCCCCGGCGATCTGCCGCGCCGGACGCGACTGACCTATGATTTCCAGTTGATCAACCGCAATCCGGTTACAACCCTCAAACGTTATTCGGTCAGCTCTTATCCGCAACACAGGCTCGATCCGGCGCCGGGACCGCATCTGTTGCGCTATGAAACCCATTTGCCGGACGATCGCAATCCCCGCAGCATCGCTTTCGCAAGTGCCCTGCGTCAGCAGTCTGTCGGCGATACCGACCTGATCCAGCGGACGCTGAGTCATTTTCGCCAGCAAGCATTTGTCTACACGCTGGAGCCCCTGGCCCTTGACGGACCCCATCCGGTGGACAGGTTTCTGTTTGATACGCGCGAGGGATTCTGCGAGCACTACGCCTCAGCTTTCGTTACCCTGATGCGCGCCGCCGGCTTGCCGGCTCGGGTTGTGACCGGCTATCTGGGTGGCGAACGCAACCCGCTTACCGGGCATGTCACGGTCAGGCAGTCCGATGCTCACGCCTGGGCCGAAGTCTGGCTCGGCAACCGGGGCTGGCAGCGGATCGATCCCACGGCCGCGGTGGCTCCGTGGCGCATTCGCACCAATCTCGCGAGTGCGATGCCGGCCAGCGAACCCGTGGCTGGCCGATTCATGCGCCGCCACGCCTGGCTGAACAGCCTGCGAGTTGGCTTCGATGCATTCAACGGTCTGTGGAATGAATTCATTCTGGGCTATGGCCCCGATGCCCAGACAGCTTTGCTGGCAAAACTCGGGGTCAGGGACGCCGACTGGCGCATGCTGACCGTTGTGCTGGCGATAACCCTGAGTCTTACGGCGGCACTGCTGGCGTGGATTGTCCTGCGCCAGCGCCCGGCGCGCGCCGCCGATCCGGCCCGTCGGCTGTATCTGCGTTTTTGTGCCCGGCTGGCACGCTCGGCGGGGCTGGCACGAACTCCGGCCGAAAGCCCGGAGAACTATGCGCGACGCTGCGCGGTAGCGCGCCCTGACCTGGCGGTTGGAGTTGCCGGCATCACCGAGAGTTATCTGGCCGCGCGCTACGGGCCGGTCAATCGGGCAGCGGCCCTGCTGCGCCTCAGGTCGCAACTGGCGTCCTTTCATCCCTGACGCGGCAGACCCTCCAAGGATCGCGCAAGGCGCTCGCCGCGGGCCACGTTGACGGCCAGCAGCAAAGCGGCTCCCGTTACCAGCAGCAGCAAGACTGACATCATGGCAAGACGTGGATCGTTAGACAGCAAGGCGACACTGCCCACCAGTAAAGGCCCGAGAATGGCGGAAAAGCGCCCCACCATATTGTAGAAACCAAAGTACTCCATGGACTTGTCGGCAGGAATCATGCGCGCGAACAGGGACCGGCTGAGGCTTTGAACGCCCCCCTGCACTATGCCGATGGCCACAGCAAGCCGGAAAAACTCCGCGCTGCTATCCATATAGTAGGCATTGACGGTGGCTGCACAATAAACGGCCAAGGCGATGAGAATGCCGCGCTTGGCACCGATTCGCGTGCCCAGCCAGCCAAAGAA
>JBFIQI010000082.1:0-10764 GCA_041609715.1 Gammaproteobacteria bacterium
CCAACAAGAACGTGAATCCGTCAAAGGTTGTCCAGATCGGCGATGAAACCGAAGTCATGGTGCTGGAAATTGATGAAGAGCGGCGCCGGATTTCCCTGGGTATGAAGCAATGCAAACCGAATCCCTGGGCGGAGTTCGCCATCAACAACAACAAAGGCGATCGTGTCAGGGGTCAGATCAAGTCGATTACCGACTTCGGCATTTTCATTGGCCTGGAAGGCGGAATCGACGGCTTGGTGCATCTTTCGGATATTTCCTGGGACATCCCCGGGGAAGAAGCGGTCCGGAACTTCAAGAAAGGCGACGACCTGGAAGCAGCGGTGCTGGCCATCGATCCGGAGCGGGAGCGCATCTCGCTGGGCATCAAACAGCTGGATAAAGATCCTATGTCCTCGTTCCTGGCCGAGCACCCCAAGGGCAGCATGGTCAAAGGCACGGTAAAAGAGGTGGATGCCCGCGGTGCGGTGGTCGATCTCGGCAACGGCATCGAGGGTCAATTGCGAGCCTCGGAGCTATCCCGGGACCGGGTCGAGGATGCACGCACCGTCCTGAAGCAAGGCGACGAGATTGAGGCCCGTTTCACGGGCGTTGACCGCAAGAACCGTACGGTTTCGCTGTCGGTGCGTGCCAAGGAAGCGCATGAGGAAGCGGAAGCGGTGCAGAGTTACCAGTCCGGCTCGGAATCGCGCGGCAGCACCAGCCTGGGGGATTTGCTCAAGGAGCAGATGCCCGAAAAAGACTGACGGGAGCGGGTGGCTTGCCCGGCAGGGGAGGCCACCCGAGCCATTTCGGTCCGAGACTATGTCAAAACGGGACTTGCCCCGTAACGCATTGAAGTGTAAAAAGAATACTTGGGGCCTGGCCTAGCGGACAACAGAACAATGACGAAATCCGAACTCATCGAAGTCATCGCGCGCAAGCAAAAGCACTTGCAGGCCAAGGATGTTGAATCCTCGGTCAAGCATATGCTGGACATCATGAGTGACTCCCTGGCGAACGGTGAACGAATCGAAATTAGGGGCTTCGGCAGTTTCTCGCTGCATTACCGCCCGCCACGCATGGGCCGCAATCCGAAAACCGGCGAGGCGGTGGCGCTGGCCGGCAAGCATGTGCCGCATTTCAAGCCAGGCAAGGATTTGCGCGAGCGCGTCAATGCCGGGCGTAGTAATCCCATCAAGAACTGATCCTTCAGGTAGTCGCCGGATGCCCTGAGCAGGCTGCGGTAACGGCCGGCAGATGCTACATTTGATCCAGTGAAACCAGGGACCCTAGTCGTGCTGAGATTCATTGTTTACCTGCTGATTGTGTTGTTGGTGCTGGTCATTGCTGCCAGCTTCGCTTCATTGAATCCAGGCAATGTGACCCTCGACCTGGCCGTCGGCGTGATTGAAACACGAGTGGCCCTGGCTTTTGCCATCACGTTTATTCTTGGCTGGCTGGTGGGCATGGCGACGCTGACCCTGTTCGTACTCAAGCTCCTCAACGATCGGCGCAAACTCAGAAAATCCGTAAAACTGGCTGAGGCCGAGGTCAGTAACCTGCGTCAGTTGCCGATGCGAGATGACCACTAGCGCCGCAGTCCTGTTCGGCGTCCTTCTCTTCATAGCGGTTGCGAGTGGCTACTTGCTGGCTCGATGGCAGCAGGGCAACAAATCAGCCAAAACCCTGGTCGGACCTGACGCCGGGTATTTCCGCGGCCTGCGTTACCTGGTTGATGAGCAGCCCGACAAGGCGATAGAGGTTTTCACCCGGCTGTTGGAAGTCGATAGCAGCACTCTGGAGACTCATTTTGCGCTCGGCAACCTGTTTCGTCGACGGGGTGAAACCGAGCGAGCGATTCGCATTCATCAGAACATCATTGCGCGACCGGAATTGCCAGGCGAGGTACGTGAGCGAGCGCTTTTTGCCCTGGGCGAGGATTATCAGAAAGCGGGGCTCCTGGATCGGGCCGAAAAGCTGTTTCGCGAGGTTTCCCACAGCCGGGCAATGCGCTCAGCGGCTTTGGCTCAACTGGTGAATATCTACGAACAGCAAAAAGACTGGCAGCAGGCGATTGACTGCCGACGCAGTCTTATCAAAGGAAACAGGCCCCAGGACCGTATCATTTCGCACTATTATTGCGAACTTGCTGAAGCCTGCCTGAAGGCCAACAATCTGCGGGGCGCACGCGAAGGGCTGCGGCAGGCTCGATCCTTCAATCCGGGCTCGGTGAGAGGCCTGTTTCTGCGAGCCGAGCTGGCGGAACGCATGGACGACCAGAAACTGGCCCGCAGGCTCCTGCTCAAAGTCCTCAGGGAAAGTCCCCAATTCGCGGTACCCGGGTTCAGTCGGCTGGTTGCTCTGCTCAGGAACAGTGGCAAGGCAGCCGAAGTGCCTGATGTCCTGAAGAAATTGCAGTCCGAACAGCCAGAGCTGGCCCTGCCCCTGGCCCATGCGGCGATACTTGATCGCCATATGGATGATCCCGTCAGTCTCGCGGCATTCCGGAATTACCTGCGCGCCGACCGGATTCTGGGCGGGATTTTGGCCGCTTTGGAGGCCCGCGACGGGCGGCCTGAAGCGGCGGCGGAGCCGGAAGCGCTACGCCGAATCCGGATGGTGTTGAGAAGGCTGGCACTGGACGGGCCGCGTTTCGGATGCCTGGAATGCGGCTATGAGAGCCGGGCTCTGGCCTGGCGCTGCCCGAGCTGCAGGCGTTGGGACAGCACCCGGCCAACGGCCAACCTGAAGTTCGATTCCCACCTGGGTTCCGAAGGATACATACAATAAAAACAATAAGTTAGAAATACAATTTGACGCGACATCTGGCGGTGTTAAGATCAAATTGTCCGCAAAGCCAGTGAGGCACCTGCGGATTGACGGGCCGGAGACGCCCGTATTTGCCAATCTGATTCATGGATCGAAAAGGAGGGCATGATGTCCAAATTCAGGAAGAATTCTCTGGCAAGCTTGCTTGTCGCGACGCTCCCGGCAATAGCCTGGTCTGGCCAGGTCGATATCAACAAGGCCGATGCGAAGACATTGGCACGGGAGCTCGTCGGTGTAGGAAAGGCCAAGGCGGAGGCCATCGTTGAATACCGTGAAACCCACGGTTTATTCCGGTCCCCCGAAGACTTGGTGAAGATCCGGGGCATAGGACCCAAGATCGTTGAGGACAATCGCGGCGCCATTCGGGTGTCAGACGAAGAACCCAACGAGTCGGAGGGTGACGAACCCGAAGGTGTCGAGACAGAGATTTAGTTTCTCTGTCGGGGTAGGAAGCCGCCTCTCGCAAGGGGGGCGGCTTTCTCTTTCAGACTGATCGGTTCAGCTTTTGCGGCGATCCGAATGCGTGCGGCGATCTGCGACAGGCTGGGAACCGGAGTCTTGTGGCTGGTTCCGCTTCAAGCGGGTCAGTTCCACGACGTAGGGATCCCAGCCGCCGATGAAGAATTCCTGCTCCAAGGTCGGATCGCTGTCGCTGTCATCCTGGCTATGATCTAGCATCTCGAGCCCTCCCGGGCATTGGTCGTCAATACAGCCTATCGCGGCAATTAACTGCTTTCTGTGAATGACTTCACATAAGCTCCGTTACGCCGAGGGCGCAAAGTTGGTGAAAATATGCTTGCTTGAGGGCCCGAGTAAGAGATATCCCGGGCCATTGTCAGGCGTCTTCGGGGGGCAGATCAGGCCCCTGTTCAGCTTGCCTGCGGTTGGCGCGCCGGTACGTGAATCGGCGCAGGGCCACAGCGACACCTGCCACCAGGCAGAAATAGCCGAAAAACGAATACACCGGAGCACCGGTATACCAGTGCGAAACATAGGCGGCTCCCGTGACGAAAAGGACTCCCGCCAGCAGGTAAAAGTAGGGCAGCGCCTCGTAAATGGGTTTCGGTAAGTGCATTTACGCCATCTCCTGATTCCGGTCCTCGGTGCCGTGTTCACAAAGCGTACGGCTCACCGCGGTGCTTAACCGTGATTCTCTTCACATAACGCCATGAAGTCTACCCCGTTCCTAACAAAATGTGATGCAGTTCACGTTAACAAATGGTGCCGTGCCCACCAGCCAGATGCCGCGAAGCGTGCAGCGGGATCGCAAATTCAGCGACGGAACGTGCTCCCGAGTCCGCTGCAGACGTGGCCCCCGGTTAATTTGGCTGGTCTGATCAGTCGGCGGGCAAGGTCGGTCAAAAGGACAAATTGACCGATAATGGCGCTGACGATAAACCCGTGGCCTGCGCCAGTTGGCCAAAAGCCGCGATGCGCCGTCGTCGCTGAAAGTCCGGCCCTCTGGTGCCAGAGTCTGCAGGGTCCGTAAAAAAAAGCCTCCACGCGGGAGGCTTTTGGTGATTTTGGCTCCCCGGGCCGGACTCGAACCAGCGACCAATTGATTAACAGTCAATCGCTCTACCAACTGAGCTACCGGGGATCATTTTTCCGATCGCATATGCTTTCGAAGGCGCGGCATTTTCGCCGCTGCCTCCGGGCAAGTCAAGAATTCGCGGGCTTCATTCCAGGGCCTTTTCCAGGCGAATCAGCGCTTCCTGCAGCACTTCCAGGCTGGTGGCAAAGGACAGCCGCAAATGGCCGGGCGCTCCGAATGCCGACCCCGGCACCAGCGCTACACCAGCAGACTCCAGCAGGTTCTCTGCTAGTTCCAGATCGTCGCTGATACCGGGCATGCGGTCGATGGCGCCACGCATGTCAGGAAAGGAATAGAAAGTGCCATCGCCGGCATTACAGCTGACGCCGTCGATCATGTTCAGGGCGGGCACCACAAAATCATGGCGCTCGCGGAAAGCCTTGTTCATATCCGCGACGCATTGCTGATCTCCTTGAAGAGCAGCAAGTGCAGCGTATTGTGCAACTGAACTTGGGTTCGAAGTGCTCTGGCCCTGGAGCTTTTTCATGGCCTTGACAATTTCCTCGGGTCCCGCCGCGTAACCGATGCGCCAGCCGGTCATGGCATAGGCCTTGCTCACTCCGTGCACAACCACCGTGCGGTCCGCCAGCTGCGGACAGGCGCTGGCAAAGCTGCAGAATGGTTCATCACCCCAATAGATGTGCTCGTACATATCATCCGTGACCACGAATACGCGGCTGTACTCCTCCAGCACTTCCCCAAGGGCTGCCAGTTCATCGCGGTGGTAAGCAACGCCGGTTGGGTTGCTGGGGCTGTTCATGAACAACAGACGAGTCCGGTCGGTAATGGCGGCCTCGAGTTGCTGGGGCGAGATTTTGAAATTCTGCTCCGCCCCGGCATGCACGAACACGGGTTCGGCGTCTGCGAGTCGCGCCATTTCGGGATAAGAGACCCAGTAGGGTGCCGGCACAATGGCTTCGTCACCGGGATTTAGCAATGCCATGCACAGATTGAACAGGCTCTGCTTGGCGCCGGAGGATACGATTATCTGCTGATCATCAAACTCCAGTGCATTGTCCCGCTTGAACTTGGCACGAATTGCCGCCTTCAGTTCCGGAATACCATCCACCGCGGTGTAGCGCGTTTTGCCGGCGCTGATGGCTTCTATGCCTGCCGCGCAAATATGTTCGGGGGTGTCAAAATCGGGCTCGCCGGCGCCCAGGCCGATAACGTCTTTGCCGGCTGCGCGCAGTTCTCGCGCTTTGGCAGTAACAGCGAGTGTTACGGAAGGTTTGACACGCTTGATGCGGTCCGCAATATCTGGCTTCACGGGTTTTTCTAAACTGGCATAATTATGGGTTAGGTCGACCAGGGGCCAGTTTACGGCATAAATGCAATCCCGCCAATGAGTAAAAAATTCAAACTTGTATCTGACTATTCGCCGGCCGGAGATCAGCCAGAGGCCATTGAGAAACTATGCGACGGCCTGGAATCAGGCCTTGCTCACCAGACTCTGCTGGGCGTCACCGGGTCTGGCAAGACCTACACCATGGCCAATGTCATTGCCCGGGAGCAACGCCCCACCATCATCATGGCCCATAACAAGACGCTCGCGGCCCAGCTTTACGGAGAAATGAAAGAGTTTTTTCCCGAGAATGCTGTGGAGTACTTCGTTTCTTATTACGATTACTACCAGCCCGAGGCCTATGTGCCATCGTCGGACACCTACATCGAAAAGGACGCGTCGGTCAACGACCATATAGAGCAGATGCGCTTGTCGGCAACCAAAGCCCTGTTGGAAAGGCGCGATACGATAATCGTTGCCACTGTGTCGGCGATTTACGGTCTTGGCGATCCGGAACTGTACCTGAAAATGGTGCTGCACCTGGTGCGAGGTGACCGGGTCGACCAGCGTAGCGTATTGCGGCGCCTTGCCGAAATGCAGTACACGCGCAACGAAGTCGAGCTGTCGCCCGGAACCTATCGTGTGCGGGGCGATGTAATTGATATCCACCCGGCCGATTCCGAGCGCGAGGCAGTACGCCTCGAATTATTTGACGAAGAAATCGACTCGTTGAGTTTTTTCGATCCACTGACTGGTGAGGTGCTGCGGCAGGTTCCACGCCTGACCATCTTTCCGAAAACACACTATGTGACACCTAGGGAGATGCTCTTGCAGGCGATCGAACACATCAAGGCCGAGCTTGCCGAGCACCTCGCTGTATTACGCCAGGCTGACAAGCTGGTGGAGGCCCAGCGTCTGGAGCAGCGCACATTATTCGATATCGAAATGATCAATGAGCTCGGATACTGTGCGGGCATCGAGAACTATTCGCGCTACCTGTCTGGACGCGCACCCGGCGAACCACCACCCTGCCTGCTTGACTACCTGCCCGAGCAAGCGTTGATGATCATTGACGAAAGCCATGTGACGATCCCGCAACTGGGGGGCATGTACCGAGGTGACCGATCGCGCAAGGAAACACTGGTTGAATACGGCTTTCGCCTGCCGTCGGCGCTCGATAACCGGCCGTTGCGCTTCGACGAGTTTGAGCGGCTGGCACCACAAACCATTTATGTCTCGGCAACGCCCAGGGAGTTCGAGACCCAAAAATCCGGGCAGATAGTGGAGCAGGTGGTCCGCCCGACGGGTCTGGTCGACCCGGAAGTCGTCGTGCGCCCGGTTCGCACCCAGGTGGATGACGTCCTGTCGGAAATCGGCAAGCGTGTGGAGCGCTCTGAGCGCGTACTAATCACGACCTTGACCAAGCGCATGGCGGAAGACCTCAGCGAGTACCTGCATGAGCATGGCGTGCGTGTGCGGTATCTGCATTCTGATATCGACACGGTAGAACGCAGCGAAATCATACGTGACCTGCGTTTGGGTGAATTCGATGTACTGGTGGGGATTAACCTGCTGAGAGAGGGTCTCGATTTGCCGGAGGTCTCTCTGGTTGCAATTTTAGACGCCGACAAGGAGGGCTTTCTGCGATCCGAAGGGTCGCTGATACAGACGATCGGGCGAGCGGCTCGCAACCTGAACGGCATGGCCATTATGTATGCCGACAAAATTACCGGCTCAATGGAACGGGCCATGGCGGAAACCGGGCGGCGTCGGGAGAAGCAGCTGGCTTTCAACCGCGCCCATGGTATTACCCCGCGGACCATCACGAAAGCAGTGGCGGATATCATGGAAGGTGCCCGCTCCCAGCGGTCACCGCGACGGGGCCGAGCCAAACGCGTGGCCGAGCCGGACCCAGGGCTACTTGCAGCATCGCCCCAGGTCTTGCTGAAAAAGGCGGTCCGGCTTGAGAAGGAGATGTACCGACACGCACGCGAACTTGAGTTTGAGGAGGCGGCACGACTGCGTGACGAGATCGAGACGCTGCGCAAGCAGGCTCTCGGCATGCCGGAGCAGCTGGCCGGTTGAGGGCCCTTGACGGCATGCTTTGATAGACTATGAGCTTGCCTCGGAACGATGCCTTCGGGTATCTTCTGACGCCCTTCAGGCGCGTAGCTCAGTGGTAGAGCACTACCTTGACATGGTAGTGGTCGGTGGTTCGATCCCACTCGCGCCTACCAGTTTTGTAAAAGGGCGCGCGAGCGCCCTTTTTTGCATTGGAACAGTGAGCAGGAATTAGGCCATGCCCGTGGTAACGCTGCCTGACGGCAGTCAGCGAGAATACGACAAGCCGGTGACGGTGGCAGAGGTGGCCGCGGATATCGGTCCTGGCCTGGCGCGTGCCGCATTGGCCGGCAAGGTGGGCGAACGCCTGGTCGATACGGATTATGTGCTCGACAGCGACAGCGAACTCGCCATCGTGACCGCCCGGGATGCCGAAGGCCTGGAAATCATCCGTCATTCCACCGCTCACCTGCTGGCTCACGCGGTCAAAGAGCTGTTCCCGGACGCACAGGTCACTATAGGCCCGGTCATCGAGGACGGTTTTTATTATGACTTTGCCTACCGGCGCGGTTTCACGCCGGAAGATCTGGAGAAAATCGAACAGCGCATGGCTGAGATTGCGGCCCGGGACCTGCCCATCGCAAGGCGGGTATTGCCCCGGGACGAGGCGGTGAAGCATTTCCGGGCAATGGGCGAGGAATACAAGGCCGAGATTATCTCGGGCATCCCTGACCAGGAGGAAATCGGTCTCTATGGCCAGGGGGACTTTGAAGACCTTTGTCGTGGTCCCCATGTTCCGAGCACTGGCCACCTGAAAGCCTTCAAGCTCACCAAGCTGGCCGGGGCTTACTGGCGCGGTAATTCGGACAACGAGATGTTGCAACGGATCTATGGAACCGCCTGGGCCGACAAGAAAGCCCTCAAACAGTACCTGCACCGCCTGGAAGAGGCCGAAAAGCGCGATCACCGCAGGTTCGGCAAGCTGCAAGACCTTTTTCATACCCAGGAAGAGGCTCCGGGAATGGTGTTCTGGCACGATCGCGGCTGGCGCCTTTACCGAACGGTCGAGAATTACGTGCGCGACAAGCTGGTGGCCAACGGCTATCAGGAAGTCAAAACACCGCAGATTCTCGACCGCAGCCTGTGGGAGCGGTCCGGCCACTGGGACAAATACCGGGAAAACATGTTCACCACCGGGTCCGAAGACCGGCAATTCGCCGTCAAACCCATGAACTGTCCGGGCCATGTGCAGATTTACAATCATGGGCTGCACAGCTACCGGGACTTGCCTCTACGCATGGCGGAATTCGGCAGCTGCCACCGTAACGAGGCCAGCGGAACCCTGCATGGACTGATGCGGGTGCGCGCCTTTACTCAGGATGACGCCCATGTATTTTGCACCGAGGATCAGATCCAGTCGGAGGTCGGACGCTTTGTAGATCTTCTTTTCGAGGTCTACCGGGATTTCGGCTTCGAGGATGTCCTGGTGAGCCTGGCAACGCGGCCGGAGCGCCGCGTCGGGGCCGATGCCCTGTGGGACAAGGCCGAAAAAGCCCTGGAATCGGCACTTGGCGACAAAGGGCTGGATTGGCAGCTGAATCCCGGGGATGGCGCCTTTTACGGTCCCAAGATCGATTTCTCCCTGCGGGACAGCCTGGGCCGCGTCTGGCAGACGGGGACCATGCAGCTGGATTTCTCGATGCCGGAGCGGCTTGGGGCCCGGTACGTGGGTGAGGACGGCCAGCGGCATACCCCGGTCATGTTGCATCGGGCCATACTCGGCTCCCTGGAGCGTTTCCTCGGCATTTTGATCGAGCATTACGCAGGATCGCTGCCGCTATGGCTGGCGCCGGTACAAGGCGTGGTCATGACCATTACCGATCGGCAGGCAGCTTACGCCCGGGAAGCCACCGAGTTCCTGAAAAATCAGGGATTTTGGGTTGAATCGGACTTGAGAAACGAGAAAATCGGCTTTAAAATCCGCGAGCATACTCTTCAGCGTATCCCCTACCTGCTGGTCGTTGGTGACCGGGAAGTGGATACCAGAAGCCTGGCCGTGCGCACGCGTGGCGGCGAGGATCTCGGCACCATGAGTCTTGACGGGCTGGCCGAGCACCTCGATGCCGAAGTCGCGAGCCGCGGCCGTACTGTTTTGGAGGACTGAAATATCGCTGCTAATAAACGCGTCAGGCGCAACGAGGAAATTTCCGCAACCGAAGTCAGAGTGATTGATGACGAAGGGGAGCAGATGGGCATCTTGCCATTGCCGGATGCCATCGCCGCCGCCAAAGATGCGGGGCTCGACCTGGTGGAAGTTTCGCCGAACGCTGAACCGCCTGTCTGCCGGATCATGGATTTCGGCAAGTATCTTTTCGAGCAGAAGAAAAAACTCGCGCTGGGAAAGAAAAAGCAGAAGATAATTCATGTCAAAGAAATCAAGTTCCGTCCCGGGACCGACGAGGCCGATTACCAGATCAAACTGCGTAACCTGGTCAAGTTCCTGGAGAACGGTGACAAGGCCAAGGTAACCTTGAGGTTCCGGGGCCGCGAGATGGCCCACAAGGAACTGGGCGCGCAGCTACTCGAGAGGGTACGTGATGACCTTGAAGAGCACGGCAGCGTCGAACAGTTCCCGAAAATGGAAGGCCGTCAGATGACAATGGTGATTGCACCAAAGAAAAAGTGAGTTGCGGCCGCTGGCTGTTGCTCCGCCCGATACCGGCAATAGTGCCTGGGACCGGGCCAGAAAGGAGAAATGAAATGCCCAAGCTGAAAACCAAGCGCGGGGCTGCGAAACGTTTTCGCCGCACCGGCAAGGGCGGCTACAAACGTGGCCAGTCCCACCTGAATCATATCCTTACGAAGAAGACGCCGAAAAGAAAGCGCCAGCTTCGTTCCACTTTGCAGGTAGCAGATGCGGACGTTAAAAGCGTCAAGCAGATGTTGCCCTATAGCTGAGCGGAGAGGGATTGAATCATGGCAAGAGTAAAACGTGGTGTCATCGCCAAGGCGAGTC
>JBFIQI010000083.1:0-10696 GCA_041609715.1 Gammaproteobacteria bacterium
GATCGGTTTCAGGGATTCTTCGGGATCCAGTTTTTGCCGCAGGCGGCGGATAAATACCTCGATGACATTGCTGTCGTTGTCCGACTCGTCGTCGTAGAGATGCTCCGTCAGGGTGGACTTGGAAATCACTTCGCCGGCATGCAGCATCAGGTATTCCAGCACCCGGTATTCGAAAGAGGTGAGGTCCACTGCCTGCTCTTGCACCGTAACGGTTTGGGTCCGGGTATCCAAGCTGATGGGGCCACACTGCAACGCTGCCTGGGACCAGCCAGCCGAGCGTCTCAGCAAGGCATTGGCCCGCGCCAGGATTTCCTCCATGTGAAAAGGCTTGGTGACGTAATCATCTGCGCCGCACTGCAGACCTTCGACCTTATCCTGCCAACGGTCGCGGGCGGTGAGTATCAACACCGGGAAATCCCTGCCGGAATCCCGCAGCTGTCGAATCATATCCATGCCGCTCAGCTTGGGCAGACCCAGATCGACGATAGCAAGATCCACCGGAAATTCCCGCCCGAGATACAGGCCCTCCTCGCCATCGCCAGCTGCGTCGACGACAAAGCCCTCGGCACGCATGCGCTTGACCAACGCTTCCCGCAAGCCGTCTTCATCTTCGACTATCAGGATTCGCACGCCGACCTCACAGGACCCTGCCGGTAGCGGCATCGACCCGGACAGTAAAAACTTTACCATCCCGGGTAAGCACGCGGATGTAATGCACCGCGCGGCCATTGGAGCGTCGCGTGCTGGCTTTGATTATGCGTCCGTCAGTCTGCCGCCTCACCATGGCTGCCGCTTCGTCAAGGCTGACTCCAGCGCGCGCCTGTGCGCGTCGCGATGCGCTGACGGGCGCCGTCACGCTACCGCTTATATTCGTTTGCTCCTGGCGCGGCGCCGCGCCGGCGGGTCCCGCCAACAGCATAAACAGCGGTAAACAAACTACGATGGGTCTGGTCAGGTTGCGCATGTCTTCGATTTGCCGGTATCCGTTTACTGCGCTTCATGTTAAGGCAATATAGCCAGCTGTCCCACCCATTCTCAGTCGCGCGTGACCGGTTCCACGAGCACCCGCACCTTGATGCGGTCGCCGGGGTGACTGCGCATACGGGTTCGATACTCCGTACCGCGATAGACATAGCTCACCCGATAACCGTCAATACGCTCTTCCTCGTGGGTTTCGTAGCTGATATCGCATTGCCGTATGGACTTGCGAGCACGACCGCGCGAACGCTCGGAGCTGGCCCGGGCATTATCCGCTGCGATGGAACTGCCGATAATGAAGCCCGCCGCCGTGGCGGCATCCCGGCCGCTGCCGCTGCCAAACTGGTTACCGATAATGCCGCCAATGAGACCGCCCGCGATGGCGGCTCCGGCCACGTTGCCGTCCCGGCCGCGCTTCCTTGTCTTGACTGCGCGCTCAACCTGGTAGCATTCCCGCACCGGCGTTTCCACCGTTACGTAACGCACAATGGGGCGCACATCGACTACCTCTGCATAAGCATACTGGTAGCCGGTGTTGCCCTGGTGCTCAGCCGCGACCGGCAAGGCCCAGACCACAGACAGCGCGCCGCCCAGCAGCATGACAGATTTGATGTTCCCGGTTTTCATATCTGCTCTCCTGTCGGCTGCCATTGACAGCCCAGCGGAGCACAACGCCCCGCTTTACAGGGCCATACTAGGCAGCAGCGGCTGAACCGCCCCTGAATGGAGCGGGACGCAACTAGCAGGAGGGTGATTTGGCAGCATTCCAGCGGGCGTCCATTTCCTCCAGACTGGCCTCCTCCAGCGTTTTGCCCTCATTTTGCAGTCCCTGCTCCACCAGGGCGAAACGTCGCTGAAATTTGGCATTGCAATGTCGTAAGGCAGCCTCGCTGTCGAATCCGAGCTTGCGTGCCAGATTGGTGACTGCAAACAGGAGGTCACCCAGTTCCTCAATCTGCTTGTCCCTTGCCTTCTCGCCCCGCTGGATCTCCGCATCCAGCTCCGCCAGTTCCTCGCTGATTTTCTGCCGCGCGCCCTGCTCATCGGGCCAGTCGAAGCCCACGGAGGCCGCTCGTTTCTGTAATTTCTGCGACCGTTTCAAGGCGGGCAAGGCCAATGGAATGTCATCCAGCAAGGGTTCCCCGGCTCGCTCTTTTGCCTTGTCCCGTTCCCAGGCCATCTGCTGTGCCAACGCGTCGCGTCGCGAGTTCTCGGTACCGAACACATGGGGGTGGCGCCGCTGCAATTTGTCGCAGATAGCCGCTACCACGTCATCGAAGTCAAAGTGACCGGCCTCCTGGGCCATGCGCGCATGAAACACCACCTGCAACAGCAGGTCACCCAGTTCTTCCCTCAGTTCACTCCAGGCCTGGCGCTGGATGGCGTCCGCCACTTCATAGGCTTCTTCGATGGTGTACGGCGCAATGCTGGCGAACGTCTGCTCAACGTCCCAGGGGCAGCCCGATTGCGGGTCCCTTAACTGCGCCATGATCTCAAGTAGATTCTGTATAGTAATCATAACATTTTATAAGTTATACACTTTTTATTTTAGAAGCCAGGTTGATCAGCATACCAGCGGTGGCTCCCCAAATATTGCGATCCCGGTAGGCGATGGAAAAATACCGGACCCGAAGCGCTCCGCGTCGCCCGACGTGGCTGCGCACATTTCCCGGATCCAGCACAAACTCCAGCGGCACCTCGAACAATTCAGCCACCTCCCGGGGGTCCGGTTGCAGTGCCTTACCCGGAGGAATACGCGCCACCACTGGCGTAATGGCATAACGCGTGATGGTCAGGTAGGTATCCAGGAATCCCAGGATTTCCACATCCGAGGTATCCATACCGGTTTCTTCCTCAGTCTCACGGAGCGCCGCTGCAACCGGATCCGGATCCTGCGTTTCGATGGCGCCGCCCGGAAAACTGATCTGGCCGGCATGCTGCCGCAGGCTGTCATTGCGTCGCGTCAGCAGCAGGCCGGGGCTGCCCACATTGTCGATCAGCGGTACCAGTACCGCCGCCCGGCGCAAGGGCTCGCCCGACAAGTTGCGCAGATTGGCAGGCAAATCGCCGGGCCCGTCCTGGGTGTCGAGGGTCGATTCCGGAAATTGGGGTACGGTGTCTTTGAGGGCTGCCGCTATTCGCCCCAGGAGACTGTCGCGGGCGGCCATGAGGGCTCAACTCTTTATGCCGCCGCGGGTCAATTCTGCCGGATCCAGCAAGCGTTCCAGGTCCGCATCGCTGAGATCCGTGGTTTCCCGGGCCACCTCCTTGATGGGGCGCCCTTCCTTGTATGCCTGCTTGGCGGTTGCCGCACCTTTTTCATAGCCGATGACGGGATTCAGGGCAGTGACCAGTATCGGATTCTTGTCCAGAGCCTCCTTCAGCCGTCCCTCGTTCACCGTGAACCCCGCTATGGCCGAATCGGCCAGTACCCGGGCACCATTGGCCAGCACCACACCACTCTGGATGAGGTTGTAGGCGATCACCGGTAACATCACGTTGAGTTGGAAATTTCCGGCCTGCCCGGCCACGGTTATGGTGCTGTCATTGCCGATGACCTGGGCGGCCACCATGGCAACAGCCTCGGGCACTACCGGGTTGACCTTGCCGGGCATAATACTGCTGCCCGGCTGCAGCGACGGCAGCGCGATTTCGCCGAGGCCGGCCAACGGTCCGCTGTTCATCCAGCGCAGGTCATTGGCGATCTTCATCAAACTGACGGCAACCACCCGGAATTGCCCCGACATTTCTACCGCGGCGTCCTGGCAACTCAGACTTTCGAAATAATCGTCATTGGGCCGAAAGGCGATGCCGGTCGCCTCGGAGAGCGCCAGCGTTACGCCTTTGCCAAACTTGGGATGGGCATTGATTCCGGTGCCTACCGCGGTACCACCCTGGGCCAGGGCCCGCAACCTCGGCAGACTGGCCTCGATGCGGGCGCGTCCATTGGCAATCTGACTTGCCCAGCCGCCGATTTCCTGATCCATGCGCACGGGCATGGCATCCATCAGATGAGTTCTTCCGGTTTTCACAATCTCGGCTAGCGCCCGGGCTTTTTCTTGCAGCGTTGCTTCAAGATGCGCCAGCCCCGGCAGCAATTGCTCATCGATGACCAGGGCCGCGCTGACATGGATCGCCGTCGGGATCACATCATTACTGCTCTGACACATGTTAACGTGATCATTGGGGTGTACTGCTTGACCGAGATGCTCGCTGGCGATATGAGCGATGACCTCGTTACAGTTCATATTGCTGCTGGTGCCCGAGCCCGTCTGAAAGACATCGATGGGAAACTGGGCGTCGTGCTTGCCGTCGGCCACTTCGAGGGCGGCGCGCTTGATTGCAGCGGCGATTTCAGCATCCAGCAGCTTCAGCCCGGCATTGGTTTGCGCCGCCGCCGCTTTGATGAGCCCCAGGGCGCGAATGAATTCGCGTGGCATCCTGAGACCGCTGATGGGGAAGTTATTGACCGCCCGCTGAGTCTGCGCGCCCCAAAGCGCATCCTCCGGTACCCTTAGCTCGCCCATGCTGTCATGCTCCAGACGATATCCGTCCCCTGCCATGTTTGCTCCCGGTAAAAAGTTGGCGCCACGCTCTCCATTTGGAGCGCCTGCAATCCCATGTCATCGTTATGAATCACGAGACTGCTGCTCGCTGATGTATCATTCCCAATTCTATCATTTCTGCCCGGTTACCACGCATGCAAATGAACCCGCTTACTGCTGTTTCGCCTGTTGACGGTCGCTACGCGCCGCGCGCCAACCCGCTGCGGGAGTACCTCAGCGAATATGGGCTCATCAGGGCACGGGTGTTCGTAGAAATCCGTTGGCTCGAGCACCTGGCGATGGAGCCCGGCATCACCGAGTTGCCACCATTCACGGAAACGGCTCAGAAACGTTTGGCCGAAATCTCCGAACGGCTGGAGATCGCCGACGCTGTCCGCATCAAGGCAATTGAAGCCAAAACCAACCACGACGTAAAAGCCGTTGAATATTTCCTCAAGGAGTATTTTGCGGATCACGCCGAGCTCTGTGAGGCAAGCGAGTTCCTGCACTTTGCGTGCACTTCCGAAGATATCAACAATCTCGCCCACGCACTGATGCTGACGAGTGCCCGCGACGAAGTGCTATTGCCTGCCTGTGATGTCGCCATTGAGGAACTGAGAAAACTTGCGCGACGCCATGCCGCTGTAGCAATGTTGTCACGCACCCATGGCCAGCCAGCTTCGCCCACCACCCTGGGCAAGGAGCTGGCCAACTTTGCCGCACGCCTTGGACATCAGCGCGCGCAACTGGCCAAGCTGCAGCTGCCAGGCAAAATGAATGGTGCAGTGGGCAATTACAACGCGCATATGAGCGCCTACCCTGAAATTGACTGGCCGGATCTTTGTGAGCGATTTGTTAAGCGGCTCGGCCTGAGTTTCAACGCCTACACTACGCAAATCGAGCCGCACGACGGACTGGCCGAGTTGTTCCACATCTACATCCGGTTGAATAATATTCTGGTCGACGCCTGTCGCGATATCTGGGGCTATATTTCTCTCGGGTACTTTCGCCAGCGGCCCGTTGGCGGTGAAGTCGGCTCGTCAACGATGCCCCACAAGATCAACCCCATAGATTTCGAAAACGCCGAGGGTAATCTTGGTATTGCAAATGCCCTGTTCGATCATTTCAGCAATAAATTGCCGGTCTCCCGCTGGCAGCGCGATCTCACCGATTCAACCGTATTGCGAAACCCGGGCGTGGCCCTGGCGCATACCTTGATCGCCCTGCAGTCCTTTTGTAAGGGCCTGGAGAAGCTGGGAATCGATGCAGAGCGCATCCGGCAGGATTTGGACGACAATTGGGAAGTACTGGCTGAAGCGGTGCAGACAGTAATGCGCCGCTATGGCATCGAAAAACCTTACGAGAGGTTAAAGGAGCTCACCCGTGGCCAGGTCGTTACCCAGGAAATTCTGCAGGAATTTGTCAAGACGCTGGAATTGCCGCAGGAGGCAAAATCACGGCTGCTGGAGATGACGCCGGCAGATTACGTGGGAGCCGCCGCGCAGCTTGCCGGGGAGATCTGATACCAGTGCGGCGCCTGCGGTTCCCCGGCGACCTGGACGCGGCCGGATTCCTCGCCGGCTACTGGCAAAAGCAGCCGCTGCTCATGCGCTCTGCATTTGACCCTCGGGTCTTTGATCTCAGCGGCGACGAGCTCGCCGGTCTGGCGCTGGACAGCGATGTGGAGGCACGGCTGATCACTCAGGATAGGGACGGTGTTCCGCAACTGGCTGAACCGCCCTTCGCCGCCGAGGATTTTACCTGCTTGCCGCCAACCGGCTGGACGCTGCTGGTCCAGGACGTGGACAAACATTTGCCTGAGCTGGCGGAATTTCTCGAGGCCGTGGACTTCATTCCCAGCTGGCGCCTCGATGATTTGATGGTCAGTGTGTCTGCCCCGGAGGGCGGTGTCGGTCCCCATGTAGATCAGTATGATGTGTTTCTGTGCCAGATGACCGGTCGCAAGCGCTGGCAGCTCGCAAACCCCCAATCGCGGAACCTCAGTACGACCGGTCCCTTGCGCCAGCTCACCCAGTTCGCCGCCACGGAGTCCTTCGAGTTGGACCCTGGTGATGTACTCTACCTGCCCCCAGGCATTCCCCATGACGGGGTCTCCATGAGCCACGGCAGCACCTGGTCCGTGGGATTTCGCGCCCCCAGCCTTGGCGACTTGCAGACCGCCCTGCCCGGCCTTGTCGTTTCACCAAGTGCTGCCGAGCAACGATATTGCGATCCGGATCTCGAGCCCGAAGAGTCCGACGCTGGTTTGATCGGCCCGCTTGCAATGCACCGATTTCGCCGGCTGCTCGGCCCTGCAGGGCACTTCGATGATGAAAAATTGCTCCGGAGCCTCGGAGAATTTCTCACTACTCCCAAGCCCTGGCTGCAGGCTGAAGCCTGCGAGAGCCCACTGAAACCGGGACGGTTGGCGAAAAAACTCACCGGGGGCGAGCGCCTGGTTCGCCATGGCATGGCCCTGTTTGCCAGAGCCCAGCAGCATGGCAGCCACTACTTTTTTGCCAGCGGGCAATCCTGGCGCTTGCCGGAATCGCTGGGCGACCTGGCTCGAACGCTTTGCCGTTTGCGCCAGGTTTCCCTGGCAGATTCAGGAGTGAAAAACAACTCACACTCCCTCGAACTGCTGGTCACGCTTTATAATGAAGGTCAGTTACTGCTGGAATCGGAACTTCATGAACTTTGAAGTACGTGCTGCCTCATGGGAGGCTGATCGCGAAGCCATTCGCGCCGTGCGCGAAATTGTTTTTGTGGTGGAACAGGCCGTAGACCCCGCTCTGGAATGGGACGGGCTGGACGCACAGTGTGATCACGCCGTAGTGCAGTTGCCCGATGGCTTGATCGTCGGCACGGGCCGTCTGTGCTGCAATGGGGATGAGGGTAAAATCGGAAGGATGGCGGTTCTGCAGGAATTCCGGGGCCAGGGTATCGGCTTGGCCATACTGGACTTTTTATTGCAGCGTGCCCGTGCCCTGGGACTCAGGCAGGCGCAATTGAACGCTCAGACCCATGCCCTCGCCTTTTATGAGCGGGTCGGGTTCGTCGCCGGCGGACCCGAATTTGATGAGGCCGGGATTCCCCACCGTCATATGCAGATGGAGCTTTGAAATGGAACAGGACCGGGAGGCTTATTCGGCGGACGCCACGACAGTACTCGATCGGCGCGTCCTCACATCGCGGGACGAAATCCTGGCCGGGGCAACCGAAGTTGTGCAAATGGCTTCGCGGGAGCTGTGTATCTTTTCGCACGAACTCGCCGGGCCCGTATTTGCAGATGCCAGCATCATCGAGGGCGTGCGCCAACTGGCTATTTCTGGACCGCATGCGCGGGTGAGAGTGTTGGTCTCTTTTCCCAGCGCGGCCGCACGCAATGCGCCGCAGCTGCTTACGCTGATCCGGCAACTGAGCAGCCATATTGGCATCCGGTCAGTCGGGCCGCAGCATCGTCACCAGAGCGTGACCTTCATCATCGCCGATGACCGTGCAGTCATTTATCACCCGGTAGAAGAGAACTCGGAAACGCTGTTGGAAAAGATTCCGGGAACGGCGCGCCACTACCTGAATCTGTTTAACGAGATGTGGGAGCATGGCGGTGGCCACCCCGATTTGCGCAGCATGACGATTTGACGGCGCTGTTGGCACTGGCTTCCCCTTTTATAAGCGCCGGATTCTGCACCTCCCCTGGCTGATCCTGGCACTGAGTCGGCAGCGCTGATTACTCAGGGATCAATGCTAATGGAGACGCTGCCGAGAGAGACGCCGTTGGTGGTTACCGCGAGCTCCAGGGTGCCGGGTCCCGCAGCGCTGGTGTCAACCAGCACCTGGTAGTGGCCCGCGCCGAGATCGGTGGCAACCGCGCTGCCCGCACCATCCGGCTCCAGGTCTGCGACCGGGACCAGCACGAGACCGGCAGGGGCTGCAACGACAGTAAAGAAAACCTGTTGCCCCGCTCTCATACTCTCTGCTCCGGCCAGCGGTTCGACCACCACTGCTTGCGGTGCCGGTGCACCGGCCGTCAAACCCCCTGGCGCCGCTGGTTCGATCACAGCAACGCCATCAGGAATACCCGCGGAACGCCGCTGATGATGATAGCCCCTGTCGAGAGTGTCAGCATCGGCAGCACCATTGATACTGGTTGTTTTCTTGTCCAGGTCCAGGCCCACGAGTCCCGGTACCAGATCGCTACCGGAATCGAATGCGGGCGAGATGAAAGGGCTGAAGACCTGAACAAGATAAAATCCATGCTCGAAGCCCGGACTGGCCCCTGTGATATCAATGTCATCCTTGCCCAGGTTCACGTCCGGTGATTCCATCACGTTGAACGATGACCAGCCGGGCGCGACCACATTCAGGGTGTCGCCCGCTTTGGGTGGCATTGTGAGCAGGTCATTGTTACTGCGATTGCGCCAGAAGATGGAATCCTGGAGGTTGGCGTTATCGTCGGAGCTTACTGCCCCGCCGGTCATACCGGCCTGGTTATAAACACCGGTGAGATTACGGAATTCGGAGCCACCCGATGCAATCAGCCCGATTGCCCCGCCATCTCCGGAGGCATAATTGTTGATCAGCAGCATATTCAGCACTTCAACTGAAGAATCTGCATTGTTCATGTACATGCCACCGCCACTGTCGCTGGCGCGGTTGCCGGAAATGATGCCGTCTTTGATCTGGAAAGTGGCGCTACCGAGGAGGTAGACCCCACCGCCATCACTACCCGCACCGATAGCGGCATTCCCGGATATCACTGCATTCTGAACTGTCACTGTCGAGCCGGGATCCGCATACAGCCCGCCGCCACCGACAGAATTGACGACATTGTTCAGCAAGCGGCTGTCACTCAAGTCGAGGGTGGCCCCGTTGCCTACCCATACGCCGCCGCCGCCCTTCCCAGCCGTCACCTGGTTGTCTCGAAAAACGCTGTTGCGAACCGTAGCTACGGTGCCGGCATTCGAAACGCCAAGACCGCCGCCCTGATCAGTCACGCTGCCATTGCTCATCCAGACGCCGTCATAGAGCACGGTGGCGCCGCCGGACGCCCGCATGCCGCCTCCGCCGGTGCCGGCGCCGGCCGGCACTCCGACACCATTGGTGAAATGCAGATCGAAGAAGCTGATGTTCTGACATGCATTGACTTCACTACCGGTGGGCAGTCCGTTCATGTCGATGACTGTTGCCGGCGAACCATCGCCCAGTGTGACCGGCTGCTGGCCCGGGTCATTCGGATCCAGGGAACCAACGTAGGCGATGTCGTCGCAAGTGACCGCCAGGTTTATGTTGGTCAGGTAAGTGCCTTCTGCAACCAAAATGATGTGCGGGCTACCCGGGACTCCGGATGCTGGCGATGCCGGCAGAGGCCCTGCGCTGGGCCATGCCGGTGAAGGGCCATCGTCGTCGACATAGGTGATGAGCTGGGCCGGATCGTCGAAACAGGGATCACTGCCGGCTTCTACTTCGACCCCATCTCCGAGTCCGTCGGCGTCGGAATCCGGGTTCAGCGGATCAAGGCAGGGATGTGGACCGGCCGCCAGCGTTGCCTCCTCATTGTCGTTGAGTCCGTCGCTGTCTGAATCCGGGAAGGCCGCCAGAGTAGTGAACGTTGTCTTGACTTTGAATCCCTGTTTTTCAAAGGCCGCGTTCTCGATGTTGTTCTGAACGATTACGTGGTATTCCACGTCCATATCAAGGTCGCTCACCGGATCGATGGTTGCGGTCAAAGTGCCGGGATCCCAGGTAAGCACCGCAGGAACGGCCGGAACGCCGTTACTGAACTCAGAAAGTATAAGGTAAGCGTCAGTAATCGTCGCGGGATTCATGGCCTGGTTGAACGTGATTACGACATTGGTATCCAACGCAATTTCCGTAGCGCCGTCTGCGGGGTTTATCGTCGAGACATAACCCGTGTCCGGAATAACGTTGACTACACGAGTATTGGTGCCCGTATTCCCTGCTGCGTCATCGACCGAGAAATTCACAAGATAGCCGCCCAGTACACTGGTGTCGACAGCACTGTCATCAATAACCACAGACGCCGTGACGTCGCCGTCCACGGTGTCGCTGGCGGTGGCGCCGGGGTCGGTGAAGGGGGTCGCAGCTTCATGGGTCAGCGGATCGGCCCCGGTTAGAGTGATCACCGGCGCCGTGGTGTCCACCACGTTGAC
>JBFIQI010000084.1:0-10528 GCA_041609715.1 Gammaproteobacteria bacterium
GGCATAGAAATCGAGCGCAGCGAGATCCGCATGGCGGAAGGACCGATTCGGGTTGCCGGTGAGCATTCGGTGGATGTGCACTTTCACAGCGACATTACGGTGCCCATCACGGTTGTGGTTGAGGGCGAGGAATAAGCTACGTGCCGCAGCCGGCTTGCGGACTGCTGACCTGCGGGAGCCCTGTGCTATCTTAGGGGTTTGGTCCCCCGCGCGCAGTGACAGATAATGGCGACCCTGACATCTTCCCCGCTTATTGACCACGATGCGGAAGCGCTGCGGCTTCCACCGCATTCTCTGGAGGCTGAGCAATCGGTGCTCGGCGGGCTGATGCTCGACAGCAGCGCCTGGGACAAAATTGCCGACCGGCTGACCCAGCGGGATTTTTACCGCAAAGATCACCGCCTGATATTTGGGGCCATAGCGGATCTTGCCGAAAAGAGCCGGCCCTGCGACGCGGTTACCCTGTCAGAGCACCTGGAAAAGCAGGGCCAGCTGGCGGATGCGGGCGGCATGTCCTATCTTGCGGGGCTTGCCAAGGACACGCCCGGGGCAGCCAATATCCGCGCCTACGGCGAAATTGTCCGCGAGCGGGCAATGTTGCGAGACTTGATTCGGGTCGGTAATGAGATTGCCGGCAGCGCATTCAGCACAGATGGTCGTGACGCGACGGAGCTTGTGGACCAGGCCGAGCGCAGCGTTTTTGAGATCGCCGAACGGGACAAGCGCAATACCCAGGGATTCGTGGCACTCAAAGAGGTTTTGCCCGAAACCATCGACCGGCTGGATACGCTGTTTAATTCCGACAGTGAGATCACCGGCATCTCCAGCGGCTTCGCCCAATTCGACAAGCTGACAGCGGGGCTGCAGCGCGGCGACTTGATTATCGTGGCCGGCAGACCTTCCATGGGCAAGACCAGTTTCGCACTCAACATCGCGGAGCATGCTGCTATCAAGGGTCGGGTCCCCACGGCGGTATTCAGTATGGAAATGTCGGCGGAACAGCTGACATTCCGGATGATTTCGTCACTCGGCAGCATCAATCAAAGCAAGCTCCGCACGGGCAGTTTCGCCGATGAGGACTGGGCGCGGATCAATTCTGCAGTGGCGCTGATGTCGGATGCACCCGTATTCATTGATGAGACCCCGGCTCTCAATCCTACTGAAATCCGCGCGCGCGCGCGGCGCCTGAAGCGCGAGCATGGACTGGGGCTGGTGGTTGTGGATTACCTGCAACTGATGCAGGGGTCCGGTAGGGCGTCGGAAAACCGTGCTACCGAGATCTCGGAAATCTCGAGGTCGCTGAAGGCGCTGGCCAAGGAGCTGAACGTTCCGGTGGTAGCGCTGTCGCAGCTCAATCGGGCGGTCGAATCTCGTCCCAACAAGAAGCCGGTGATGTCAGACCTGCGGGAATCTGGCGCCATCGAGCAGGATGCGGACGTTATTACCTTCATTTATCGCGATGAAGTTTACGAGCCTGAAACGCCTCGCAAGGGCATCGCCGATATCATTATTGCCAAGCAGCGCAATGGTCCCATCGGGGATCTGCCGCTGACTTTCCTCGGCGAATACACGCGCTTTGAGAATTATATCCCCGAGGCTTATGGGGACGAGGCATTCTGATGGAGCGCTTTCCCCGGGTCCTGGTCGACCTGGCGGCACTGGCCCATAACCTCGACGTCATCCGGCAGACGGCACCTGGTTGCCGGGTCATGGCAGTGGTCAAAGCCAATGCCTATGGTCACGGTCTGGTCGCTGCGGCACGGGCACTGGCAAAAGCTGACGCGCTGGCAGTGGCCCGCATCAACGAAGCATTGTTGTTGCGGGAGGCCGGCATCAAAAATGAAATCGTGCTGCTGGAGGGAATTTTCTCGAGCGAAGAACTGGCACTGGCAGCGCAGCACGATCTCACGCTGGTGGTGCACAACGAACAGCAGCTATCCTGGCTCGAGGCATATCCGCGGGCGGACAGGTTTCGCTGCTGGCTGAAGATCGACACGGGCATGCATCGCCTGGGATTCCCGCTTGAACAGGCGCGCCAGGTCATGCGACGCATCCAGGACTGCACCGCTGTCCGATCTCCTGCCGGACTGATGACCCACCTGGCCAGCTCCGAGCTGATCGATGATCCCATCACGCGGCAACAGCTTGTTGCATTCAGCCAGCTGTCCGCTGACTGGCCGGGGGCGCTCAGCAGCGCCAATTCGGCGGCGCTGTTCCTGCGCCCCGAAACCCGCCGGGGCTGGATACGGCCGGGCCTGGCGCTGTATGGCGTTTCACCGTTACCGGACAAATCGGGCCAGGATCTCGGCTTGCGCCCGGCGATGCGCTTCGAGACCCGGCTGGTCAGCACCCGGGAAGTTTCGGCCGGTGACAGCGTCGGTTACAACTCAGCCTGGACCGCAGACGAGTCCACACGCATCGGTATTGCCGCTGTCGGCTATGGCGACGGTTACCTGCGCAGCTTCGAATCGGGCACACCCGTAATTGTGGGGCAACAGCGTGCTTGCCTGGTGGGCCGGGTATCGATGGATATGATCGCAATCAATCTGGGCCCGGAGAGTCCGGCAGGCGTCGGTGACGGCGTAATGCTCTGGGGCCCTGAACTACCGGTTGAGGAAGTGGCACCGCGTGCCGGAACCATACCCTACGAGTTGCTTTGCAATGTGAGCGCACGCGTGGTTGCGGACTACTTGCCGGCACCACCACTCATGGCCTGACAGAGTCTGATGCCTGGCGGATCCGCAGGGTCAGATCAGGAAGAAAGTCATCTTGACGCCAGCCAGTTCGATAACGTCGTTATCGTGCAGGCGCCTGGCCTGGGGCCCGATGGGCGAGCCGTTTACTTCCGGGAAGCGTCCGTCTTTGCCGCTATCGACATTGACCACGTAAAAACCTTCGGCACGTCGAGTGACGGCAGCGACCTGTACGCCTGGACGGCCAAGCGTGGTCAGAGCCTTGGTGAGTTCCAGTTCCTTGCCAGCGAATTTTCCGCTGATAACCTGCAGCTTGGCCCGCGGCAAGCCTCCGGAAGCGGCCGGTGGCGGAATGGTGGCGGCGGCTACCGGTTCTGGTGCGGCTGCCGCTGCCGGCGCCGCTGCCGGTGCAGCAGGCGCTACCGAATCCGGGTGCGGGATAGAAATCTCTTGCTCGGGTAAGGAGGCGGCCGCCGCTTCCTGCGCTTTCTGCACCGCATCGCTGACCTGTTCTTCGCTGTGTTCGCTGGCCCTGCCTGCGCGCAGCACCATGGTCTTCTCAAATTCGTCCGGGTCCGAATCTCCTGCATCCTGATCGGCAAATCGCAACTGGTGATGTCCGATGGTTATGACGTCTCCATGTTGCAGCGCATGCTTCTTGATGAGCTTGCCATTTACGTAAGTGCCGTTGGTGCTGTTGAGATCCTCGAGAAAGGAATCGTCAAGTATGTTGATCACCAGCGCATGGTGGCCGCTGACGGCGCCATTATCAATGCGCACGTCATTGTCCGGCAAGCGGCCAATCGTGTAGCGTTCTTTGGTCATGTTGTACTCAGCGAGTACCTGACCATCCAGACTTAGCATCAACCTTGCCATGGCATTCCGATCTGCAAGCTATCCGAACATTCCCATGACCTTTTCGAGGAAGGTCTTGGGGGCGGCGAATGATTTATTAACCCGGGCCAGTAATACTGAGATATTGTCGCGGCCACCGTTGTCGTTCGCGAGCTTAACCAGCTGTTGACCAACGATGTCAAGATTAGCACTAAAAGTGCTGATAGTTAAGTGAATATCATCATCTTCCATCATGTCGGTGAGCCCGTCTGAGCACAACAGGAAGACATCATCAACCTCGACTTCATATTCGTGGACTTCCACATCGACGCCGGCCTCGACCCCCAGCGCCCGGGTGACGTAGTTCTTGTTCATCGAGCGCTGTGCTTCTTCCTCGGAGTAAAAGCCCCGGGAAACCAGCTCCTGCAGCAGCGAATGATCCAGCGTGACCTGCTCCAGCTGATTATTGCGCAGGCGGTAGACCCGGGAGTCCCCCACATGGGCCACGCTCACCTTGTTGTCGTAAAACAAAGCGGCCACTACAGTGGTGCCCATGCCCTCACAGTCGGTGCGGCTCTGGGAGGTCTGATAAATGATTTTGTTGGCGCGGGCCACCGCATCCTTGAGGACGATGCTCTGGCGCATCAGGCCGGATTCTTTGTCCAGCTCGTTGCGCTTTTCGTGAGTAAGCCGCGCCCTGACCATCTCGCGAATCGTCCGCACTGCCATTTCGCTGGCAACTTCGCCTGCGTTGTAGCCACCCATGCCGTCGGCCACCACCACCAGACCATGATCGATATCCGAGCCGACGGCATCTTCGTTATGCTCCCTGACCTTGCCGGGATCGGTTAGCTGCACCAGTTCTATCTTGCCGTTTAGGCTCATGCCGCCTCTCCATCAGATTCCAGCACCGTGGCACAGCGGCGCAATTCATTGGCCAACTCTTCCCCGGTCTGGAAACGCTGATCCGGGTCCTTGGTCAGCATCTTGCTGATCACTGTATTCAGGCAAGAGGGCAGGTCGGGCCGCACCAGGTCCAGCGGCGTCGGCGCTTCATTGGCAATCTTGAACATCAGGGAACCCATGGAGTCCGCCTGGAAGGGCAGCTGGCCAGACAGTAACTGGTAACAGGTAACGCCAAGGCTGAACAGATCAGAACGGCCGTCCACCTGCTTGCCGCCCAGCTGCTCCGGCGACATGTACGAGGGCGTGCCCAGTACGATGCCGGTCTTGGTTTTACTTGAGTCTGTAATGCGAGCGATGCCGAAGTCGGTGACCTTGATGGACTTGCTGACTGGTTCATACATGATGTTGGCCGGCTTGATATCGCGATGCACGATGTTCTGCTTATGTGCGTAATGCAGGGCGTCGGCAGTTCGCGCAATGATATCAAGGACTTCGGTGGCTGGCAGCAAATTATCCGCTTTGGTATTGCGATTCAGATGATCGCCCTCGAGAAACTCCATGGCGATGTAAGCCAGATCGTGTTCTTCGCCCACGTCAAATATGGTGACAATATTGGGATGATTCAGCCGGCCCGCGGTTTCCGCTTCCCGGAAGAAGCGTTCCTTGGCCTCGGAAAGATCCTCGTCTTCGAATTCCTCGGACAGCGGTATGGTCTTGATCGCCACCACCCGATTGATCTTGGGGTCCCGCCCCAGGTAAACCACGCCCATGGCGCCTTTACCGATTTCCTTCTCGATTTCGTAGCGACCGAGCATGGGCTTCTGGACATCCCCTTCGGTGCTGAGCAGATTAGGCACGCCGCGCACGCCACCACGGCCCAGCACCAGGGTTTCCTCGAGGTTCTGGGAGCGTTTTACCCGCTGGCGCAGATCCTTGTAGTCGAGGTCGTATTCAGCCATGTGGCTGTATACGGCACCGGCCTTGTTGAATTGGCGCTTGCGCTCGTAATCCAGGGCCAGGTTGTACATCAGCTCCATGAGCGCATTATCCATGGGGCAGCGCCGGAATTTTTCGAAGGCCATGTCCAGCTGGCCCTGCCCCTGGAATGCCAGGCCCAGCATCTTGTTGCTTTCCACCGAGTCCAGGTCGGAGCGGTGCTTCTGCTGTTCGGTGAGTCGGAAGCCCTTGAGGGTCATGACCAGGTGACCAACAATCAGGAAAACCGCCGGTAGCGCCAGCTGTAACCACTGAGCCTGGTTGACCAGCAGCCCCAACTCCACCACCGCCATCATGACCAGCAGCGCCACGCTCACCAGGGCGCCGGCGCCGGCACTCAGGCGCGGCAGCACGAAAGCCAGATACAGGAGCACCAGCAGCGGCAATGCCAGCAGTTCCACGGGTGCAGCCCACGCGGGCCGCGTGAAAAAGTCTTCCTGGAGGATCCCGGATACCACATGGGCCAGCACCTCGACCGGTGGCAGGCTCGGGTCAACCGGAGTGGGCATGGCATCACCGATGCCGGCAGCGCTGGCGCCAATCAACACAATCTTGTTGCGATATTTGTCCACCGGGACCTGGCCCACGAACACATCGAAAAACGAATCCACCGGGAAGGGATCTTCACCGGCCGGGCTCGGATAGAAGGCGTTGTACATGTGCGAGTCTGCTGTCGTAGCAATGCTGAGATTGCCAAGCTCAACCTTCTCGCCCTTGGTCACCACGATGTCTTCAGTGCCCAGGTTCAGGCTGCGGGCCGCGATCATCAGCGCAAGCGACGGGAAATAGCGATCGAAATAGCGCACTACCAGCGGCAAAGAGCGCGCACCGCCATCGGGATCCAGGGTGAAATTAAGGTGCCCCAGGCCGGCGGCGGCTTCGCCCAGCAGATCCAGCGGCGGAAACATAGCCTCCATGGCCGGCGGTTCGGCGGCCCCGTTAGCCGGGCTTTGCAGGTTTTCAATGGTGCTGCGCAGCAGGAAGTCAGGCAGTGCATTGTCGGGTCGGCCCAAAGGCTGACCTTCCCGAAAGCCGATGGGCAGAAAAACATTGCCGGCGTCTTGCATGGCAGCCGCCAGCCTGCGGTCGGTATTGAGTTCAATTTCGGCGGCGTCGAGACGCTGCGTCAATTCGACCAGGTCGCTGGCGATTGTCCGCGGCTGGTTGGGTGCTCCCGGGCGCAGGGAGGACTCCGAGATAAATTTCTGTGCATCCCGGATATACAGCAAGCCGTCGTCCAGCTGCGGCTCGCTGAAGAAAATGGTGCTGGCCACGACTTTGGCGCCACCCTCGGACAGGCGTTCCATCAGGGCAGCATGGATATTGCGCGACCAGGGCCAGCGGCCAATATTGGCGATGCTTTCGTCGTCGATGGCGATCACGGCGACCCGGTCGCTGGGCGGTGCGCCGGACAGGCGAACCCCCAGATCATAGACGCCGGTTTCCAGGGAATAGAAAAAGCCCCGTGCCGCGGTGAACGCCAGCGCAAAAAACAGCACGCTGAAGGCGAGGGCCACGAACCAGTTCCGGCTAAAAATCTTGCTTTTTGCGTCTGACATTACATAAATCGGACCTAAATCAGCCGGCAGTATAGCCACAGCATTCAGGCATTTCAGCTACTTACTTCTCATTTTTCAGCATTATGTTGACCCCCCGGAGCTTGGGGCCGGGTGCTACTATTCGCGCTCTTTCCCCACGCAGGACAAGGCATGGCGAGGACCAAAACCGTCTACGGCTGCGATAATTGCGGCGCCGTGGCGTCGAAATGGCAGGGCCAATGCCCGGATTGCGGCGACTGGAATACCCTGGTCGAGCAGGCCGTGGGGCATGCCGGCGCGGGTCAGGGGGCCAAAGCCGGCAACATTGAGCGTCTCGGCCGGGCCCGAACCTCGGAGGAAGCGCGGCCCGGCACGGGCATCGGTGAGCTTGACCGGGTGCTGGGTGGCGGACTGGTGCCGGGCTCGGTGACCCTGCTGGGCGGAGACCCGGGCATCGGTAAGTCGACCTTGCTGCTGCAGGCCAGCGCGGCCATGAACCAGCAATTCGATGTGCTCTATGTCACCGGCGAGGAATCTCCGCGCCAGGTCGGGCTGCGGGCGTCGCGACTGGGGCTGCAGGCAGAGAACCTCAGTCTGCTGCCGGAAACCTGCGTCGAAACTGTGGTGGCGACCGCGGAAAAGGCGGCCCCCGGCGCCATCGTGGTGGATTCCATTCAGACAATTTACTCAGAATCCCTCCAGTCCGCGCCAGGTTCGGTTGCCCAGTTGAGAGAGACAGCCGCTCAGCTGGTGCGTTTTGCCAAACGCAGGGGCTGCGCAGTCCTGCTGGTTGGGCATGTAACCAAGGAGGGGGTCATCGCCGGGCCGCGGGTGCTGGAGCACATGGTGGACACGGTGTTGTATTTCGAGAGCGATGCGGGGAGCCGCTACCGGCTCATTCGCGCTGTCAAGAACCGCTTCGGCGCTGCCAACGAGATTGGCGTGTTTGCCATGACTGACGGTGGCCTGAAGGAAGTCAAGAACCCGTCTGCAATCTTTCTGTCCCGCCATGAGCTGGCTGTGGCCGGCAGTGTGGTCATGGTGACTCGCGAAGGCAGTCGTCCGTTGCTCGTGGAGGTGCAGGCACTGGTGGATGACTGTTTGTCGCAGGCACCGCGGCGCGTGACCCTCGGGCTGGACCAGAATCGCCTGGCCCTGCTGTTGGCGGTGTTACACCGACATGGCGGGGTTTCGCTGGCTGGGCAGGACGTTTTTATCAACGTGGTGGGCGGAATCAGGGTGGGCGAGACGGCGGCGGACCTGCCTGCCCTGGTTGCCGCATTGTCCAGCTTCCGGGATCTGCCCGTGGATTCGACCACGGTCGTGTTTGGCGAGTTGGGGCTTGCCGGTGAAATTCGTCCGGTGCCGTTTGGTGAAGAGCGTCTCGCCCAGGCAGCCAAACAGGGTTTCCAGCGGGCGGTGGTACCGGTCGCAAACGTGCCCAGGAAGCCTGTTGCCGGCATTGAAGTCGTGGGCGTGGCGCGGGTTGCCGATGCGATCGAGGCTATATTCGATGGTTAGTCATGGTGCTGCGGTGCCGCGATCTGCCGAACGCGCACCGTACTTATGGCGTTGCCGCTTATCTTGACGATCTCCATGGACAGCCCGGCGATCCGCACACCCGTGCCGGGTTCGGGAATCGTCTCGAGAAACTCCACAATCAGTCCGCTCAGCGTTTTCGCACCCCTGGTGGGCAGTGACCACTTCATTAACTTGTTAAGCATGCGTACGTTCATATTGCCGTGTATCACTATGCTGCCATCGCTGTCCTCGAAAATGTCGCGATGAGTCGCATGGGGGTCGCTGGTAAACTCGCCAACGATTTCCTCGAGAATGTCTTCCAGAGTCACCAGGCCCTGGATGTCGCCATACTCATCCACGACCAGGCCGACGCGGCGCTGCAGCCCCTGGAAATTCAGAAGCTGTTTATTTAACGGCGTGGATTCCGGCACGAAATAAGCATCCCGTGCCAGCGTTGGTAGTAACTCCTTGCTGAGACGATCCTCAGCCAGCGCACGTATCACCTGGCGCATGTGGAGAATGCCGATTACCTGATCCAGGTCGCCGCGAAAAATTGGCACGCGCGTATGTTGGGAGTTCCTGATCTGCTCACGGATCGTGTTCCAGTCATCATCGAGGTCAATGGCAAAAATATCCTGCCGCGGCACCATAATGTCGTCTACGGTCACGTATTCGAGATCGAGAATGCTGAGCAACATTTTCTGGTGGCGTTTGGGGATCATGGCGCCTGCTTCGGCCACCACGGTTCGCAGTTCGCCACTGCTCAGACTATGGCCGTCGTCGTCTCCGGGACGCACGCCAAACAGCCGCAAAACGCCGTTGGCGAACCCGTTAATCAGCCAGACGAAGGGAAATGTGAGCTTCAGTAGCGGGTAGTAAACATAGGCGGCAGGTAATGCCAGTTTGCGTGGGCGCAGAGCCGCCAGGGTCTTGGGCGCAAGCTCGGCGAAAATCAATACGACCAGGGTGAAAACACCAATGGAAATTGCCACCGTGTAAGTACCCCCGATACGCAGCGCGATCAGGGTTGCCAGCGACGAGGCGGTGAAGTTCACGAGATTATTGCCCAGCAGGATCAGGCCGATAAGGCGGTCGGGCCTGCTTAACAGGGCTTCCGCTAGACGCGCGCCGCGATGTCCGCTGCGAGCCAGGTGGCGCAGACGATAGCGGTTGATGCTCATCAGAGCCGTTTCGGATCCCGAGAAGAATGCCGACATTACGATTAACAGGCCAAGGATAGCGAACAGGTAGCTAAGCGGCGCATCACTCATCAGGGCACCGCCGCCGCTGTGGGCGTGACTGGCAGGCCTCTTCGCTCAGCCCCATTGCCGGCCCAGGATCAGTTCCAGGATCAGGCGACTGCCGAAATAGGCCAGTAACAAGGTTGCGACGCCACCCAGCGTCCAGGCAGAGGCGGTCTGGCCGCGCCAGCCAAAACGCCAGCGTCCGAACAACAAGGTGGCAAATACCAACCAGCCAAGCACAGAAAGCACGGTCTTGTGGACCAGATGCTGGGCCAACAGGTTTTCCACAAAAATCAGCCCGCTGAAAATGGCCAGGCTGAGGAGGAAGAACCCCAGCCAGATACACGCAAACAGGCCCTGTTCCGCCGCTTCCAGCGGCGGCATGAGGCGCAGCAGGGGTCCGGAAGCGCCGCGCCGTATGGCTTTTTCCTGAAAGCGCATCAACAAGGCCAGGGCGGCCGCGAGGGTCAGCAAGCCGTATGCGAGTAGCGAGAGTACGATATGGCTTTGCAGCTGCCAGCTACTGCTCGTGGCCGCGGGCGCTGCAGCGGGCGCCATGAACATGCTGGCAGCCCCCACCAGCACAAAGAGCAATGCGCCGAGGCCTCTGAGCCGGGTCCAGGCAGCCGCTATCCACGCGAAAACCCCCAATTCCCAGGCCAGCAGGCCAACGATGTTGCCGAGCGAAAGGTTCAGGCCCCGCTCCCCTGCAAGGATCTGCAATAGCGTTCCCGAGTGCAGGAGCAATGCCAGCAATCCGGTAACAAGTCCGAGATTGAGAATGCCTCTGCTGGCA
>JBFIQI010000085.1:0-10502 GCA_041609715.1 Gammaproteobacteria bacterium
CAGCATCATTCCCATGCAGGCGGCGGCAAAAAAAGCAGTTCGTAATTTCACGGACGTCCCCCCTGGATCTCGAGAGCATATTGTGTGACGGAGTTGGCATTCGGGAATTCCATCCCAAGCTGCAGCGCCCGAGAATATTACTCCGGGCCGCCCTCTTCAACTTAAAACCTTACATAAGTCCCTCATCCGCCATGATTATTTACCCGTCGACCTGTAACTTGTTGATTGTCGGTCAACCTGCGCCGTCTCACCATCCCTCATAACCGAATCCCATGTGCAAAAAAACAGGGCCCATGGGGCCCTGTGTTAGCGGCACTGCTGGTACCAGCCAAGCCTATTGCTGCTCGCCCAGGTGCATCAGCGGCAGCGGCATGGGGCTGTCGCTGTTGATGAAATACAGCTTGGATGCGGGGTCCTTGGAGATCGCTTTCAACGACTCCAGCGCCTGTAACTGGATATAGGCCGGATTGTTGGCGATGGCTCGATTGATCTTTTCAATCTCATAGGCCTTGGCATCGGCAAGAATGCGGACCTGGGCGGCCTGCTCTTCCGATGCCCTGCGTTCGGCTTCGGCCTGGGCGATTTTCTGTTGCTGCTCGGTGCGAAAGCGCTCGAGCTCGGCCTTTTGCTTTTCGACCTCCTGCTCGCGTTCCTTCTTGCCTTCAATCGCGCGAGTGATAAAAGGCGGTAACTGGATATCACGGATCAGCACGGCGGTTACATCCACGCCTTTGGGGTCCATGAACTCGCTCATGCCGGCCAGCAAAGCCGCCTGCAATTGCTCCTGGGTTTCTTCCTGGAAAAAATCCTCGGCGCGCTTGATGCTCTTGCCCTGCTCACGCAACAGCGAACGCAGTTTGGGAATCAGGTGCACGTTCACCACCTGGGCCGCCTTACCGGTGCCCTGCAGGATACGCGGCGCCTCGCTGCCCCGAATGCGGTATTGCACGCTCACATCCAGCTTGGTCTGCAGCTGATCCTGGGAGGGCACGTTGGCGGTTTCCATGTGAGTCTTCTGGCGCGCGTCGTACTCGTACCAGTCGTACAAGGGGTTAACCGGAAAGTGCAGGCCTTCCGGATAAGAGTCCGGGCGCACCTCGCCAAACAAAGTGGCAACCGCGACATGGCCCGGCGGCACGGTTTTGAATATGTTGAAGATCAAAATAACGCCCAGCACCACGCCGAGAATCATGAATGGAAATTTTGCGGGTAATCTGGACATGCCGCCCCTCCTCAGGCTCTGGATCGGATTATCGTCCGAGTACTTTCTGGCCATGCGCGTCTCCTTAACGCTGCGCGCCCCTCAAGGCGCCCGAACCACGCATTGTAACCGCAAACACCGGCCCCTCGGCGGCGCCCCGGCTCACCAACGGTGGTAGGCGGGATGCCCGGGCTCCACGGCTACAAAAGTGCCACGGCAGGTTGCGCAAACCTTGCCGGCCGCGCTCAGAGTGGCCTCGATGACCGCTTTTTTATCAGTGGCTTCCGCTACTTCTGCCACCAGTTCAATCTCACCATCAGTGGGCGTAGGCCGCAGCAACTTGATGGCGTAGTCCGCCGTCACGGTACAGGGTGGCCGATCGACGCCGGCTCGGCGCATCAGGTGCCAGGCCGCCGTCCAGTTGGAATGGCAATCCAGCAGGGCGCCGATGATGCCGCCGTTGAGCATTCCCGGGAATGCCTCGTGGTGCTCGTCGGCCCGCCATCTGGCCACCACCTTGTCGCCTTCCACCACGCTGCGAATACGCAGCCCTCTGGCATTGGCGGGCCCACACCCGAAGCAGGCATTATGGGGCGCGTAAGTTTCCTGCAGGCTCAACGGCTCGCTCATTCTTCACCTGCTCGCCCGGTACCCGGCAAAAAAACTTCCGCCAGCATGCAGCGTACGCTGCCACCGGCACTGTCCTCGATCACGTCGATGGGGGCGGCCGCGATCCGGGCATGGCGTTGCAGCGCTGCCAGCTGATCCTGGCTCAGGGAGTCCCGTGCCCGTTGCGACATGGCCAGCACCTTGCCACCGCTTTGGTTCTCCAACTCCAGCATGTTGCCGGCAAAGCTTTCCATCTGCTCGAAAGAAATTTCTATAATTTCGTGGCCGAGTTCGCTGATCTTGCCCAGCACCGCGGCCCTTTGCTCAGCGCTCCGTATGGACTCCGCGCAAATTACCGCGAAACCGTCGCCCTGCGCCATCATGACATTGGTGTGATAAATGGGCTCACCGTTACGATCCAGGGCCTCGAAAGTAATGATGTCGTAATCGAGACGCTGGGCAAATTCGCCCAGCACTTCTAGGTCGGTGCGCGCAGACAAGCAGGCATAGGCGACTCGATTGGGCCGATCCAGCACCAGGCTGCCGGTGCTTTCCAGGAATTTTTCCTCGGCTTCGTGACCCGAGAGATCTACCACCCGCGAGATCTTGAAACCCTCATTGGTTGACAGGGCCTCGATGATATCCATGCGGCGTTCGGTGCGGCGGTTCACGGCCATCATGGGATACAGGACTACTGTGCCGTCGGCATGAAAACTCACCCAGTTATTCGGGAACACCGAGTCCGGCGTACTGGGCGCTCGCGTATCCTCGAATACCAGCACATTGACACCGGCTTGCTGCAGGGCAGCCACAAGCCCCTCGAATTCCTGCAGGGCCGCCGCCTGCTGTTGCTGATTGCTGAGCTCCAGGTCTTCACTCATAAAAGAGTTGGATTCCATGGTCAGCGGATTGGCATGAAAAGCCACGGGCCGCACCATGAACACCGTGTGGGTGCACTGTGACTCGGGTAAATTTCTTGCCGGGACTGCCATGACGGGCAAATTATTTCAGGTTTTTACTACCGTGTAGAGCTTTACCGGTGAAAATCGCCCAAAGCGTGAGAAAGCTGGCACTGCCAAAAGCAAGAAACCCCGCAGACGCGGGGTTTCTGGCAGTGGCCGGGGCGTCAGACCACCAAAAATTTACGCCCTCTGAGCTTCCCTGCAAGTTTCGCGTGACTATCGCCGTGAAGGGACACGGCGGACCAGAAAGGCGCTGACCAAAAGTAACAGCAATGCCGGGCCGTTACCGCCACCACCGCCACCGCCGCCACTGGTTGGCGGGGGTGGTTCTGGCGGTGGAGGCTGAACTACCACCGGCGGCTGATTGCTCACCAGGAATCCACCCTGGCCACCACCTCCCCCGGTGCCGCCAGTCGCATCGGGCTCGAACAGCAGCGTCTGCTCCTGGTCCAGGTCGAAGCCGGCATTGTTGTCGCGCCCCGGCTCGTAACAATTGGAGGCCGCGGGATCACCCGCCGGATCTTCGTTGTAGCACCAAATCTCGTAAGTGGTTGCGAGCACGCTCATGGGCGAGGCGGTGAAATCCACGCTGCCCGACGGCGGCGCACCAGAACCATCGCTGAATCCCACGACGATGCCTTCATCCAGGTCTGCAATCAGGTCTCCTTCGATACCCTGGTAGGCGTATGCAAAGCGTCCATCAGCAAACAGGTGAATTTGAAACGTGATAAACGGGGCACCCGGCGTGCGGTTGGTGCCCACGCCATCCCAGGTGAAAACAGCGCGATCACCCAGGTCATTGAAATACACTACCCCGGTGCTGGTCTGGTCCAGATCGGTATTGAATGCCACCAGGCTGGGAAATCCCACCGCGGTGAAATCCAGTTGGAAGGAATTGCGATGCCAATGGTGCCATTGAATGACCAGGGCTTGCCCCGGGTCGTTACCCAGGGCGACACCGCCGTTGTTATTGACGCTGACAACCGTGTAGGTCTCGCCCAGCATTGGGAACTCAAAGCCAAGCACAACATTCTCGGCGCTGTCGTCGGCGCCGCTCAGCGTTAACAACTCGGCGCCAAAATCTGGCTCCCAGATCGCCGGCTCCGCATGCAGCGGCCCGATGAGGTAAGCAAGCAGTAACAGGAAAGCCAGCCGCGGGTGGGAATATCTGAGTAAGGTCGAATCCATTGACCGATCCTCTGCAATACCGTGGAGATGAGGCCCACGCTCACCCAAATTATGTGGCCTGCGGTAACAGGCAAACAATCAGGAGAACCCTGATTTTTCAACAGATCGGCAGGTTCGGTAAGGTTCGCCAAACCGCCTGCCCCAAGGTGCCTGAGCGCGCCTTTTTCAAATGGGACTGGCCGGACCTGTGACGACCGACCGGGATGCAGAATTCCGCCGCCGCTGCTCCGGGGCGCCCAAAACCGCCTTTACATAATATTTTTCACCGCAATAAAATCATAATTTTCAGATACTTAAAATAGGCTCCTAGATTACGCTTGCGATTGTATTGTCAATTGGGCATGTTGGTAGGTTCCAGCGACCCGAGTGGGGCAAGCTGAGCGAGTTAAATACGCGCAAGCCCCGCCCATCGCTGACCGGCACTGCCGGTAAATGGGGCTGAACTTAATAACTAGAATATTGCGGAGTTGCGCATGCCTGATGCGCTCTCATTCGACACTCAAAAACCTCCGTATCTCGGTTACTTCGAGCTGCAGCGACATCCTTTTGCCAAGCTTGATAATCCCGCCGAGCTATTTCTGACTGAACAGTACTCTTATCTGTCCGCTCACCTTGCAAATACCACCGAAGACTCCGACATGCTGGTGGTCATCTGTGGCCAGCCCGGCTCCGGAAAAACGTCGCTGCTGGCACGCTTCGGGGCCTCCGTTTACGAGGAAATTTGCCTGGCGACAATTGATGACAGATGTGGCAGCGCCCGGAAGTTTTTTGCATTGGTGTTGGGGCAATTCGGCTTTGGTGAAATCACCGGCACCACAGAACAACTGCGTCACATCTGCCAGGAATTTCTCAAACAACAGGGTAAAGGCGACCCGGTTGTGCTCATGGTGGACAACGCCCACCTGTTGACACCGAAGATCTTCGAAGAGCTGCGCTGGATGGCCGGCATTCGCCACAACGACCAACCCATTGTCAACCTGGTACTGGCAGGTCACCCGGATCTTGCAAAGATCATGGAGTCGCCGGCCATGAGCCAGATCTCCAAGCAAAAACAAGTGCATTTCACTATCAGGGCTTATACGGCTGATGAGACTGCCAATTATGTCTGGCATCGCCTTGAGCTGGCCGGTGGTCGACAGAACCTGCATTTTTCCGATGAAGCCAACAGCCTGATATATCGTTTCACGGGTGGCACACCCGGTTTGATCAATACGCTGTGCCACGGGGCGCTGGAAGAACTGCACAACAGGAAGAAAAAATCGGTAAGCGGCGCGGTGGTGAGATCAGTAGCGGAGTCCCTGCAGCTGGTGCCCCATGTCGTACCCATTCAGAACAAGAGCCGCCGCCGCACGGATCCCGGCTACGTTGAGGCGCGTGCCGTTGCTGGCCGGCCTGCCAGGCAGAAGCCAGTCCCGGCCAAGGCGCAACCGCGTCCCGGCAAGTCATCAGACGCAACATCCAACGGTGATCAGGCGACCGGGTCAGTCCGGAAAATTTCCCGGCCAGACCCCCAACGGGAATCCGCAGAAACGCAGCAACCGGCCGAAGGAAAAACCCGGTCCGCTGCCGGCGCCCTTTCCATCGTTGAGAAAATAGCGTCACTGTCTGAGCAACTTGGCGATTTGCGGGCCCGCAAGAACGATCTGGAACTTGAACTGAATCATCGGGACCAGACAATTGCGAGCCTCGAGGACCAGCTCGAGGAAAGCCGCCGGGCGCGCAGTGCACTGCTGAAAGAGCTTGACCACCAGGGCGGCACAAAAGGCGACCTGCAGAGCCAGCTCGACTCCGCACAGGGCGAACTTGGCGCCAAGACTGCAGCCATAGACGAGCTTGAAAAGAGAGTTGCAAGTCTCAGCGCGCAACTAACCGAGGCTCAGCGCAATAATGACTCGCTTGGCCAACAGCTATCCAGTGAAACAACACGGGCAGAGGACCTGCAAAAGCAGGCTGATCACGTACGCAGCGTTCGCGAAGCACTGAGCGAGCGAGACTTGCGGATCAGCGATCTGCAGTCTGCATTAATCGAGCGCGACAACCAGATCATGTCTGCGCGGCTCAATGCCCAGGAGCAGGAAAGCACGATCCGGGATCTTCAGGCCGGCAAGCATCGGATCGAAGAGTTGCAGTCCGAGCTCGCGGCGGGGGAGGCCAAAGCCGGTGAGTTACAGGGCCAGCTTGACGATAGCCTGCGAGAGTTTGATTCCCTGCGCAAGCAACTGGAACAAAGGGAAGTGGAGTTGCGTGCGCTGCAGGATGCCGCCGGGATCGACGAAGGCGCCGATTCCGCCCACGAAATAAATCGCCAGATTTCCCGGGTCCGTGAGCTGGAGGATGAGCTGCAAAGCGCGCAGGACCTCAATGCTGCAACCCAAAAACACAAGCAGGAGCTGACTGACAGTAACAGGGAGCTGCGCTCCAAAGTTGCAGAATTATCCGAGCAGACCGAACACGAGCAGAATGTCCGCGAGGAAGCAGAGCATGCGCTGGAATTAATGGAAAAACGCATGGCTGCGCGGGAGGAGACTGCCGATAATCTCAAAGCGGACATTCGCGTAGCACGTGAAGAAAAAGAATGGCTGCAAACTGAAATTGACCGGCTCCGCAATGTCGATGAAAAGCTCCAGGCAACCTCGCGCTCGCTGGAACAGGCCAACCAGGAGCTTGGTGAAAAGCGAGATCGACTGGACGCTGCCAGTTGCGAAATAACTGAATTGAAAGCCGAGTTGTCATCACTGCGGGACGAGTCAGAAAAATTGGCAGTTGCCGAGCAGCGTAGCAACGAAAGCAAACAACTGCTGGAACAGGAACTGGGCGACGCCGAATCTGAAAAAGAGCGGCTGCAAAACCTGAATACGGAGCTTCGGAACGAGCTAGATTCGGCAAGAAGCGAACTGAAGCAAAATCGCGATTTAATATCCAGGAACTCGGATATCGCCGGACAGCTGGAAGAGAGCTCTGCGGAGATTGCCGCGCTGACCAAGCGCCTGGCCGAAGAACAGGAAGCTCACGAGTCCGCGCGCAGCGCCGCAGTAGATCTCGGCGAACTACAGGCAGAACTGGCAGAGCTTGCGAAACTGACGGCCGGCAGCGAGTCCGCCGGTGAGACCGAGCAAGAGCTGGCCCGTCTCGATGCGGAGCTGGCCGGCAGCGTGGACGCACAGCAGCAATTGGATACCCTGGTGAGCAAGCTCCGCAAGGACCGGCCCAGGCTTGGGGATCTGGCAGTCAAATTCAATCAGCTTAATGCAGAGCTCGAGCAATCGCGTGCGGAAATTGACGAGCTCAATCGCAAGTTAGCCGGCTCGCAGGAAGAGTCCGCCGGGCAAAGTCACGCTGATGGTTTGCGGGTCGAACTGGACGCACAAGCCACCGAAACTGCAAGGCTTACCGAGGAATTGCGAGCGGCGCGCGAAAATCTCAATGAAATGCAGAAAGAATTTGTCCGGGAGGCCGAAGACAACCACGAGTTACAAAGTCAGCTGCTGGCCCTTGCCGATGTTGAGGAGCGTCTGCGCGAACAGTTGATGCTCGGCAGCGAAATGGCCGACAGGCTTGCAGAGGAAGAGCGTGAGCGCGTTTCACTACAAGCCGAAATCGACGCATTGCGCCGCCAGCATGGTGACGAGCCTGGCGAAGTAACGCGGCGCATTGCAGCTTCGGACCCGGCGCCAACGAGCGCCGGCTTCAGGCTGGTGGTGTGTTGCCGCGACCAGGTCGTGGAATCGATACGACTGCAGGCCGACAGGAACCGGGTGCTCATCGGGCGCGCAGACAAAAACGATATCATTGTAGAAAGTGAGTTCGTCAGCAGGCACCATTTGCTGATCTCGCTCGACAGAAACCAGCTGTATGTTGAAGATCTCAACAGCACCAACGGCACTCTGCTCAATAACGAACGGGTTATGAAAAACAAGCTGGAAGTCGGTGATGTGCTGGCTATCGGTGAGTATGAAGTCCGAATAATGGCCGATGAGGCCGACGCTTGATTGCAACGGCGGCGACGACCTGCGATGTGCTCGCGGGATCAGGCCGGCGCCGGTCCTGAAGCCCGGGTCGTAATCCTGTCGATTTTCAGCAGCAGGGTCGGCAACAGCAAAAAGTCCAGCAGCAGTGCAAACGCTATGGTCATTGCCGACATCACGCCCATGTCGGCGCTCATCTTGTAAGGCGAAGTCGCCAGTACCAGGAAGCCCGCGACCAGTGCCACTGTCGTGATCCACATGGCAGTGCCCACCGTGTTAAAGGTGCGCCTGATTGCCTCGGGCGGGAGCATGCCACGCTCGCGCCGCGCCCGCAGATAGCGGCTCAGGAAATGCACCGTATCATCCACTACGATGCCCAGCGTCATGGAAATAATTACCGAAAGCGCCAGGCCCACCTGGCCTACCAGCAGGCCCCATAGCCCGAATGCCATCAGCGCGGGCGCCAGGTTTGGCACCAGGCTGATGATCCCGAGTTTCCAACTGCGCAGCGCAACCGCCAGCAACACGGATATCAATGCCAGTGCCAGCACCGACGCAAACAGCATATTGCGAATATTGCGGGCTGAAATATGCGCCCAGATAACGGACAGGCCGGTGCCATGGGTGAACATCTCCGGGGCAGCGTTGGCCCGCAGCCATGCTCGGGCTCGGGCATCGGTTTCGCGAATCTCCTTCGCGGTTACGTCCCGCAACAGCACGCTTAAGCGAGAGGAAGACTTGTCAATATTGATCTGGTTAGTCAGATCCAGGCCGAATGGCAGGGACATTTCATAAAGCAGCAGATACTGCGCGGCCAGTTCCTGGGAATCGGGTATCTGGTAAAACGAAGAGTCGTCACTATTCATGTTGCGGTTGAGTCGCTTGACGATGTCGGTCAGCGCCGAAACATGGGCGATCTTTGGCTGATCGCGGTACCAGGCAGCAAAGGCCTCAACTGTCTGCAGATATTCGGGCTTATTGATACCGCCCGGGCTGCCAGCCTCGAGCGAATAATCGATGACGTTAAACCCGGTCAGATTCTGCTCCATGAAATCGCTGGCTTGGCGAATTTCAAAGCGTTTGCCAAAATACTTTATGAAGTCGTCGTTGAGTTCGTTGCGAAACGTGCCTGCGCCAATCACCAGCACGACTCCCAGGGCAAACCAGAAAACCAGGTTGCTGTGATCAAGCACGAGATCTGCCCAGCGATCACATGGCGCTCTTTCTGTCGCGCTCGTTTGCGCCGCGACCTTGAGTGGCATAACCGATACCAATGCGGGCAGCAGCAGCATCGAGAAAAACAGTGCGGCCATGACGCCCATCGCCACTATATTTCCAAGATCACGTAGTGGCGGCGCATCCGACAGGTTCATGCTAAGGAAGCCGATCATGGTGGTGACGCTGGTCAGAAATACAGCCCGCAGGTTGACGCGCACAGACTCGACGATGGCTGCATTCTTGGTCTCACCCATTCGCATTTGCTGAAAAACGGTTTCCAGCAAATGCACGCTATCCGCGACAGCCAGCGTCAGGATGATCACGGGTGCGGCAACCGAAGCCGCGGTCAGCTGAATTCCAAGCCAGCCAGCAAGACCCATCCCTGTGAGGACCGCCGACAGGATGACCAGTACCGTGGCTATGGTGCCGGTTAGCGAACGTAACAGCAGTCCGATCAGCACCGTGAGCACTACAAACATGATTGGCACGAGCGTCACGGCATCTCGCTCGGCGGCCTCACCGAATACGGCATCCGCTATTACCCCACCTGCAAGGTGGATCTTGATATGGGGGTGCCGCTCTTCAAATTGTGCTACCAGATCGCGGGCAAAGGCGGTGACTTCGTCGACCTCCTCATGTGACTTGCCCGGAACAATGATGGTGGCGTTGACACCAGTCACGTGCCCGCTGGCCGAAACCAGCCGGTTCACCAGTAGCGGCTCCGACAAGGCCAGGCGCTTGGTCTGGAGCAACTCGATGTCACTCATCGCGGCCGCATTTTCGATCAGGTCGGCCACCACCAGGTCATCTTCCCGGGCGCGGCTGTATTGAAAATTCGTGATGGAATCGACGCGGCTGGAATAAGGCATGGACCAAGCTTTAGCCGTCAGGTCCTCGATGGCCGACAGGGTAGCCCGGGTGAAGACATTGTGCCCGGCGGGTTCCAGCACAAAGAACACATTGTCGTCGCGGGTATAGATGGCCTCCAGCGCTTTCAGTGCGGCCAGCTGCGGATTCTCGTCACTGAAAAAGACCCGCATATCGTTGTTGATGACAAGCAGCCGCGTGCCGCTGCCGCAGACCGCAACAACGAGCAGTGCTGCCAGCAGAATCCATACGCGATGGCGTATAACCAGCGGTCCGATCAGGCGATCCAGTTCCAAGGACAATTACCTGGCGCGAGAGGCAAGCTTAGATAGTACTCGATTCGATAACCTCATAAAGCCCCACGATAAACAATAGTGGGGATTCCCTATGCCCAATAAAAAACCCCGGACACATAAGCATCCGGGGTTTTATATTAGAGCCTGGCGGTGGTCCGGGGGCTCGCAGAGCTCGCCCCGTTCGCCCGGGCGAAAG
>JBFIQI010000086.1:0-10465 GCA_041609715.1 Gammaproteobacteria bacterium
ATGATGACGTCCTCACCGCGCACCAGCGCACCGATATTGATGCTTTCGTGCAACTCCAGCTCCTCGATCCGCTTGCCGACGATACTGGACTCGCCGCCACGACTGTGAACGATGACTTCAAGGGCTTCGGCCGTGCCGCCGCGCAGTGAATGTACCTTGGTCACGTCGCCGCGTCGCACATGGGCCAGCAGCTCGCCGATGGTGACCTGCTGTGGTGAGATGGCGATGTCAATGGCAATGGGCCCGCTTTCCACCATGGCCGCGTAGGATGGTCGGTTGATCAGCGCCATGACTTTCTGCGCACCATTGCTCTTCGCCACCATGGCCGAGAGGATGTTGGCTTCCTCGGCGTTGGTAACCGCCACGAACACGTCCGTATGTTCAATATTCTCTTCCAGCATCAGGTCCTTGTCGGCCGCATCGCCGTGCAACACGATAGTCTTTGAGAGACGCTCGGAAATGAACTTGGCACGATTGCGGTCGCGCTCGATAAGCTTGACCTGGTTGGTGCGCTCCAGTGTCTGGGCGAGCCGGAACCCGATATTGCCGCCGCCCGCAATCACGATACGGCGTACCGGGTTCTCGAGCTTGCGCAGCTCGCTCATCACCACGCGAATATCTTTGCGTGCCGCCACGAAAAATACTTCATCCCCTTCGCGCACGACGGTGTCGCCGTCCGGCACCAGGATCTCTCGCTCGGTATCGCCACCGCGCCCGGTCTTGCGGTAGATGGCCGCCACCCGAGCCTCGGTATTGGGAATATGTTCCTTGAGGGCTTTGAGTTCCTGGCCCACCAGCAACCCACCCTTGCGCGCGCGCACGCCCACCAGCCGCACGCGGCCATTGGCAAACTCCAGCACCTGGAATGCCCCGGGGTATTGGATGAGGCGAGCGATGTAATCAGTGACCAGTTCTTCCGGGCTGATCAGAACATCGATGGGCAGCGCCTTGTTGTTGAACAACTTGTCGTGATTGGCGTAGTCGCCGGAGCGGATGCGGGCAATCTTGGTGGGCGTATGAAAAAGTGTGTAGGCGATCTGACAGGCCACCATGTTGGTCTCGTCGCGATTGGTGAGCGCGATGAGCATGTCGGCATCTTCGGCGCCGGCACGCGTCAACACGCTGGGGTGCGAGGCGTATCCCTCCACCGTACGAATATCGAGACGGTCCTGCAGGTCGCGCAGCAATTCGGCGTTGGTGTCCACCACCGTCACCTCATTGGACTGCTCGCGTGCCAGGTTGCGAGCCGCTGTGGCTCCCACCTGCCCGGCCCCAAGGATGATAATTTTCATGCTTTAGCCGACCTTTGCGTATTTATCTTCTTATTGTGCCTGCGGGCTCTGTCTAATTGTAGCGCGTATCGGCACCGGAGCGGGCTTTCGGGTCACCATCCGGCTACAGCGCTTCCAGATTGGCGTAGGCGAGCACCAGCCATTTGCTGCCGACCTTTTCGAAATTGACCTGCACGCGCGCCTGAGCCCCCTGACCCTCGTAATTGAGCACCATGCCTTCGCCGAATTTTCTGTGCCGCACGCGCTGGCCAAGCTTGATGCCGGCAGGCGCCTCCTCCCGCAAGGTGCTGCGCCCGCCCATGCGCGCCCGCACCACCGGGCGTGTTACACGAACCTGGGGCCGAATCTCCTCCAGGAACTCGGCCGGAATTTCGGCGATGAAACGCGACGGCGCGCTATAGGTGTCGTTGCCGTGCAGGCGGCGTTGCTCGGCGTAGGTGATGTACAGCTCCTGCATAGCGCGCGTCATACCGACGTAACACAGGCGGCGCTCTTCCTCGAGACCGGCAAGGCCGTCGATGGAACGCAGGTGGGGAAACAGGCCGTCTTCCATGCCGCAGATAAACACCAGAGGAAATTCCAGTCCCTTGGCCGAGTGCAGCGTCATCAGTTGCACGCAGTCATCCCACTCGCCGGCCTGGTTTTCGCCGGCCTCCAGGGCCGCATGGGAGAGAAACGCCGCCAGTAAAGGCATGTCCAGCTCCTCGTCCGGCTGGAAGCCGCGCGCCGCGCTGACCAGTTCTTCGAGGTTTTCGATGCGGGCCTCGCCACGCTCGCCCTTCTCTTTCTTAAAGTGGGCCAGCAAACCGCTGTCATAGATGACCCGATCCACCTGTTCATGCAGGTCAAGATCCCGGGTGGCTTTGCGCATGCGCCCCAGCAGGGTCAAAAATCCCTGCACCGCGTTGGCAGAACGCGCCGGCAGTACCCCCTCAGCCATCTCCCGGGCCGCCACCGTCATAGGCAGATTGTTGGCCCGCGCATGGTTGCGGATCTTGCTCAGCGTGCTGGCGCCGATGCCGCGGGGCGGATGATTGACCACGCGTTCAAAGGATGCGTCATCACTGGGATTTTCCACCAGCCGCAGATAAGCCAGCGCATCCTTGATTTCGGCGCGATCGAAAAATCGCAGACCGCCGTACACGCGATACGGCATATTGGCGTTCAGCAAGGCCTCTTCAAAAACCCGCGACTGGGCGTTGGAGCGATACAGAATAGCCGCCTCGTTGCGCGCATTGCCCTGGCCGACCCACTCGCGAATTCGATTGATTACAAAATCCGATTCGTCGCGCTCGTTGAACGCCGAGTACAGCTTGATGAGGGCGCCCTGCTTGCCCTCGGTCCACAGGTTCTTGCCCATGCGCGCCTGGTTGTTGGCGATCACTGCGTTGGCAGCGCTGAGAATGTTGCCGCTCGAACGATAATTCTGTTCCAGCTTGACGATGCGGGTGCCCGGAAAGTCGCGTTCGAAACGTTGAATATTTTCCACCCGGGCACCGCGCCAGCCATAAATGGACTGGTCGTCATCGCCCACCGCGAAAGGCACCCCGGCCTTGCCAATCAGCAGCCGCAGCCAGCTGTACTGGATGGAATTGGTGTCCTGGAACTCATCTACCAGCACATGACGAAAACGATTCTGGTAATGAGTCAGCAGAGGTTCATTGTCGCGCCATAATTCGTGGGCGCGCAGCAGCAGTTCGGCAAAGTCCACCAGCGATGAGCGCTCGCAGGCCTGCTGGTAAATCTCGTAGATGTGGGCCATCTGCCGGCGCACCGGATCGTCGACATCGACCAGGTGTTCGGGCCGCAGGCCCTCATCCTTGCGGCTGTTGATAAACCACTGCACTTCCCGGGGCGCGTAGCGCGACTCGTCCACCTCCAGGTTCTTCAGGACGCGCTTGATCAGGCGCAGCTGATCGTCGGAATCCAGTATCTGGAAATCCTGGGCAAGCCCTGCTTCCTGCCAGTGCATGCGCAGCAGGCGATGGGCGAGTCCGTGGAAGGTGCCCACCCATAATCCGCTTGCCGGCATACCCAGCAGTTCCTCGATGCGTCCGCGCATCTCTGCCGCCGCCTTGTTGGTAAAGGTCACGGCCAGCAGGCCCTGGGGTGAAACGCCCTCCACCTGGATCAGCCATGCGACCCTGTGCACGAGCACCCGGGTCTTGCCACTGCCGGCGCCGGCCAGCACCAGCATGGGCGCCGTCTCTCCGCTCACCGCTTCCCGCTGGGCATCGTTCAAGGGATCAAGTATGGGCGTTACGTCCAAGGGGTTTTCATCCTGTCCGCATCAACCGGTTTCATCGCAAACGAAAAATATGATTTCTTCGTCTTCGCCCGGCTCCGTGTAGCGGATCTCCTGACAGCCGGAAAAATCCAGCTGCACCGCCTGCTGATGTTCACAGCCGGAAGTGGCGCCAAAAGCCGAGGGATCGAACCAGGCGGGCGGTGCATCGCTGGGATAAGCGCCCAGCCCGTTACGCGCGCGGCGGTCCAGCAGGTCCGAATAAATACTGCCGGCCAGGTCACAGGCAGCAGCGATCTCTTCGTCGGGCAGTTGGGCTCCGGTGAAGGCCATGAATCCGGGCAAGCCTGCCATTTCCGCCACGGCTTTCCATGCATAGGCGGTCACGGCGGGGGAAACCGGCGTGTCACGCAGCGAGTAGTACTGCTCGAGCGCCAGGCCGCTGCTGCCCTCATTCTCGAATTTGAAATCCGGCGACAAGCTGGCAATGGTCTCGGCCAGCTCCGAGATTCTCAGCATGGCATAAATGGAGCCCTGGGCAGCGGCCTGGCGATACAGCTCCATGGCTTCCGCCGGCCGTGCTCGCTGAATGCGTTCGGCGAGCAACTGCAGCGCCCACATATCGCCGTTGGCCGCCAGTGCCGCCAGGATTTCGTCATCGTACTGCTGATAGGGCTGATCCAGCACCAGCACGCCATTGGGATCGGTGCGCGGCAGGCCGCGGGTCGCAGCCCAGCGCCGCATCGGTTCCTCGAGACGCATGAACAGCGCATACATCATGGCCTTTGCCGATGTCCCGTCCGTCAGGGTCAGCCCTTGCTTGTCTGCGGGTGCCTGCGGTTCGCCCGCAGGACTCACGGTATCTGGCGCGGGCGGCTGGGCCGGCGGCAACTCTGCAGGTGACACGGCGATCACGTGCGCATCGCTGGCGGCAGTTAGCGGGGGCGTGTCCTTGACCGGCAGCCGCCACCACAGTAAGGCAACAAACGCCAGCGCACCGATGCCTGTTATGAGCCACCTATTCATAATCTGGAACTGCCTGGAGCAACCGGCAACAATTCATAACAGTAAAAGACTCAGAAAACCAAGTTGGCGTAATGGTCTGCCAGCAAGGCTGTAAACAACCCGATCAGGTAGGTAACAGAGTACCCGAAGGTACGCAGGGGCAGGTCCGGCCGACTGGTACGCAGCAACGACCACGCGTAATAGAGAAACACGCCTCCCAGCAGCAGAGCGCCAAACAGATAGATCAGCCCGCTCATTCCCGTCAGCCACGGAAGTATGGTCACCAGCACCAACAGCACCGTGTAAAAGAAAATCTGCTTCTTGGTGTGGTTGACGCCGTGGGTCACCGGCAGCATGGGCACACCCGCTTTGGCGTAATCATCGCGGCGATGAATGGCGAGCGCCCAGAAATGCGGTGGCGTCCACACGAAGATGATCAGGAACAGCAGCAGCGCATGAGCGTCCACGGTCCCGGTGACCGCGGTCCAGCCAAGCACCGGGGGTGCGGCACCTGCGGCGCCGCCGATGACGATGTTCTGGGGTGTCGCATGCTTGAGATAAGCCGTGTAAATGATCGCGTAACCGATCAACGACAGGAATGTCAGGGCCGCCGTCAGCGGGTTGACCTTGATTACCAGGATGCACATGGATGCCACGCCCAGTAAAGCCGCGAACACCAGCGCCCCGGTTTTGGACACATGCCCGGTGGGCAGCGGGCGGTTCCTGGTGCGGGCCATTTTCTCGTCAAGATGCCGGTCCAGCACATGGTTGATAGCAGCGGCCGATGCCGCCGCCAATGCGATACCCAGGCTGCCAAAGATCAGCGCCGGCCACGGCACCATGCCCGGTGTTGCCAGGAACATACCAACAATGGCGGTAAACATGATCAGGGACACGACCTTCGGCTTGGTAAGCTCGAAGTAATCGGCGACATGTTTCCTGAAGGGGCGTTCACTCATGGCGAACGCTGCCGTGGGCGGGCCAGGTGATTGAGGGTGACGATGGACAACAAGAGCAGGGCCGCGGTGCCATTATGGGCCGTGGCGCCGGCCAGCGGCAGGTGGGTCAGAACGATGCCAATGCCCAGGAACAGCTGGGCAAGCAGCAACACACCGGTAAGCCCTGCCACTATCCGCAGTCCAGTCTGGAACGGCGCCCGAAGCAGGATCAGCACCACCAGCCCGGTGACGATAAACGTCACCAGTGCGCCCACGCGATGGGCCAGATGTATGGCGACGCGGGCCGATTGATGCAGGATGCCCCCTTCATAATCGACACCCAACTCCCGCCACAGGACAAAGCCCTCGCCAAAGTCAGACTCCGGCCACAGCTGACCCTGGCAGGTGGGAAAATCGGGACAGGCCAGCGCCGCGTAGTTGGCGCTGGTCCAGCCGCCCAGGGCAATTTGCGCCGTCAGCACCACCAGCGCCAGCAGTGCCAGCTGCCGGTAACGCGGTTCGGGACGAATCCCCAGCCGCGGCGGGCGGCTGCGAAGATACAGCCACCACAGCAAGGACAAGCTTGCCATTCCGCCCAGCAGGTGACCCATCACAAAAATCGGCTTGAGCAGCAGGGTTACGGTCCACATGCCCAGCAGGGCCTGGAATATGATCAGGCCGAGCAGCCCCGTGGACAGGGCCGCCTGGAAATCCCTGCGCCAGGCCAGCGCCGCGCCCAGCGGCAGCAATACCGCCGGGAAAGCCATCACCGCAGCCAGCGTTACCAGGCCCGGCGCTTCCAGGCTCTTGCCCAGGATATAGGCGAACACACCCGCGGCTGCGATAACCGCCGCCGAGATGACCGTGAAACGGCGGCGCCGATCCTGCCAGGTCGCCATAAGAGCCAGGCTCAGCACCAGCAGGCCCAGGGTTGCGGCCAGGTGACGATGAATCTGCTCACGCCAGGTCTTGTCGTGCTCCACGGGTCGATCCGGGAAGGCCTGGTTGGCCGCCGCAACGTCTTGTTCCGCCACCGGCCAGGTGGCCTTGCCATAACAGACCGGCCAGTCGGGGCAGCCGAGCCCGGCATCGGAAAGCCGCACCCAGGCACCCAGCACCACCACGCACAGCGCCAGGCCCGTTGCCAGCAGCGCCACGCGCCGAAAATTAGTCAGATCCCGCATCATCCAATCCTGGACAGTTTGAGCAGCCGTTTCAGGTCGGCAAGCATACCCTGCATTTCATAATCCGGCGCGAATACCATGAGCACGTTACCCAGAGGATCGACAATATATGTCTGCCAGCTCGCGTTGCTTGCCGGATCGGCCGCGTTGAAACGTGCCAGTAATTCCTTGCCGGCGTCCGTGGTCACGTCGACGGTCACAAGACCCTCTGCATGGGCGGTGAAAATTCTGGTATCGGGCAAAGCGCCGGCATGCAAAAGCACCCGCTGTACGCGCGTGGATTTTTCCCGCAAGGCAAGACGCACGCGGCGCGCTTTGTCGACCGCCGCCACGCAGCCAGCCTCGCAGACACCGTCACCAACCACCACCAGCGACCAGGTTTGACGAAACACCGATGCGCTGCTTTGTTCGAGGGCAGGCGGCAGTAGTGTCGACTCCAGCAAAACCGGCGGCGTCACCAGGCGGCCGTGGTTGACGGCAGCGCCGGGACGCCAGTCATCGCCAGCCAGGTAAAAAACCCAGGCCGCCACCAGCGGGCCGAAAAATAACAGGGCCAGGGCCGGCAAAATCCAACGCTGCCGCGCGCCGGACCCGGATTGTTGCTCACTCATCGGTGTGCCCCCTGTGCAGATTCACCACCAGATAAATCACCAGCAGCGCGGTCGCCAGGGCAAACCACTGAACCGCGTAGCCTGTGTGGCGTCGCGGACCGGAGCCGACGGGCTGCCAGTTACGCTCGTATCCGCCAGGCCTGTTGGCGTCGAGTCTGAGTTGCAGCGGATACAGGGCGATCCCTGCCGCCGACTCCAGCTCCGCCATGACCGGGAACAGCACCAGCCGCGGCCAGCCCGACTGCGGTTTCGCGTCCAGCTCAAGGCCCGGACGCGGCAAGCGATCCAGCCAGCCGGATACCAGCTGCTCCCCCGGGGGCACAGGCAGGGTCGGTAAGGCATTGCGATCCGCCGGGGATGGCACCCAGCCGCGATTGACTACGACACCCACATCACTGTCCGCCGTCTGCAAAATACTCAGCACGTGAAAACCGGCTCCGCCGGTGCCCGGCATGGCGTCGAGAAAAAACTGGTAACCATCGAGGTACCTGCCTTGCGCCATGACGCGCTGAAAGCGCGGCAGTGCCGCGGCCTCGGGATCCAGTTGCATGCTGGTACTGCTTCGCGCCTGAAACTCGGCCAGTAATTCGCGTTTTTCGGCGGCCCGATCCAGCTGCCAGAAGCCCAGGGCCAGCAAAACCGGTAGCAGTACCAGGGTGGCCAGGGTTGGCCACAGGCCAGGTTTGAAGCTGATTACGTTGGCTTTTTTCACGTTATACTCTGGTCACCAAATAAGAAGCGGGTGCCCGGAATGATTCTCAAAGTAGTAATCCTGCTGGTCCTCGGGGCCATCATCCTGTCGCTGGCGCTGGCCGGGTTTTTCCTGGTCGGCGACGAAGGCAAACCCGGCCGCACAGTGGCCGCGCTGAAGGTCCGCATCGGCCTGTCGGTGGCGCTGTTCATCTTCCTCATCATCGCAGGCTACGTTGGCCTGCTGGAGCCTGGCCCGTAAACCTGCCGCTGTGCCGAATAAAAAGGGCGCCGCAACTCTTGCGGCGCCCCGTTGGAATGCGCCGGCTTCAGAGCCAGTACACGAAGATATAAAGTCCCAGCCAGACCACGTCCACGAAGTGCCAGTACCAGGCGACTGCTTCGAAGGCGAAATGGTTTTCGGGCGTGAAATGCCCACGCAATACCCTGAGCCAGATGACCACCAGCATGGTGGCGCCCAGCGTCACGTGCAGACCGTGAAATCCCGTGAGCATGTAAAAGGTGGAACCATAGATGCCGCTACCCAGCGTCAGGTTCATCTCGCTGTAGGCATGGGCATACTCGTAAGCCTGCAGGCCCACGAACAGGAAACCCAGGGCGAAAGTGGCCAGCAGCCCAAGACCCAGCACCCGTCGGTTCATATCCTTGAGTGCATTGTGCGCGATGGTGATGGTAATGCCGCTGGTTAACAGGATGGCCGTATTGATGGCCGGCAATCCCAGCGGCGGCATGGCATCATAATCGCCACCCACCTCTGCAGGCCCGTTGGTGGGCCAGGCCGACTCAAAGCCTTCCCACAACAACTGGTTGGTGAAGAAGTTGTTACCCTCTCCGCCAATCCACGGAATCGAATACTGTCGGGCATAAAAAAGAGCGCCGAAAAAGGCTGCGAAAAACATCACTTCCGACAGGATGAACCACAGCATGCCCATGCGAAACGACTTGTCGACCTGCTCGTTATAGTAGTTATTGACGCTTTCGCGAATAACCACTCCAAACCAGCCAAACACCATGTACAGAACGACAAGAATACCGGCCAGCAGCACAAACTTGCCGCTGGCTGAACCGTTCAACATGGTGGAGGCGCCGATCATGGTAATGAACAAGCCTATGGAGCCAACTATGGGCCAGTGACTGCCATGGGGCACGTAATACTGATCTTTTGCGTGGGCCATTCTTTATTACTCGCTTGGTTTCAGAGGAGCCTCAATTACCGGCCGAGGCCAGTTTCGCGATAGCAAACATGGTGTAAGACAGGGTTACCGTGTCCACATGCGCGGGCAGGTCGGGATCGACCACAAAGCGCAGCGGCATGTCTTTGTCTTCCCCGGCCAGGAAATCCTGGCGGTTAAAACAAAAACACTCGGTTTTCTGAAAATATGCCGCAGCCTGGCCCGGCGTCACGCTGGGCACAGCCTGCCCCGCAACCGGCTGGTCGGACAGGTTGCGGGCATAAAAAGTCGTGGCGTACAGCTTGCCAGGATGAACCTGCATGCGCACCGTTTCAGGACGGAATTCCCAGGGCCCGTCCTGGTTTACCGAGCCGGTGAATTCCACCGTAACCAGGCGATCGAGATCCGGCGATTCGCTCACAGCCTGGGCGCTGTTGGCGGTCTTGCCATTGAGGCCGGTGATCTCGCAGAACACGTCGTAGAGCGGCACCAGCAGAAAACCGAAGCCAAACATGGCCACGGCCATGAGCACCAGTTTGCCGGTCAGCAGCTTGTTGCCGGGCTGATCCACCTTACTGCCCCCGATACCAGTTGATGAAAATGAAGCCGCCGTATACCAGCAGGGCGACCAGGCCCAGCAGTATGGCGTTGATACGCACGCGTCTCGACTTGTCGTGGGCGCTGCTCATATCGCCTTACCTGACTTCCGGTGCTTGCTCGAAACTGTGATACGGCGCCGGGGACGGCAGCGTCCACTCGAGACCATGGCTGCCTTCCCAGACCCGATCGGTGGCTTTTTCGCCACCGCGGACACAACTGTAAATAATGTAGACAAACAGCAGCTGCGATATACCGAAGCCAAAAGCGCCGATACTCGACACCAGGTTGAAATCGGCAAATTGCGTGGCGTAGTCGGGAATCCGTCGCGGCATGCCGGCGAGTCCCAGGAAGTGCTGCGGGAAAAACGTGATATTCACGAAAATTGCCGACAGCCAGAAATGCCACTTGCCCAGGGTCTCGTTGTACATATGGCCGGTCCACTTGGGCAGCCAGTAATACACCGCGCACATGATGGAGAAAATAGCTCCCGGCACCAGTACATAATGAAAGTGGGCCACCACGAAATACGTATCGTGGTACTGCAGGTCCGCAGGGGCGATCGCGAGCATCAGGCCCGAGAAGCCGCCGATGGTGAAAAGGATGACGAAGGCGAGCGCGAACAGCATCGGCGTTTCGAACGTCATCGAGCCGCGCCACATGGTGCTCACCCAGTTAAAGACCTTCACGCCGGTCGGCACCGCGATGAG
>JBFIQI010000087.1:0-9922 GCA_041609715.1 Gammaproteobacteria bacterium
GCGGGCACCGTGGAAGTGGTATTCCTGCTGCTGAACGTTGATTTCAACGGCGGCGAGAATCCCATGTGGTTCGACGACGCCCAGGCTTCGCTCGTCGGCAACTAGGGCATCGGATTCGGAGCACGACAATGAATTGCAACACGCCAAGTGTGGGAGTAGGCACAATGTTTCGGTTGATTACTAAATTCGTTTACAGGACTGCTGACTCACGAGAAATGCATCAGAAGGATGAATTAATTATGAAAGCAACGAAAAGTCTGGCACCTGCCGTACTGTCAATAATGGCTGTTGCCGTTTCGCAGACGGCGGTGGCGCAGGAGACGGACGACGCTGATGACCCGAAGAAGACCAGGACAATCGAAGAAGTCATTACCACCGCGACACGCGTCGAAACGGATGTGATGACCACTTCCATTGCGGTCTCTGCCTTCGATCAGGAAGCGTTGACCCGGGATGGCGTCAAGGATATCCGTGATGCTGCCGACCTGGTGCCCAATTTCGACGTGGCCTTCTCGCCGTCGGACAGCGGTGTGCAGTTGACCCTGCGCGGCATCAACAGCAACAACTTCACGGAAATTGCGGACCCCAGCGTAGCGTTTCACGTGGATGGCGTGTACTCGCCGCGACCCCAGGGCGCCACGGCCCTCATGTTCGATCTCGAGCGTCTGGAAGTCATGCGTGGACCCCAGGGTACGCTTTTCGGACGCAACTCCGCGGCCGGCAGCGTCAACGTGGTCACCGCCAAGCCAACGACCGAGGGCGTCTTCGGAACCTTCGGCTCGGAGATCGGCAATCGCGGGCAAAAGAACATACTGGGCACCCTCAATGTGCCCGTGACCGACACAATTGCTTTGCGTGCCAACTTTTTTGCCGAAGAGCGCGATGGCTTTGCAGACCAGGACTCCGGGACCAAGGACCTGGAGGGCACCGGCTTTTCGGGTCCGGATGGTATTCCCGATATGGACCAGCGCTGGAACACGCGAGTCAAGCCCGAAGACTTTTATGGCAATTCAGACCGCTGGGCCTGGCGCATCAGCGGGATGTGGGAACCCAATGACGTGTTTGACTTCCGCCTCAGTTACGAAAAGGGCCAGGACAATAGCGCAGGCTGGCCGGTCGCTCCGAACTGCGAAGTCAATCCTGAGCTTTGCCGTTTCAACGGTGGCGGCATCGACTATATCGATCCCAACATCCCGGGCTATATGGATATGACCCAGGACGCCATCAGAAGCCATATTAATTACGCCTTTAATGACAACATCGACATCGTCTACAACTTTGGCTGGGCTCGGCAGAGGCGTGCACAGCAGTGGGACGGCGATATGGGCTGGCGCCCTGTTCCGGGACCCAGAGTCGGCTGGCTCAACCGTCGCCAGCCGTGGTTCGAGCTGTACCTGGCAACGGCGGAATCAGACTACGAGTCGTTCTCCAATGAACTGCAGTTCCAGGGCCTGACCGGACCGGTGAACTGGATCGTGGGCCTGTTTGATTTCCGCGAGGACAACTCCATTATCTTTGACGTTGAGCTGCCATTTTGCTGCAGCAGCGGCGGACTGGGTGGCATTTCATTCGTCCAGCCGAAGCGAACCCTGGTGTCCCAGGCTATATTTGCCCAGGCCACTTATCACCTTACCGACCAGTGGCATCTGACCCTTGGCGGTCGTTATACCGAAGACACCCGCACCGATGTGGGTGGCCGGAACATCGGCGCCTTTGGCAGCGGTGGATGGAGCCAGGGCCTGATCCCGAATGACGGCTTTCCGACACCTTCCCAGCTGGACGAACTGCTGCTGCCCCTGTACACGAGCGCCGATTTGCGCCAGGGCATGGGGGCGCAGGATCGCTTCAACAACTACTCGATATTTGACTTCAACGACAACCGGGCGAATTTCTACCAGGCCAACTGGCGGGTCGGTATCGACTATGACCTGAACCAGGATTCGTTCATTTACTTGTACGCCGCCACAGGCTCGAAGGCCGGTTCATTCGGAGACGGCGTCGATGTCTGTCGCTGTGGCCGGATCCAGATTTTCGACTTCGAACCCGAAGAGGTCCTGAACTACGAAATCGGTTACAAGACCAGCCTCTTCGATAATTCCATGAACCTGATCGTCACGGGATTCTGGACGGACTTCAAAAACAAGCAGGTCTCCCAGTTTCGCACCGTGGGCGTAGTTGAAGATCCGCCCGGCGAACCTGTTATGCCCATTCAGGAAATCGGTTCATTGGTCACCTCCAATGCGGCCGAAGCCGAAATTAAAGGAATTGAAGTCGAGATCGACTGGATTCCGTGGGAGAACGGACGCTTGACCGGCGGTCTGGGCCTGCTTAATGCAGAGTTCAAGAGCTGGCCGAACTATGCAAATGAAGATCCGGACAATCCGGGCGTTGCGGTTGGCGAGACTTTCTTCTGCGCGGACCGTGCCGACTTTGGGCCGGAATTCGAATGCATCGGTATTGGCGATAGTGACAGGATTGTGGGCAAGAAGCTGCCCTACTCGACACCAGTCTCATTCACGGTGACCTATGAGCATGATTACTATCTCAAGAATCAGAACCGCATAACGCCGTATCTCAAGTTCCACTGGGAAGACGAGACGCACTTCAGTGAGGGCAACTTTGATGCCTTGCCGAGGTTGTCTCAGAAGCGTGAGTCGTTCGGCACGCTCGATGCGACGCTTCGTTACAGCGACGCCGACGACCGCTGGCATGTCGAAGCCTTCGTTTACAACATCACCGATGAAAGGTTCCCGACATACATGAGTGGCGAATCAGCAAGTGGCGCACCTCTGTTCGCCTGGAACCCGCCGCGCTCCTTCGGGATTCGCGGGGCTTACAACATCAGGCCCTGAACCGGTGAACTGGTGAGAGCAGAAAAGCAATAACTGGCAACGGTGCCCTGCAAGGCAAGCAGGGCACCGCCTCTGTCGGTTGGTACTGATGGCGGGTTCGGCCAATCGTGCGGGCGCGCCTCAAGAAACGCTCCTGAACGCCGCTGGCCAATGCAGGCCAGCCACCAGCCGCCGGCACCAGCAGCACCTTCGTGGTGAAATAATCAGAAAATCGTCACACAGATGAGCCATTCTCAGAAAGCAACAATCGATGACGTCGCTGCCCTTGCCGGCGTGTCGATAAAAACGGTCTCGCGCGTATTGAATAACGAGGCCAATGTCCGGCAGTCAACCAGGGAGAAGGTCAACCTCGCCATCAGCCGGCTGGATTACCGACCAAATTTATCGGCTCGGCGTCTGGCAGCCAGGCGCTCCTATATTGTCGCGCTGCTGTACGACAACCCGAGCGCAAATTACCTGTCTAACATCCAACACGGCGTGGTCACGGCGTGTAACGCCAGCGGCTATGACGTCCTGGTTCACCCCTGCGACAGTACTGACCCGCGGCTTGCCGATGAAATCAATCACCTCCGCGAGCAGGGCCGTTGTGATGGTGTGATCCTGACTCCGCCGCTCTCGGACATGTCTGAGCTGGTTCAGTCGCTGGAGGATAAAGGCACGCCGTTTATCCAGATCGCGCCGGCGGTGCGCATGGACAGCTGCTCGTGGGTCGCGACCACCGATGAAGCGGCCGGCTACCAGATAACCGATCATTTGATCAGGTTGGGACACCGTCGCATCGGATATATCCAGGGCCATCCGGATCACAAGGCCATGGCAACCCGCGAAGACGGTTACAAGCGGGCCCTGCGTGCGGCCGGGCTCAAAGTTGACAGGAAACTGATCATCGCAGGCTTCAACAGCTTCGAATCCGGCGAGGCTGCCGGTCGCAAGCTCCTTGGCAGCACAACCCCACCGTCCGCTATATTCGCCGCCAACGATGACATGGCTGCGGGTGTTATGAAAGCGGCCCGCGACCTGGGGCTCAAGATCCCGGAACAATTGTCAGTAGCGGGATTTGACGATACGCCCGTAGCCAGCCAGACCTGGCCGGAACTGACCACCATCCATCAGCCTATATCCGAGATGGCCGAAGCCGCTGCCGGCATCCTGATTGAAAGACTGGATGCGCAGGAATACCTGCAATCAAAACAGGTCATCGATGCCCGTCTGATTATTCGGCAGTCGACGGGACCGGCTCCCACAGCATGACCATCAAATAACTGGCGCCAGGTTTGCTGATTTGCTGAAATGCCCCCCATTCAATCAAACCGGCCAGTAGCCGCCTGCCCGAAGGCCGCGGTGGCCAGAACTTTAGTGCACTCCGGAACAAGGCCGTAATGAAAAGGGTCGAACTCGAATTCACGGAAAAAGATCAGCCTCTGCGGGACGACGTCAGCATGTTAGGCACCATCGTCGGTGACATGTTGCGCGAACAGGGCGGCGAAGAACTGTTTGCCCGAGTCGAGGCCAGCCGCAAGGCTGCCATTCTTTTGCGTAACGGCAAGGCAGTTGGTGAGGATGACCTGGCCTGGCAAATCCGAAACCTGAGTCCCGGCAAGGCCTTTGATGTCATCCGGGCCTTTTCATTGTATTTCCAGGTGGTCAACCTGGCGGAGCAGATTCACAGGATTCGCCGGCGCATCGACTACATGCGCAATGCGGAAGAACCGCAGGCTGGCAGCTTCAGCCAACTGATCAAAGACCTGCAGGCCGGCGGCGTGCGTATTTCAGATCTGCAACGCCTGTTTGGAGAAATGCAGCTTGAGCCGGTTTTTACCGCACACCCTACCGAGGCCATACGTCAGACCATACTGCGCAAACACCAGCGGATTGCCTATGACCTGGTGGAGCGCTTCAATCCGGCCCTGCCGCCTGACGAGAATGCGGTAATTCGTGAGCGGCTGCGCAACGAAATCACCCTGATCTGGCAAACCCTGGAACATCCCAATGAGCGCATGACGGTGGCGGATGAGCGCGAGCATGCGCTCTTTTATCTGACCGACATCATCTATCGCGTCATTCCCCCGCTTTATGAGCACCTGGAAAACGCCATTCGAGAAGAGTATGGCGATCAGGCTGATGAGATTCATGTGCCACCGCTGGTGCATTTTTGTTCCTGGATTGGCGGGGACATGGACGGCAACCCAAATGTCGGGCCAGAAACGCTACGCGATGCTCTGGCCCGCCAGCGCGCACTGATCCTGGACGCCTATTACCGGGAAATTGACTCGCTGGCCCAGGTGCTGAGCCAGTCCAGCCGTCTGGTCAGCGTCTCCCGGGCGCTGGAAGACCGCGTGCAGGATTATGGCCGCCTGTTTCCGGGCATCCGCAGCGGCATTCACCCGCGCCACAAGGATATGCCCTACCGGGTGTTCCTGAAACTACTGATGGCGCGCATGCGTGCGACTTTTGAAGACCGCAAGCATGCCTACGAAGACCCTGCGGGGCTGCTCGAAGATCTGCGCCTGATGGCCGACAGCCTGCGGGAAAACAAGGGCCAGCATGCCGGCCTGTTCAAAGTGCGCCGCCTGATTCGACGAGTGGAAACCTTTGGCTTCCACATTGCCACCCTGGATGTGCGCCAGGACGCGCTGGTGCACCGCCAGGCGGTGAGTGAAATTCTGGGAGAGCCGGGCTGGCTAAGCCTCGAGCGTGGCGAGCGCACTGAAAAAATCCTGGCGGCAATGAATACCGAACCAGCCGCCGCCATTGATTCCCTGTCCGAAAGCACGGAGAAACTGCTGGACGTGTTCCGCACCATCGGCTATTGCCAGAATTACTTTGGCAGCGATGCCGTCGGGCCATACATTATCAGCATGAGTCAGGGCGTTGATGACGTGCTTTCAGTGTTGCTGCTGGCGCGCTTTGCCGGCATGACAGACGAAGACGACGCGGTGCCGCTGGACGTCGCACCCTTGTTTGAAACCGTGGCCGACCTCGAAGCCGGGCCCGAGGTTATGCAGGCGCTGCTGGCGTTGCCCTCCTACCGGGAACATCTGGCCAGGCGCGACCATCGCCAGATTGTGATGGTCGGTTATTCTGACAGCAACAAGGATGGCGGCATCGCGGCATCCCGCTGGGGTCTTTACAAGGCGCAGGCAGCCCTGGCAGCGGTGTTCGAAGCGGCTGATATTGAACTCACGATATTCCACGGTCGCGGTGGCTCCATCAGCCGCGGCGGCGGCAAGACCCACCGCGCCGTGATGGCCGCCCCCCGCGGTGCCGTCAATGGCCGGCTGCGCACCACCGAGCAGGGCTAAATTATCGATGCCAAGTACGGCATCCGTGGCATTGCGGTTCGCAACCTGGAACGCGCAGTGAGCACACTGACCCGGGCAACGCTGCGAGAACGCGATATTGGGTCCGACACTTACCCGGAAATACGCCATAACTGGCTGGTCATCATGGACACCATCGCCGAAGCCAGCCGCACTGAATTCCGCGCATTGGTTTACGAATCGCCCGGCTTTTTGGAGTACTTCAGGCAGGTTACCCCTATCGATGTGATCGAGCGGATGCAGATCGGATCGCGACCGGCCTCACGGCGTTCCGGCAAGGGCTTTGAAAATCTGCGCGCCATCCCCTGGGTATTTTCCTGGACCCAGAACCGCCAGATGATTCCGGGCTGGTATGGCTTCGGTAAGGGCCTGCGGGCTGCGATTGACGAGCACGGCATCGATGCGGTCAAAGAGATGGCCAGTAACTGGCTGTACGTTGCCAGTCTTTTCGATGATATCGAGATGGTGTTGGCGAAAACCGACCTGGCCACGTCCAGACATTACCTTGAACTGGTGGACGACGAGTATCGTCATTTTTTCAAAACCATAGGCGACGAATACCGCCGCACTGTGGAAGTTATCCAGGAAATACGCGGCACCGAGAGACTGCTCGAGCACGACAAGGTGCTGCGCAGGGCCATTCGCCTGCGTAACCCCTATGTTGATCCAATGAGCATTCTGCAGGTTGATATGCTCCGCCGCTGGCGCGACTCCGATCGCGAAGACGACGATTTGTTGCGCGCCCTGTTCGCGAGCGTCAACGGCATTTCTCAGGGACTGCAGAATACCGGCTGAATGCCGGCTCCTACCGCAAAACTGTTTCGCCGGCCGGCTCGCGCATATTGTAATGAGAGCTCATTACCCGCCCGTAGGCTCCGACATTGCCGATCAGCATCACGTCACCAATTTCACATTCCGGTAGCAGGCGGTCACGACCCAGGGTATCCCCGGATTCGCAGATGGGGCCTACAACATGGGCGAATTCAGTAGCCGGCGCATCCAGGCGACTCAGGTTGACAATTTCGTGCCAGGCCCCGTACAGCATGGGCCTGATCAGCGAATTCATGCCGGTGTTAATACCTACGAAGCGCGTGCGTCCTTTGCCCTTTACCTGCGTGACCCGGGCTAGCAGCACACCCGCCGCTGCCACCAGGAAGCGCCCCGGCTCCAGCCACAGCTCATAGTCTGGGAATTGTTCGCGCACGGCACCAAGACGTGCATCGATCTCATCCAGGTCCAGCCCCTGGGCGCCCGGCTTTTCGGGGACCCCCAGTCCACCCCCGAGATCCAGCACCCGCACTGCAGGAAACGCCGCCGCGACTTCTGCCATCTGGACTGCCATTTCAGGCCAGTGGTCCACCGATAACACGCCGCTACCTGCATGGCTGTGCAGGCCCACGATGCTTACCCCGGCTTGCGCGCTCAGTTCGGCGAGACGATCCATTTCAAATAGCGGAACACCAAATTTGGAATGCACACCAGCTGTGCGCACATGTTGATGGTGACCACGTCCCTTGCCCATATCCAGGCGCACAAAAATTTCCTGGCCGGCAAACAGCTGCGGCCACTTCTCCAGTGGCGTCAGGCTATCCAGGGTCAGGTTGATGCCGGCTTCGAATCCCGCCCGATACTCTTCTGCCGGCGTAAAATTAGGCGTGAACAGTATGCGTTTGGGATCAAGGTCGGGAAACAACTCGCGCACATGCCGCACTTCGGCAGCGGAGACACATTCGAATCCAAGACCGGCTTCATATACGCGTCTGAGCACATCCGGCTGCCAGTTAGCCTTCATCGCAAACAGGTGTCTATCCACCGAGCCCATCGCTAGCAGGCGTGTTATCTGTGCATCCAGGCTTTCCAGGTCGTACACGTAGAGCGCGGTATCTTCTGGCGCCAGCGCCAGCAGTTGCTCGCGCTTGCGTCGCCACCAGCTGTCGATGCCATGCGGGCGTGCCCGGGTTTCGAACACCTGCTGCCAGGTCGGGCCCAGGAAATCGTCGCCCTCGTTGGCGGCAATAACGATGCCGTGCAGCTTCTGTACCAGGCGCTCGGACTGGTCTTCGTCAACCACCACAGAAAAATTGAGATCGCTTGCGGCCTGCGTCAGCAGGTGAATACGGTGTTCCTCGAACAACTCCAGAACCGGACCCAGGCGGTGCAGGATAGCGCGGATATTGCGACCAATGAGGCTGACCGCCGCACAGTCATGGATCAATTCAACCTTGCAGATTCGATCAAGATCCCGGGTCAGCCGCTGCAGCGCGGCTGTCCGCACGCGCCCGTCGCTTGCATCCAGCGAAACCGTAACGTTGGTTTCCGATGTGGATACCAGGTCAATGGAGAAGCCGTGACGGCGGAAGCATTCGAATGCTTCCGCCAGGAAACCCACGTGGTGCCACATTCCGGCAGTCTGCATGGATACCAGGGTCACGTTGCTCTTGCTGGAAACGGCCTTGACCCGGGGGGCCGCATCGCTGGCCGCGGAAATGACCGTGCCCTCGACTTCCGGGCGTTCCGTGCAACCCAGGTGCAGGGGAATACGCTGGTCTCTCAGCGGCGTAATGCTGCGCGGGTGCAGGACCTTGCCGCCCATCGTGGACAGCTCCTGGGCCTCGGAATAATCCAGTCTTCGCAGCAAGCGCGCCGACGGCACGGCGCGCGGATCTGCCGTGAACATGCCCGGTACGTCACTCCAGATCTCCAGCCGGACCGCGCCCAGCAAAGACGCCATATACGCTGACGAGGTGTCGGAGCCGCCTCGACCCAGCACCACGGTTTCACCCCTTTCATTGGCGGCAATAAATCCCTGGGTCAGCCCCACCTCCCCGGCTGCAGCGAGACGCGTGCGCAGCTGCTCATCCGGCTGGTACCCGCACAGCGCGGCCAGGTAATCGCCATGTTCATCGTCGTGTTCCCTGGACTCACTGCGCAAAATTTCCCGGGCGTCCAGCCAGGCACAATCCAGCCCTTCCCGGCAACGTAAATACTCGACACCCACCAGGCTCGCCAGTAATTCGCCCGCCGATAAAACACGCGCAGCAACTCGCGGACTGACCTCGCCCACCAGCCTGACACCGGCCAGGAGCCTGCCAATATCCTGCAAAATTTCATCGCAACGATGCGGCAAGCTGATCTGCATTTCCCTTGCCAGTGCCTCGTGCCGCTCGCGAATTTCTCCCAGTGGCGCTTCACAGTTCTCACGCAGGGCCTGCTGCAGCAGCTTGTCGAGCTGGTTGGTTATTCCCGTGAGCGCGGATTGCACCACCAGGGGCTGCAGCCCCTCCTCCTGACAGGCACGGATACGACTGGCTATTCGCCGCCAGGCACCGGGTGAGGAAACGCTGGTACCGCCGAATTTCAAAACGACAAAAGGCTTTCCGGGAGGTTTGTTCATCGTCAATGGCAAACGTAAATGGGTCATAATGCGCGGATAAAGGCCGCACCGAAATCGCATGATCAATCAGCAAGGCATTGAAAGCAAACGATATGTAATCCCTGCTTGACAGTCGTTAACATTTCGGACATTTACATCAAACAATCCCGGCCCCAGGATGTCCCTATGGAAAATTCCCAGACCATGAGCAACCAGCCACAAGACAAGCGCCGTTTCACGGGGCTGCAGGTCTTCGCGATCGTGGCGGGAGTGATCCTGATTACGGCCGTCGCCACCGTATGGATTATCAAGACCTGGTTTTTTCCATCGGAATTCAAACCCGTCTCCCTCAATCAGAAAGAGGAACAGGTACTGGA
>JBFIQI010000088.1:0-9782 GCA_041609715.1 Gammaproteobacteria bacterium
GGCTTCCCGGGCCGATTCGGCCACGGGCACCCCGATCCGGCCGACGATTCTACCATCCACCTCGTCTGAACCAACCTCCACGTTCACGGCCAGGGTCTGGCCATTGCGCTCGATGGTAAAGCGCGCCCGCTGCTGAGGTCGCGATTGCACGGCCTCCACCAGCTCGTTGAAATTGCTGACCGGCACGCCGTCGACGGCCAGCACCCGGTCACCGTCCCTGAGGCCTGCGCGGGCCCCGGGTGAATCCGCCACGGGTTCCCCCAGCAGCGGATCCAGCTGTGGCTCCAGAAAGCCGATGCCCAACTCGGTGAACAAGGCGTTGCGCTCGGTCAGCCTGCGTTCCATGCCGCGAACATCCAGGGAAAGCGTCTGCTGATCGATGTTCTCCCGGGCGATCGTCAACGGGATCCGGGCGTTTTCCAGCAACTCGTCCAGCATCGCGATGGAGACGGCCTGCCAGGTCGGCGTTTCGCGATCTCCCACGCGGACGATCCGGTCGCCCTCCAGCAGCCCGGCAGCAGCTGCCGGAGAACCTTCCGTGACTTCCCCTACCAGGGGCGTGGCGCCGGGTACGCCAATGACGAACATCAACCAGTAAGCCACAACGGCGAACAGGAAGTTGGCCAAGGGCCCGGCCAGCACCACGGCCATGCGGGTACGCACTGGCTGGCGATCGAAGGCCCGGTGCGCCTCGCTGGCCGGGACATCTCCTTCGCGACCGTCCAGCATGCGCACGTAGCCGCCCAAGGGCAGCATGGAAACCACGAATTCCGTTCCGTCCCGCCCTTGTCTGCGCCATATCGGCTTGCCAAATCCAATGGAAAATCTCAGCACCTTGATGCCGGCGCGGCGCGCCACCCAGAAATGTCCAAATTCGTGGATGGCGATAAGCAGCCCGAGCGCTACCAGAAACGCCACTACCGACAGCAGAAACATGTTCATGCCGGTCGCCTTTTGCGTGCCTGCGCTGCGCTCTTGGCCAATTCCCGGGCACGCCTGTCCGTGGCCAGCACTGCCTCGATATCTGCGTCGCTACCGGGTTCAAAATTTGCGAGCGTGGCTTCGATCAGGCCGGGAATCTCATCGAAACCTATCGCACCATCCAAAAACAGGGCCACGGCAACCTCGTTGGCAGCATTGAGCACCGCGGGCATGCGCCCGCCGTCACGGGCAGCCCTGATGCCCAGCGCCAGGCAGGGAAACTTGTCCGTATCCACGGGCTCGAACGTGAGCGGCGGGAGGCCGCAAAAGTCCAGCGGCGGGAGCCCCGACTCGATTCGCTGCGGGAATCCCAGCCCGTAGGCGATGGGTGTACGCATATCGGCGTGACCGAGTTCGGCCATGACCGATCCATCTTCAAACTCCACCATGGAGTGCACCAGGCTCTGCGGGTGCACCACCACCTCCACCTGATCCGGACTGACGTCGAACAGCCAGCAGGCTTCGATGACTTCCAGTCCCTTGTTCATCAGGGTCGCCGAATCCACGGAAATCTTGGCGCCCATGTCCCAGTTTGGGTGGTTGCAGGCTTCGGCCGGCGTCACCCGTGCAAACTCCCGTGCCGGGCGCTCACGCAGCGGGCCACCGGATGCGGTGAGAATGATGCGACGCACGCCGCGATCGCGGCAGGCGCGCTGACCACCGAGGCTTTGAAAAATTGCGTTGTGCTCGCTGTCGATGGGAACAATTTCTCCTCCACTGTCAGCAACGGCCTGCATGAAAAAAGCGCCGGACATGACCAGAGCCTCTTTATTAGCCAGCAGGATGCGCTTGCCGGCTCGCGCCGCTGCCAGCGACGGTAGCAGCCCGGCTGCCCCCACGATGGCAGCCATAATGACATCGGTTTCCGGCATCGCGGCGACATCCGCGAGGGCTTGCTCGCCGCGCAGTACGCTGGTGTCGAGACCTTCTCGTCGCAAGGCTGCTTCCAGCTGGTCCGCGGCCGCATCCTTAACAAGGACAGCGTAGCGGGGTCGGTGTTCCCGACACTGGGCCAGCAGTCCTTCATGGTCCGAGTGGGCAGTGAGGGCCACGATTTCAAAGCGTCCGGGATTGCGCGCCACTACATCCAGCGTACTGACACCGACACTGCCAGTCGCTCCCAGCACTGTGAGCCCGGTTGCCTGAACCATTACTGAATGACCCCCAGGTGCAGCAGACCCAGCACCAGTACCGGGGCCGCAGCCAGCATGCTGTCCAGGCGATCCAGCATGCCGCCGTGACCCGGTAGCAGATGGCCGCTATCCTTCATCCCGCGGCCACGCTTGAACATGCTGACCGTGAGATCGCCCACCACCGAGATCAGCGCCGCAACCAGGCACAGCGCCAGAAATGACAACACCGGTAGCTGGAACCACCAGGCTCCGAACCCAGCTACCAGCATGGACAGCAATGCGCCGCCACCGACACCCACCCAGGTCTTTCCCGGGCTGACCAACGGCGCCAGCTTGCGTTTCCCGAAATGTCGACCGGCAAAATAGGCGCCGACGTCCGCCGCCCAGACCAGCACCAGAAGAAACAGCAGCCACTGCCAGCCGGTCATCGCCAAGACACTCAGGGAAGCCCAGGCTACCACCAGGATCAAACAACCCATCACTAGCGCCACATACCACGGCAACGGGGTCGGATAGCGCGCCAGCCAGATCACCATCAGGGCCCAACCCGCCACTGCCAACTCGAAAAAATATGGCCAGATCGGCTCGAAACCCTTCAGGAGAAACATCACCGCCATCAGATCGATCACCAGGATGGCGTAAAAAATACGCCCGATGCGCGATTCGGGTGAGACAAAACGCGCCCACTCCCACGCACAGTAAGCCATTACCAGCGTGATCAGAAAGACAATTTGTTCGCCGGGCAGCAACAGCAATGCGCCCAGAATCAAAGGCACCAGCACCGCCGCTGTTATCAATCGTTCGCGCATCAGACAGTCGCTCCGCTGGCCTGCTCCGGAGTCAGGCCGAAACGACGTTGACGGGCGGCGTAAAAGGCCAGTGCCTCGTCCAGATCGGCATCCTCGAAATCCGGCCACAGGCAATCCGTGAAATAAAGCTCGGCATAGGCCAGTTGCCAGAGCAGGAAGTTGCTGATGCGGCGCTCGCCGCCGGTACGCACCAGCAGGTCGACATCGGGCAATTCGCCCAACGCCAGATTGGCGGCAAAGCGGGTCTCGTCAATCTCCGCCACCGAGATTTTGCCGGCGGCGAGATCCGCGGCCAGGGAACGGGCGCTGTTGACGATATCCCAGCGGCCACCGAAGGCGACGGCGATGACCAGGTTCAGCCCTTCATTATGCGCGGTCATGGCTTCGGCTTCGCCAACCTTGTCCTGCAACTGCGGTGCCAGGCTCTCGCGCTCGCCGATAAAACGCAGGCGCACGCCATTCTCGTCCAGGGTGCGTACTTCACGCTGCAGCGCATCGACAAACAGCTTCATGAGCATTCCGACTTCACTGGCGGGACGTCGCCAGTTCTCGCTGCTGAAGGCGAACAAGGTCAGCGTCGTTACGCCACGACGACCACAGGCTTCCACCACGGCCCGGGCGCGCTTGACGCCGGCACGGTGGCCTGCGTTGCGCGGCAGGTTACGGCTCCTCGCCCAGCGGCCGTTACCATCCATAATCACGGCGACATGCTGCGGGATGCCTGCTTGGTCAGCGGTCTGTGGGCCAGCTTGATGCATGAATGATTCCGGGGCTGCGCGGCGCGGCGGCCGCAGGTCATCAGAACTCGAGCAACTCTTCTTCTTTTTCTGCCAGTAACTCGTCGACCTTGGCAATAAAATTGTCGGTGAGCTTTTGAACTTCGTCGTGGGCGCGGTGCTCTTCGTCCTCGGAAATTTCCTTTTCCTTGAGCAAATCTTTCAGGTGGCCAATGGCGTCACGGCGAATATTGCGAATGGCAATACGCCCGTTTTCGGCTTCATGACGAACCACCTTGATCATGTCCTTGCGACGCTCTTCTGTCAGCGGCGGCAGCGGCACCCGGATCACGGTACCTGCGGTCGCCGGGTTGAGCCCGAGGTCCGAACTCATGATGGCCTTTTCAATAACCTGCACCATGGGCTTCTCCCAGGGAGCCACGGTCAATGTTCGCGGATCCTCTACGTTGATATTCGCCACCTGGCTGAGAGGTACCTCAGCGCCGTAATACTCGACAGTGATGTGATCCAGCAAACTTGTATGGGCACGTCCGGTACGAATCTTCTGTAATTCCTGCCGCAGTGACTCCACGCTTTTTCCCATCCGAATTTTGGCGTCTTTAAGAATGTCGTTAATCATGCCTTCTCTCCATTTGCCACGACGGTCCCGACGTCCTCCCCCTTGACCACTCGCAGCAGTGCCCCCTGGTTGTGCAAATTGAAAATTCTCAGTGGCACTTCATTATCGCGACACATCACAATTGCCGTGGCATCCATGACCATCAGCTTGTCGGCAAGAATCTTGTCGTAGTCGAGACGCGCAAAACGCTTGGCCGATTTGTCCTTCATGGGGTCGGCAGAATAGACGCCGTCCACCTTGGTTGCCTTCAACAGCACATCCGCATTGATTTCGATCGCTCGCAGCGCAGCTGCCGTGTCGGTAGTAAAAAACGGGTTGCCGGTTCCGGCGGCGAATATCGTCACCCTGCCTTTCTCCAGATGCCGGATCGCACGGCGCCTTATGTAGTCTTCGCACACTTCATGGACCCGCAATGCCGACATTACCCGCGCGTAAATCCCGATGCGTTCCAGCGCATCCTGCATCGCCAGTGCATTGATTATCGTGGCCAGCATACCCATGTGATCGCCGGTAACCCGATCCATACCGGCACGGGCCAGGCCCGCACCGCGAAAAATATTGCCTCCGCCAATCACCAGACCCACCTGCACGCCCAATTCCGTGACATCACGAATCTCGCTGGCGATGCGCTGTATGACGGCAGGATCGATTCCATAATCGCCATCGCCCAGCAGCGCCTCGCCACTCAGCTTGAGCAGAATTCTCCGGTAGCTGGATTGATCGCTTGCCATAACCCCTCGCACCTGGCGACACATTATAAAGAACCCCGCTCGGGGCGGGGCTCAGAATTCTAAACGGTTTTCGGCCGGATATCCCCGAATCAGGCGCCCCGGACCTGGGCCATCACCTCGTCGGCGAAGTTCTCCGCCTTCTTTTCCACGCCTTCGCCCACTTCCAGGCGGCTGTATGCCACAACGGTGGCGCCGGCCTGTTTCAGCAGCTTGCCCACGCTGATATCCGGGTCCTTCACGAAAGGCTGCCCCACCAGGGTGATTTCCGCCAGGTATTTGCGCAGCCGACCTTCCACCATCTTGGCCACAATCTCCGCGGGCTTGCCGGAATCCTGCGCCTGGCTGGTGAGAATTTCGCGCTCTTTGTCCAGCTCGTCAGGATCCACACTGGCTTCATCCAGGTAACGCGGATTGCTGGCGGCGATATGCATCGCAATGTCTCTGGCCAGTTCTGCGTCGCCCCCGGCGAGCGCAACCGCTACCCCGATTCTCGAACCATGCAGGTAGTAGGCCAGCGCGTCGCCACCTGAAACGGATTCGAATCGGCGCACGTTGATATTTTCACCGATTTTGGCTACCAGGTTGCGGCGAGTTGCCTCTACTGTTTCCCCGGATTGCATGCTGGCGGCCATCAGTGCGTCGCGATCTGCGGGCTGCTGCTCCAGCACCAGCTGCGCCACTTCTTCGGCAAAAGCCTTGAATACGTCGCCGCCCGCAACAAAATCGGTTTCGCAGTTGACTTCCACCAATGCAGCGCGTTGCTGATCGGCCGCCTGCCGAATCACAATTGCGCCTTCGGCAGCCACCCGACCGGCTTTCTTGTCCGCCTTGGCGAGTCCCGCCTTGCGCATCAACTCCACGGCCGCTTCCATGTCGCCGCCAGTTTCTACCAGCGCCTTCTTGCATTCCATCATGCCCGCGCCGGTGCGTTCGCGCAGGGTCTTTACCTGTGAGGCAGTAATCGTCATTGCATTCACCTTAAAATTCATGGTGCCGGACAGACGCGATCTGTCCGGCCACTTGATCTTGTCAAATACTCAGCTGTCGTCAGCTGCCTTGGCGGTTTTCTTCTTGGCGACCTTTTTCTTGGTAGTTTTTTTCTTGGCCGCCTTCTTGGTAGCGCTGGCCTTCTTGGTCACCTTTTTCTTAGCCGCCTTCTTGGTGGTTTTCTTGGCAGCAGTTTTCTTGGCCGCGGGCGCTTTTGCTTCTGCCTTGCTGTCCTCGGCAGCCGCTGCGGTCTGCGTTTCAGCCTCGGGGCTTTCGGCCGCTACTTCCTCGCTGGCGGCAGGTTCCGCTTCGGGCTTGGCCTCGGCCTCAAGCTCCGGCTGCTGAGCGGCTGGCGCCTCGTTAGCGCTTTTCGCAATCGTGACTCTGGCGGCCTCTCTGCCCGCCGGCTTTTTGCGGGCCGGCTTTTTGCGGGCCGGCGTCCGGCCTGCCCGTGGTTTACCTTCCTCATCCAGCTCGACGAATTCATCCTCGCCCAGCTTCACTTCCGGTATGGCGGCCTTGCCCTCCAGAACCGCATCGGCAATGCCCGCCGAGTAAAGTTGAATCGCCCGCATTGCATCGTCATTGCCAGGAATCAGGTAATCGATCCCCTCCGGTGAACTGTTGGTATCCACCACGGCCACCACGGGGATTCCCAGCTTGCGCGCCTCCTTGGCAGCAATGTCCTCGTGATTCACGTCTACGACGAACAATACGTCAGGCAAGGATTTCATGTTCTTGATGCCGCCCAGGCTCCTCTCGAGCTTTTCCATTTCCCGGGTCAGGCCCAATACTTCTTTTTTGGTGAGCGCATCGAAAGTGCCGTTTTCCTGCATCTCTTCGAGCTCGAAAAGGCGGCGGATACTCTGTTTGATCGTTTTGAAGTTAGTCAGCATGCCGCCCAGCCAGCGCTGGCTGACGTAGGGCATATCGACACGTTCGGCTTCGCGGCGCACCGCGTCCCTGGCCGCGCGCTTGGTGCCAACAAACAGAACGGTGCCCCCGTTGGCAACCACATCTTTCACGAACTTGGCCGCTGCCGTGTACATTGGCAGCGTCTTCTCCAGGTTGATGATGTGGATCTTGTTGCGTTCGCCGAAAATAAAGGGGGCCATTTTCGGGTTCCAGAAGCGGGTCTGGTGCCCGAAGTGCACCCCCGCCTCCAGCATTTGACGCATGGAAACGTTAGACATGTTGTATTCCTCTTGGGTTATGCCTCCATATACCCCACCCGGCGACCCGTCGATCAGAGACCTCTGGGCACCCCACCGGGCGTGACGGTATATGTGTGGATTTAAAGTCAGATTGCTTAAAAAGCGCGCGCTTTATACCATAACCGCATTGAATCAACAACGATTTGAAGATTCTCCGACAGGATTACCGGCCCGGCGCCAAGCCGCAGGGGCCGCCCGCCCGGGAAACCGGGCAAGGGCATTTCGAGGGCCGGAAAACGAACTATGGCAGTTATCATAAAAACGCCCGAAGAGCAGGACAAAATGCGGGTGGCGGGCCGCCTTGCCGCCGAGGTGCTGGACATGATCGGTGAGCATGTCCAACCCGGCGTCACCACCGGCGAGCTGGACCAGATCTGCCATGGCTTTATCGTGGATCAGCAGGGCGCAATCCCCGCACCGCTCAACTACCGTGGCTTCCCCAAATCTATCTGCACGTCGGTCAATCACGTCGTGTGCCACGGCATACCGGGCGACCGCAGACTCAAGAACGGCGATTCCCTGAACATAGACATCACGGTTATTAAGGACGGCTTTCACGGCGACACCAGCCGTATGTTTCATGTGGGCAAGCCCACCGTGATTGCGGCCCGGGTCAGCGAAGTTGCCCGTAATGCCATGCTGCGGGGTATCGCACTGGTGCGTCCCGGTGTGCACCTGGGGGATATCGGCCACGCCATTCAGACCTATGTGGAAAGCGAGCGTTGCTCGGTTGTGCGCGAGTACTGCGGCCACGGGATAGGACGTGTTTTTCACGAAGATCCGCAGGTACTGCATTACGGTGAGCCCGGCAACGGCATTAGGCTCGAGGCGGGGATGACTTTCACCATCGAACCAATGGTCAATGCCGGGCGTCGTCACGTAAAGCTGCTCAAGGACGGCTGGACGGTAGTCACCAAGGATCACTCCTTCTCCGCCCAGTGGGAACACACTATCCTGGTAACCGCAGATGGCCACGAAGTGCTGACCATTGGCGCCAGCGGCACCGCCTGAACCGGTGATGGGCATATGGTGAACGGCGAAACAGCAACCAGCCATCCGGGCCAGGCCAGGCCAGCGCGAGAAGATCTCTTGAGAGCCCTGGCTGCCGGGCCGACGCCGATCGCGGCTGCCCGCGAGGTGCTGGCGGCCGGCGCGCGGGCGCTGGAACAGCGTTTTCGCAACGACGAACCGGTGGAAATCCTGGTTCGGCAGCGCGCCGACGTGGTGGATGCGGTAATGCTGTCAGCCTGGCAACGGGAATTGGGAGAACTGGCCGGTAATGCGGCGCTGGTGGCCGTTGGTGGTTATGGCCGCGGCGAACTGCACCCGGCCAGCGATGTTGACATCATGGTACTGATCGCCGGCGAGCCTGACGCGAAGACCCGGCAGCATATCGAGGCATTTCTGACGTTCCTCTGGGACACCGGCCTGGAAATCGGTCACAGCGTGCGCAGCGTGGATGATTGCGTCGTCCAGGCGACTGAAGATATCACCGTGGCCACGGCACTGATGGAGTCACGTTGCCTGGCGGGCGACGAGGGTCTGTTCAGCGCCATGCGCGCGGCGACCGGGCCCGAGCATATCTGGCCATCGGCGGATTTTTTTGCTGCCAAGCGCGACGAACAGCGAGCACGACACCTGCGCTATCACGATACCGCTTATAACCTGGAGCCAAATGTCAAAGGCAGTCCTGGCGGCCTGCGCGACATCCAGATGATTGGCTGGGTGGCGCAACGCCACTTTGGCGCGGAAACACTGCACCAGCTCATAAGTCACGAGTTCCTCAACGAACATGAGTATCAGTCCCTGCTCAAGGGTCGAGCCTTTCTGTGGAAAATACGCTTCGCTCTGCACATTCTCACCGGGCGGCGCGAAGACCGCCTGCTGTTTGACCACCAGGTGCGTCTGGCCCAGATGTTCGGCTACAAAGACGCAACCTTTACCCTGGCGGTTGAACAACTCATGCAGCGCTATTACCGCACTGTCATGAAACTCAGTCGCCTCAACGAAATGCTGCTGCAGCTTTTCGAGGAAGCCATCGTCAATGATCCGAGCGCCCGCGCAGAGAATCTGGCTCCCGGTTTCATTGCTCGCAACGGTTACCTGGCGGCTGCCGACGATCAGTTGTTTATGCGGGAACCAGGCGCACTGCTGCGCCTGTTTCGGGTTTTGCAGTCCAACCTCGAACTGAAAGGTGTCAGCGCCCACACCATCCGTCTGATCCGCGCCCATTGTCACCTGATTGACGAGGAGTTTCGCCAAAATCCCGAGCATCACGCCCTGTTCCTCGACATTCTGCGGGCCCGTGACGGGGTCACCCGCGCACTCACCCGCATGAACCTGTATGGGGTGCTTGGCCGCTATCTGCCAGCCTTTGGACGCATCAAGGGCCGCATGCAGTACGATCTGTTCCACGCCTACACGGTGGATGCCCACACGCTGTTTGTTATTAATAATTTGCGGCGTTTCTCTCTGGCGCGCTTCAACCAGGAATATCCTTACTGCAGTCAGATCATGCAATCGCTGGCAAAGCCGGAACTCGCTTACCTCGCAGGGCTGTTTCACGACATA
>JBFIQI010000089.1:0-9733 GCA_041609715.1 Gammaproteobacteria bacterium
ACACCATCATCATCGACCGTGCCGATCGCTTCGGCCTGGCTCAGCTGCATCAATTGCGCGGTCGCGTCGGCCGCTCCCATCACCGCGCCTATGCCTACCTGGTGACGCCGCCCGAATCTGCCTTGACCGAAGATGCCCGCAAGCGCCTGGTTGCGATCGAATCGATGGAAGAACTGGGTTCCGGATTCTTGCTGGCGACCCATGATCTGGAAATTCGCGGAGCCGGCGAACTGTTGGGCGAAGAGCAAAGTGGCCAGATCCAGGAGATCGGCTTCAGCCTGTACCTGGAATTGCTGGAGCGGGCCGTCGCCGCGCTCCGCCAGGGCTCCGAACCAGACCTGGAGCGGCCCCTGGACCATGGCCCCGAAGTCGATCTGCATATCCCGGCTTTATTGCCCGAAGATTACATGCCCGATGTACATATGCGCCTGATCCTCTACAAGCGCATTGCCAGCGCCCCGGACGAGGCGGCCTTGCGAGAACTGCAGGTGGAAATGATCGACCGCTTCGGGCTGTTACCGGAGGCGGCCAAAGCGTTGTTTGAAGTCACGCGACTGAAGCTGCGGGCTGCACCCCTGGGGATTCGCTCCATCAAAATGCATGGCCGCGGTGGCCGGATCGCCTTCGATCCGGACCCCGCGGTGGATGCGCTGTCTGTAATTGAACTGGTGCAGCGCTCCGACGGCGAGCTGCGCTTCGATGGCCAGGACACCTTGAGGATCAACCGGACCATGCCGGACGACAAACAACGCTTGCAGGTCATCGCCCAACTCCTGAACGCGCTGCGCACCGCTGAGGCAGCGCACGCAACAGCCGGGGAACGGGGCTGACAGGCGGCTGCCAGTGGCGGCTCCGCAATCAAACCCGGTACACTTCCAGCCCATGAAGGAGAAGAAAAAAACTGCCCATATCGCCTGCCTGGTCATGCTGGGCGCTCTTCTATGGAGTGGTGTAACCCGGGCCGCAGAGCCTGCGGAATACCGCCTGGAAGTGTTGATTCTGAGGCATCTTAACAACGAGAGCCGGAGTTTCGAGGCGCCGCAGCAGCTTGTTCCGGTGTTTGGCGACGCGGCGGCGACCGCGCCCGAGAATGTGCCCGAGACCGTTGTGCGCTGGCGGGGTCTGGCATGGTCGGAACTCGCCCTGACCAGCGAGTACTCCCGCCTGCGTCGCTCGCGGGATTTTCGGCCGCTGCTGTTGTCAGGCTGGACCCAGCACGCCCTGGCCAGCGGGGAGACCGGCTGGGTTCCGGTACGGGGGACGGCAGAGGACGGCACCAGAATTGAGGGCAAAGCGCGCCTGAATGTGAGCCGTTATCTGCATCTGCGCCTGGAAATAGACGCCGTGATTCCCGACAAGGGTGAATTTCGTCTTGCCCAAAGCCGGCGCATCAAGAGCGGCGAGCTGCATTATTTTGATCACCCGGAGCTGGGCGTGCTGGTCAGAGTGATTCCGGAGCCACAGCCGGAACCGGAAAATACCCTGCCCCCTGCGACGGCGGCCGCCGGCGGTTAACGCAAGGTAGCGACATACTGCGCCCTGAGTTCGAAGGCAGACTGGCCTTCGGAGTTGACCCGAGCCGTCAAACCCAGGCGGGCGCGACCCCTGCGTCGCAGGCTGGCAATGAACGCCTGCCATTCTTGGTCATCATCCTGTCGGCACTGTGCAACCAGGCGCTCGTTGACCGGCTCGCGGTAGGTAGCCTCGGCCTTGTGAATGACCACGTCGGCGCGCAAATTCATGTCCCACAGACGCTGCATTAAAAGACCCCAGCCGCACAGCAGCGCCAGGGAATACAGACTGCCGCCAAACGCCGTGGCCTTGTCGTTGCAGTTGGCTGCCAGGGGCGCGCTCACGGTCAATGCCCTGCCATCCCAGGAATCCACACTGACCTGCATGGCCTCGGTCAGTGGAATCCTTTCTGCCAGGTAGGTGGCAAGGCGTTCGCCGGAAAACTGTCCCTTCATTCAAGCTCCTGCTGGCGGGTACCGAACAACATCGTGATGTTGATGCGGCGGTTTTCGTAACCTTCGGCGAAATTGATGCGATCGGTCTTGTGGAACAGATCCGAATTAAAAATCACGGCACGGTTTTCGCGATAAGGCACCGTAACGGGTCGGGCGCCGCTGGTTTCGAGGAATCGCCGAATGTTCGCCTGATCCTCATCCGCGCTGGAATTGTAATGCTCGAAATCCCAGTCGTCAGGCGCCTCCTTGTCCCAGACCACCATGCCTCCGCTGTCCTCATCCAGATTGGCCGATTCCCGGGTGATCCAGAAATTCACATTGACCGCGGCAAAATCGGCGTGCATCTCGATACCTTCCAGCCGGCTGTCATACTTGTAAGCCCACATTTGGCGCAATGGAAGCTTGCCTATGACACCCGGCATCAGCTTACGCAGATCCTCCGCAACCTGCAGTAACAGCGGACAATAGAAACCTTCCTCCAGGTAAGCGCCGAGATAACCGTTGGGATGGCGAAAATCGAACCAGAAAGTGCTTTCCTGGCAAAAACGGCGCAGGCCGCTCAGGGCCGCAGGGCGCAGAAAATTGTCCAGTACGGTCATCCCCGGGGCATGGGCATGGTAGTCGGCCTCGACCGCCCGCGAATCCAACTGCGGGTTGAGGGCCCCGCCCGATAATTTTGCCGGCGAGGCGCGGTGCAGCAGTCGGTTATAAAAAGCCTGCAGTCGCCGCCGCGCCCCAAATGGCAGATCGAACACCCCTGCGGCAGGCAGGTGGTCTGGCAGGCCGGCGAGCACTTCGGCCAGCAGTCCCGGAGCATCGGCAAACTCGGGGGCCAGCAACTGTCGCTGCATCAGCCACTGCAGTTGCTCCTGGTCATGGCGCAGTTTACTGAGCGTGGTCTCGCGCTGATCCACCGCGATTGCCGCAAGGTCTCCTGGTCGGCGACGCTTTGCCAGGCCGCGTTCAAAAGCTTCTATGGCCGCCTCAAGCTTGCCCACAGCCAGGTAAGCGAGGCCCAGCTGTCGACACAGATCTGCGCTTTGCCGTTGACTGTCCACAGCGGTGCACAGTTCGATGGCCGCATGCGGGGCACCGCTTCGTCGTCGGGTCGCGGCAAGCCCGGCGCGCGCATCGAGGTCATCCGGCTGCGCCTTGAGCACGCGGCTAAAGGCATCTGCCGCAGCCTCGAAGGACCCGGCGCCAAGCTCCAGATGAGCCAGATTACGCAGAAACGCGGGCTCTTCAGGATAGTGTTGCAGGCCTGCCTGCAGCTGTTGCCGGGCTTCGGAATCCTGACCCTGGCGATGCAGCACGGTGGCGAGATTCAACAAAGCACCCGCATGTTGCGGCACCAGTTCGAGGACCTGCCGATAGCTCCGTCCTGCTTCTGCAAACTGCCCGGTCCCTTCCTGCACTACCGCCAGGTTAAAGACCATCTCCGGATCAGAGGGTTGCAAGGCAACGGCACGGCGGCAATCGGCAAGCGCCTCATCGCCAAAACCTGCCTCGAGCCGGGCCAGGCCCAGATTGCTGTGTGCGGCAGCCAGTTGCGGATCGCAGGCAATTGCCCGGCTTAGCTTGGTCACGGCATCCCCCGGCCGGCCCAGCATCATGGCCACCACGCCATCGAGGTGATGGGCGCGCGCGTTGCCAGCATCTTTCTGCAAAGCTGCAGCCAGCTGGTCGGCGGCCCTGTGCAGCTGGCCCGCGTTTATGGCAGCCATTGCCATCCTGAGATGTTGCGTGCCGGGCGATTCCGTCATGACGACAGTTTGCGGTAAGCCAAAGCGCTCAGGGCCCTGACGGCCAGTTGCCAGGGAACGGCGTCAATAAGAAACGACGGGGGTTGGCCGGCAGACACGGCGCCGGGTCAGGCGTCCAGTTGCAGCCGGGTAGCCTCATGAATACCGGTGACCAGACCGGCAGATTTTTCCCATTGCGGGGTAGCCCGCAGCTCGTCCCAGGGCGGCATGGAGCGGCCGTGCATGCGCACCAACCGGATCTGACTTACCGGATTAGAGTAATCACTCATGGCGTCAAGCACTTCCAGGACGCCTTCACGATTGTTGCAGATCAGAACCATGTCACAGCCGGCATCCAGCGTTCCCGCACAGCGGTCGCTCATGCTGCCCTGCTCGGCCGCTGCACCCATGTTGAGATCGTCGGAAAAAATCACGCCGCGGAAATCGAGGCGCTCGCGTAATTCTTCCTGCAGCCAATGGCGGGAAAAACTGGCTGGCAAATCATCCACCTCGGGATACAGCACATGTCCCACCATGACGCCGGGCAAGCCGGCCGCCACCAGCCGTTCGTAAGGCTGCATGTCCTCGGCAATGTCCGCGTAGGCACGCCGGTCTATGGGAAGCTCTTCGTGGGAGTCGGCCGCCACAGCACCGTGGCCCGGAAAGTGCTTGCCGGTCGCTACCATGCCGGCCTTGCGCATGCCAACCATGAATGCGTTGGCGAGAGAGCCCACCACCTGGGGATTGCGGTGGTAGGCACGGTCACCCACCACCTCGCTCATGCCCCAGTCCAGGTCCACCACCGGGGCAAAGCTGAAGTCCACACCCAGGGCACGCAGTTCGGCTGCCATGATCCAGCCGCAATGGCGGGCCAGCCGCTCCGCCTGGCGGGGGTCCACGTCGTAACGCCTGCCGATTTGCTGGGCCGAGGGCAACTCGGTAAAACCGGCATCAAAACGCTGCACCCTGCCGCCTTCCTGGTCCACGGCCACCAGCAATGGCGGCGTGCGCAGGTCGTGGATGCTCCCGACCAGCTCCTCGAGCTGCTCGGGCGAGTGATAGTTTCGTGAAAAAAGGATGACGCCGCCCACCAGCGGATGACGCAGAATCTCGCGATCTTCGGAGTTCAGCTCCAAACCTCCGATGTCGATCATCAACGGACCGAGCGTCATCGCCAGCCTCCTTTCTCCTTGATTTCCACCGGCGTACCCACGGCAACCCGATCGAACAGCTCGATGATGTCCCGGTTGCTTAATCGGACGCAGCCGTGGGAACCGGGAATGCCCATCTTGGTGTCATCCGGGGCACCGTGAAGGTAGATATAGCGCCGCATGGTATCTACCTCGCCGAGCCGATTATGACCTATTTCAGTACCACTTAACCACAGGATTCTACTTAAAATCCAATCCCTTCCCGGGTATTTGCGTGCAAGTTCGGGCTTGAATACCTCCCCGGTCGGGCGTCTGCCCACGAGAACTGCACCAGCGGGCAGGCCCGCTCCGATTTTTGCCCGGACGATATGCTGACCCAGCGGCGTGCACTCGCTGTCGCGCCTCTGTCCTGTTCCCTTCAATGCCGTGGACACCGGGTATTGCTTGTAAAGCCGCGGTGTGGCGGACGCCTCGTCCAGCAAATGGAGCATTTGCGCTTCGATATCGATCACTATGCGCGGACGCCTCACTCCTTTTGCTGCCCCGCCTTCCGTCATATCCCGTTTACCCCTGTCAGGACCTGTCGAAGACAGCCATGGATTCCACATGGGCCGTATGCGGGAACATGTCCAAAATGCCGGCCAAAGACAAGGAATAGCCCCTGGCGCACAGCAGTTCGGCATCCCTCGCCAGCGTACCGGGGTGGCAGGACACGTAGACAATCCTTCGAGGTGCGAAAACGTCTATGCGTTCCACGATAGCGCGGGCACCGGCCCGCGGCGGGTCCAGCAGCACCTGATCGTATTGCTGGCGTGCCCAGGGAAAATCCCCGCAATCGTTAAACAGATTACCAATGGCAAACTGTGCATCACCAAGGCCGTTGGATGCCGCATTGGCCCGGGCGCGCGCCACCAAAGCAGCCTCGCCCTCAACCCCCATGACCCGGGCGCCGCGGCGCGCGGCGGGCAGCGAAAAATTGCCGAGTCCACAAAACAAATCCAGCAGCGAGTCGCCGGCCTTAATATCCAGGGCAGCCATCGCTGCCGCCACCATCTTTTCATTGACCTCGGCATTGACCTGAATGAAATCCGTGGGCTCAAATTCCACTCGCAGCCGGCCACCGTCCAGGCGGTAATACAGCGGATCTGCATCACCCGTTAACTGCACCACGCTGTCGAGTCCGCCGGGCTGCAGGTACAAACGGTAATCATGGGACTCGGCAAACGCTCGCAATGCAGCCAGATCCGCGTTGTCGGGTGGCTCCAGTACCCTGAAAACCAGGGCGACGGCATTATCGGCAACCGTGACTTCCACCTGGGGCAGTCGTGTACGAATGCTGAGGCCTTCGATCAGGGTGGCCAGTTCGCCGGGCAAATCCCGGCAACCTGGGCTCAGCACTTCGCAGTGCTGCATGTCGGCAATAAAGGACGCGCTGCGCTCGCGAAAACCCACCAGCACCCGGTTTTTGGCCCGCACCCAGCGGACTCCCAGACGCGCCCTGCGCCGGTAACCCCAGCATTCACCCCTGACGGCTGCCGATACGGCCGCCGGCTCCACCTTCCCGATACGAGCCAGCGCCGACAGCAACTGGTCTTGCTTGGCCGCGAGTTGCGCGGCGTGCTCCAGGTGCTGCAGGGCGCAGCCCCCGCAATAGCCAAAGTACTCGCATCGCGGCGCCCTGCGTTGTGCCGAAGGCTGCACGACTTCCAGCAGGCGCGCCTCATCATGACCCTTGCGGCGCCGTGTCGGCTGGATACTGACGGTTTCACCGGGCAGGGCATCGGCGACAAACACAGCTTTGCCATCGATCCGGCATACGCCCCGGCCATCCTGGGTCAATGCGTCCACGGTAGTGATCACAGGGTCGCCACGGTCGCGCCGGGTGCTGACCGCGGGGCGCGCTGAACCCGCCCGGCTCACTCGCGGCGCTCCAGCACAGCCGTCGCCAGCACCAGGCCGCGCTCGTCGCTCAGGCTTATTGATCCCGCGCCCACCCCAAGCCGGTCACACAAGGCCTGCCCCCGCGCCGAATAGATGATTTGCGGCTGGCCACGCCGATTCGCCTCGATACCGACATCACGAATCCACACTCCGTGGGCAAACCCGGTTCCCAGCGCTTTGACGATGGCTTCCTTGGCTGCAAAACGCATCGCCAGGAAGCGCTCTGGCCTGGGCGCCAGCGGCCAGGCCGCCCGCTCCTGCGGCATCAGCAGATGTTCCACAAAGCGCTCGCCAAAACGGTCGTAGATCGCGGCAATTCGCGCCACCTCCACCAGGTCTGTGCCGACGCCGAATATGCTCATCGCCGAGCTTCAACCAGGAGGCGCTTCATCTCCCTAACCGCCTCCACCATGCCCACAAACAGGGCCCGCGAAATAATGGCATGGCCAATGTTGAGTTCTCTCAGATCCTCGAGCGCTGCCACCGGCTGCACGTTGTGGTAGTTGAGCCCATGACCCGCATGCACGATGAGACCGATGGATGCACCGTGACGGGCAGCGCTGGCGATTCGCCCCAGTTCATGGCTTTGTTCGTCGGGACTGCTCGCGTCTGCGTAAGCACCGGTGTGCAACTCCACCACCGGGGCGCCGGCAGCGGCGGCGGCGTCCAGCTGGCGCGGATCCGGATCCACGAACAGCGAGACGCGCATCGCTTCCTCACCCAGTCGTGCACAGGCCTCGCCGACAGCATCCAGCTGCCCCAGCACATTCAGGCCACCTTCGGTAGTGAGCTCTTCACGCCGTTCCGGCACCAGGCAGCAATCGCGGGGACGCACGCGACAGGCAATGTCCAGCATTTCCCGGGTAATGGCCATCTCCAGGTTCAAATGGGTCTGAACGACGGCAGCGAGCGCTTCCAGATCGTGGTCCTGGATATGGCGGCGATCTTCGCGCAGGTGCAGAGTGATGGAATCAGCACCGGCCTGTTCCGCCAGCAGCGCAGCGTGCACCGGCTCCGGGTAGCGGGTGCCCCGCGCCTGACGTACGGTGGCCACGTGATCAATATTGACGCCCAGGGCCAGCGCTTGTTTCATGCGCCCGACTCCGCAGGCATCGGGCGCCGGTGACGACGCAATGCCCGCATCACTTCGCGACTCTTCAGCGGTCTGCCATCGAGATAGTAATCCAGCGACATGCGCAGCAGGCGGCGCGCGTCCCGCAGGGCAGTTTGATCGGCCAGCTCTTCCCTGGCCAATGACAACAGCGAGCTGCCGACAAACACATTGCCATCACGAACACCCGCGGCCACCGGCTCCGGACCCTGCTCCGGCACCACTCGGTAGTTGCCAGCGGGGTCCAGAGGCCGCCCGCTTTGCCACTCCCGTGTCAGGTCGCGGCCATAGCCCAAAATTTCCAGCAAGCGTTTTTCGAACAATCGCAGTCCGCGCAGATCGTCCTCGCCCGCCGCCAGCGTCTCCAGCAACGCCTGGTATGCAGCAAAAAGTTCCGGCACGGGCTCATCCCGGTGAGTCATGCGTATCAGGAGCTCATTGGCGTAATAACCGCAGAAGACAGCCTCCTGGACCAGCTTAGGGGCCGGGCCAGCAGGCTCCAGCGTATGCAGGGTCCCAAGTTCCCGGCGGCGGCTGAAAGACACCAGTAATGGACTAAAAACGTCCAGGCAACGCCGTGAACCTTTGCCATGGCCTCGCACGATGAGCGCCAGGCGCCCGAAATCCCGGGTTACAAACTCGGCAATTACGGAAGCATCCCGAAATGCATGCCTATGCAGCAGATAAGCAGGTTGCAAGTTGATACGCTGCTGGGATTTCATGTCAAATCATGGCCGAGCTGGCGCAAAGCGCGCTCGTTGTCAGACCAGTTTTCTCGCACCTTGACCCAGAGTTCTACATGCACCGGCTGGCCGAGCGTTTCGCGCAACTCCAGCCGCGCGGCACGGCCCACCTCTTTGAGCATTTTACCCTGCTTGCCAATGACGATGGCTTTTTGACCGGCGCGCTCGACCCAGATTACCGCGCTGATGCGCACGCCCTCGTCCGTGGTTTCAATCTTCTCTACCTCCACGGCAATACCGTAAGGCACCTCCTGGTCCAGGCGCCACATCAGCTTTTCGCGGATGATTTCTCCAACATGAAAGCCCTGATCCCGATCCGATTGCATACTGGAGGGATACAGCGGCGGCGAGACCGGCAGTAAAGCGCCCAGTTCCTCCCGCAATGAAGCGAGTTGCTCGCCCTTCAGCGCCGACACCGGGATGATGGCGGCAAACGACTGGCGGGCAGTCAGTTCCGCAAGCAACGGCAGCAGCTTTTTTTTGTCTTTTACAAGGTCAATCTTGTTGACCGCCAGTACCACTGGCAACGGGCTTGCCGACAAGCGCTCCAGGACGACCTCATCTTCGCGCTTTAATCTGAGTGCTTCGACCACCATCAGCACCACGTCTGCATCCGCAATCGAAGCCATGGAGACGCGGTTCATGGAGCGATTCATCACGTTTTTGGCCCGCGCGTGCAGACCCGGCGTATCCACGAATACCAGTTGTCTAGCGGGCTCGTTGACAATGCCCAGCACCCTATGACGCGTGGTCTGCGGCTTGGGCGTGACTATGCTGACTTTGCGCCCGACAAGCGCATTGACCAGCGTCGACTTGCCGACGTTCGGCCGGCCCACCACGGCGATAAATCCCGCCTGAAAGCCCGTCTCATTCATCCTGGATACGCGCAATGACTTCAGCGGCGGCCGCCTGCTCAGCCTTGCGCCGGCTGCTGCCGCTGGCCTCTGCTTCGACGGACAGGGCGGTCACCCGGCAGGCCACGGTAAAGATGCGCTCATGATCTTTGCCGTGGCTATTCACCAGCGTGTAATCGGGCAGACCGAGGCCGCGCCCCTGCAAAATTTCCTGCAGGCGGGTC
>JBFIQI010000090.1:0-9700 GCA_041609715.1 Gammaproteobacteria bacterium
CGCTCTCGATATCGCGATTAGCCGCAGACGTTGTCAATATAACTACAGGAATCGACTGCAGTGATTCGGACGATTTGATTCTTCTCAGGAGACTGAGCCCGTCAAGTCTTGGCAGGCGAAGGTCCATCAGTATCAGGGCCGGACGCGGGCTGGTCTCCGGTTCACGATATTTGCCATTGCGCTGCAGGAAGTCCAGGGCCTCTTCCCCATCGCGCACATGAAAAAGTGGCCCGCCAAAGTCGAGGTCAGCCAGGCAACGAGTGATCAATTCAGCATGATCCGCGTTGTCCTCAACAAGCAGCACCGAGAGCTGCCTGTTCTTCTCAGCGCTTTCATCCATGAAATGGCCTCCTCGCGAAATACTGCCCTCGCCGCAATAATGATAAAAATCCGCTACCGATGCCAGCCCCGGGGGCCGGATTGAGCAGCGCCGGGGCGTTCCGGCCGGGTCACGCGCCCGGCTCACCCGAGAGATTCAGCTTTTCCGCCGGCGGCAGGACAAAGACCAGGCGCGCACCAGGCGAATTTCGGGCAGCCTCAACCCAGATACGGCCACCATGAATCTCCACGACCCGCTTGGCCAGGGAAAGGCCGATCCCGGTACCCGCATCGCCCGATTCGAGCTGCTCAAAAAGGCTGAATACGCGCTCTCTTTCATCGGGACCGATGCCCCTGCCGTTGTCCTCAATAAAATAGCGGTTCTCCCCTTCGACAGATTCACAGCCAACCCTGACCTTCAGGGCGCGCTCAGGCGCGCGGAACTTCATGGCATTCTCCAGCAGGTTCTGCATCAGCTCGAATAATCTGACCGGGTCACCGCTGGCGTCCGGGAGTTCTTCGTCGATATCAATTTCCGCACCGCTCAGCTCAACCTGGCCGTGCAGGATTTCCACAACCTCTTTGACCAGGCCATGCATATCCACCGGCTGGCGCGGACCGCTCAGCTTGCCGCTGCGCGACAACACAAGCAGCCCATCCAGCAACTTCTGCATCCTTGAGGTTGCCCGCTCAATTCGCGCCAGATCCTCTGCCACAGCGCCCATATCGCCGGCCTTGATCTGGCGTGCCACTTCCTTCGAGAAGCCACGAATCGTAATCAGCGGGCTCTTGAGGTCATGTGAAATAGTGTAGGTAAATCGCTCCAGTTCCCGGTTCTTATCGGCCAGTTCATCAACCAGGCTCTTAAGGCGCGCCTCTGCCAACTCCTGGTCTGTGACATCAACTGCAACAGTGAGCACCACCATGCGCCTCTCATCTTCGTGCTCAAGGAGAACGCGGGCGGTGCGCATGCGCCGCTCCTCTCCGCTGGCATCGCAGATGACCTCAACCATCTCGTCAGAATCTCTTGCATCAGCGAATACGCTTCTTTCAGCGCGCGCAAGGCCCGCCAGCTGGGGGAGTTCGTTCGCCAGCATCCGCGCATCGGCATTCTCCAGATCCGCGACCTTTCTCCCCAGCGTGCGCGCGGCATTCTTGTTTGCCAGGACAAACCTGCCGGCCTCATCTCGTGCAAAGATCATGTGCGGAATGAGATCGATAATCCTGCGTATGCGCTTGCGGCTTTTCTCGAGCAAGCGGGTTCTGACCCGGACTTCCTGCTCCAGCTCACGGTTCCAGCGTGCCGCCAGCGCCAGGAAACCGAGACCGCCCGAGATCACCAGGATCGCGCTCATCCATGCAGTATTGCTCAGCGCAGAGCTCGCGAATGCGAGCACCTGGTCGTTATCGAGGCCGTCTGCAATCTGTTGCTCGAGGCGCAAGCGGGACAATTGAGCGCTGGCGACGACGAATGCGCAAACGAGGAGCATGGAGGTCAGAGTCGCAACTGTCAGCAAAGCTGCGCCGCGGCGATGGCGCACCGAGTGGCCAAACCAGCGTGTTTTCGTTTGCGCTACCCACGGCGTCAGGAGTAAAAGCAACGGCCCGCAAATCAGCAGATTTTGCAGAAATGCACCCAGCCACCAGCCTTCCCAGACGGCAAAAGCTTCCACAGCCGACAGGCCATGGGTATGACTCCACACAAAAGACCCGGTAGATCCTGCCAGCGCTGAAATAAAAGAGGCCACCACAAAAAAACCGGCTGAACCCAGTTTTCTGAAATTGAAACTGGCGCCCGTGCTGCGATAGGCGATGGCCAGAAAGGCAAGACCAACAGTATCTGAAAAGGCGAAGAACAAGGCCCAGCCCGGCGGCATGCCGGAGTAAATGGCAAGTACCAGTGTGGCTGTATACGCCGGGATAATTGCCCAGACGAACCCAAGCCAGAACAGAACCAGCGTGCAAAAAATCAGGGGCGGATAAATTGATACGTAGGCGCTGATGATGTGAAAATCGACGGGCAGCGCGGTCAAATCTTCGTGTACCGACCACAAACCGGTGGCAATTGACAGCACAAACGTCAGTAACCAGAACGCCACGACCGTGTAAGCACGCCAGCGGAGTTCACGCGGCAAAGACAGCAGGTCGCCGAACCCAAGCGTTGACAGTTCACCGTACTGCGGCTGCAAGGTCGCCGTCACCGAACCACCGCTGATTTTGTTCTGGATCATAAGTGCACAAAAATGAACGTGCTGCCTGCCGGGTGCAGGCTCTGTTCAACGCTCGGGTTTCTGACTGATTTCGAAACTGTAATTATGGATTATCCCGTCGTCGCGCAAAGACCCCGGGCACTGCTCTCAGCGCACGCAATGATACCCCAGCTTGCATGCGTGCGCCCGCGAGCAGGCGCCTGCTGCAAAGGCCGGGAGTTAGGCTCGAAGAAGACCCTGACCCAGCAGTTCGCGGACCACCCCGCAACATTCGCTGCGTACTTTATCCACCGGCAGGCCCGCCGCCTGCGCGGCTGCATCACTGATAGCGCTCACGGTGCGTTTCCCATCCATCGCCCGCAACATCGACCGGACCGCCGGGCTGGCCAGGAAACTCACCGGGAGCCCGCTGGTATTCAGCAGCCTCGCCGACCCCGGTGCAGCCGCACTGGCGGGCAACTCCGAGACCGTTGTTGCCGGCATCGGGCACAGCCCAAGTATGCCGGCATCATCGAGGCCGAGGTAACGGTCGCGAGCCCTGAAACCCGACGCGATGGAATCACCGATGTGGCCGTGCGCCCGATTGCCCAGAGAAGTAAAGCTCTGCCAGTTGTTGCCGCGACGCCGGCGAAGCTGAATAAAGCCGCTGCGGATGCCCGTCACCGCACGAACCCTGAAGTGTTCGAGCCACTCCCTGGCCAGCTCATCCTCGCCTGAATCTGACTTCGACAGTGCCTGCTGGCTGCGTCTGGCCACGTACTCCGCGATGCCGCTGTAACCCGAGCAAATGACCCAGGCATCACAGCCATTGCCCGTAAACCATCCGGACAGCCTGGTGCGCCAGTCCTGCCCCTCGGTTTCGACCCACTCGCAGATCATTTGCAGCAACCCCTCTTGCTCGAGATAGGCGGGGACCTGTGAGACCAGGTCCCGGCAAAAGCCATCCAGCTCCATGCTGTTGTCGGTGCACATATGGCGCTTTACCGGAGTGAGAATATAGGGCGGATTGCACACAATCTGGTCGAACCTTTCGCCGCCAACCGGAGCGAAGCTCGCCCCCAGGCGCAGATCGATATTGCCCTTGCCGTTCAGCGCCGCATTGAACCTCGCAAAAGACAAGGCCCGTTCGTTCAGATCGGTCGCCACAACTTCGTGGGCGTAGTCCGCGATGGCGAGCGCCTGAACGCCGTTTCCGGTGCACAGGTCGAGGAGTCGATTCACCTTTTTTCGCACCGTAAAATTTACGAGCATTCTGGCCGGTGGGTTGACACTCAGAACATGCTCCACCGCTTGCTCAGATGGCAGCTTCTGATACCTGTCGCCGGCCACCAGCAAGTCCCCCAGCGGCACCAGCAGCATGCTCGCGTTGATGGTATTACCATCGTCGACAATCATTCCGGCCGCTGCCAGGTCCAGGCGGACTGTCTCGGGCAGCGCGCTCGCCAGGCGCTGCCTGTCCGTGGCCTTTTCCAGAAAAAACAGTTCCAGCAAAACGCGGGTTGCCGGTGATCCGCCGAGTCCTGCAGCGGCACGCCGCTTCTCTTCGGGACTGAGGTAAATCGGAGAAGTGTGCCCAAAGCTGCGAACCAGGGTCGGCTCATCATAGGCGTTATCCGCGAAGAACTGCCTTAATCGCCGCGCTGTGGCCTTATCTGGGAGGTCTGGGAACATCTCGAACCCGTTTGGCTGTGAGCTGAATCAGTAACCGGGTTACTTTGGCACAGATCAAGAGGCCGCGGAAATCCCGGTGCCATGCCGGCCGCAGGCCACGGATCATCGTCATCCGGGCAGTAAAGGCGTATCAGCCGGCGCAGCGTGCCAGGCGCCCCGGCGGCAAAGCGATGTTTGCCGAAACCCGCAAGGGCCGGTATCGTTAGCGCAGTCGGGAGCCTGGTTCGGCACGCGGCCGAAAAGGAATAAACAAGGATGAAACCAACAAAATCCGGCCGGTTTGTAAGCAGCCTGACCCGCAGCACCATGGCCATCATTATGGCGGGTGGGCGTGGCAGTCGCCTGAAGCAGCTGACCCTGAACCGGGCCAAACCGGCCACGCCCATCGCTGGCAAATTCAGGATTATCGACTTCCCGCTGTCAAATTGCGTGAACTCCGGCATTCGCCAGATACTGGTGCTGACACAATACAAGGCGCACTCGCTGATCCAGCATGTCAGGCGCGGCTGGGGCTTCCTGCGCGGAGAATTCGGTGAGTTCATTGAAATCGTGCCTGCCCAGCAACAGATTGGCGAAGTCTGGTATCGCGGCACCGCCGACTCGGTTTATCAGAACCTGCAGATCATCGAAGAAAACCGCCCCCAGCACGTAGTTATCCTGGCCGGCGACCACATGTACAAGATGGATTATGGGCCCATGATCGCTCATCACGTGGAGAAAGGGGCCGACCTGACCGTGGGCGTGCTACGTGTACCGCTGGCCGAGGCACGCGAATTCGGCGTAATGAGCATCGACCAGACTAACCGTATCATCGGATTTGCCGAAAAGCCTGATCAGCCCCAGCCGACCCCGGACAATCCCGATCTGGCGCTGGCGTCCATGGGTATCTATGTCTTCGACCGCGAACTGCTTGGCGAGATCCTGCGTAACGACGCCGAAGACGACGAGTCGGCCCATGACTTCGGGAAGAACATCATCCCCGGCGCAATCAAGACCCGCAAGGTGTTTGCCTACCCATTCACCGACGTGGAAACGCGCGCGCAAAGCTACTGGCGCGATGTTGGCAACGTGGATGCCTATTTCGATGCCAACATGGAGCTGGTGCAGGTCACACCGGAACTTGACCTTTATGACGAAAGCTGGCCAATCTGGACGTACCAGGAGCAATCGCCACCGGCCAAGTTCGTACTGGATGAAAATAACCGGACAGGCACTGCGATCAACTCGATGGTGTCCGGCGGCTGCATTATTTCGGGCGCCGTGGTCCGCCGATCGGTATTGTTTTCTGACGTGCGCATCGACGAAGGATCGCAGCTGGATTCAGCGGTGGTATTATCCCATGTCGTGATCGGCAAGCGATGTATTATCAGGCGCGCGGTCATAGACGAGAACTGCGTCATCCCCGACGGGACGGAAATCGGCGTGAATAGGGAGCAGGACGCAGCCCGGTATTTCATTACAAAAAACGGGGTGGCACTGGTAACGCCCGAGATGCTCGAAAAACCGGGCTAGACCAGCACCTGTCCCGTACTATAATTATCGTCTGGCGCACTGCGAGAGCGCGTCGTTCAGCAAGTAGCACCCATGCACGTTGTCTTCGTTGCGCCATTCTTCCTGGAAACCACACTGTGCTTCGTATCAGGCGCCGCGTCTTTGCCTGGGGTGCGGCTGAGCCTGGTCAGCCAGGACCCGCTGTCCCGCCTGCCGGCAAACCTGCGCCAGAAGCTGGTGGGACACGAACAGATTCCCGATGGCCTGAACCCGGCACAGCTGGCGCTGGCGGTTCGCGGTCTGTGCGCGGAACTCGGGCCTGCCCGGCGTGTGCTGGCGACCCTGGAACAGGCCCAGGTTCCCGTAGCGCAGGTTCGCGAAGCTTTGGGCATCAGCGGCATGGGGGTGGAAGCGGCCCGTAATTTTCGGGACAAGGCCCGCATGAAATCAATATTGCGCAAGGGCGGGGTGCCCTGCGCACGGCACCGCCTGGCCGGTGACAGCCTGACCGCCCGTGACTTCGTGGAACAGGTGGGGTTTCCCGTGGTGGTCAAGCCACCTGCAGGCGCTGGCGCCAAGGGCACCTTCAGGCTGGACAATGCGCGCGACCTGAACAGGTACCTTTCTAACTGGAAGCTGGATCCTGCATACCCAAGCCTGTTCGAAGAGTTCATGACCGGCGAAGAACACTCGTTCGAGAGCGTCATGCTGGGCGGCGAACTGAAATGGGGCTCCTGGAGCCGCTACATGCCCTCCCCGCTGCAGGTACTGGAAAACGACTGGATTCAATGGTGCGTATTGCTGCCACGTGAAACCGGCGGGCCTGAACGTGATGCTATTACGCCAGCCGCTTCCACTGCGCTCCAGCTGCTGGGCCTGCAAGATGGCTTCAGCCATATGGAGTGGTTCCGGCGTGACGACGGCAGCATTGCCATCTCCGAGGTCGGCGCACGACCGCCAGGCGCACAGTTCATGTCATTGTTATCCCACGCGCACGACTGGGATTTTTACCAGGCCTGGCCTCAGCTGATGGTGTTCGATGAGTTCGATCCGCCCGCGCGGCGCTTCGCCACGGGAGCCGCCTACGTGCGCGGCCAGGGCAGCGGTCCGGTACGTGCCATTCATGGCCTGGAACGGGCACAGTCAAGGATGGGCGAACTGGTTGTCGAAGCAAAACTGCCGGGCCCCGGACAGGCCGCATCGGACAGCTACGAGGGCGACGGCTACGTTATCCTGCGCCACCCGGACACCAGGGTGGTGGCAGAGGCTCTGCGCGAACTGGTACAGATTGTGCAAGTTGAACGTGGCCCAGCCGGCCGCTGATTCACTGATATGAATTATCCAGACGTTCTTCCGGGTATTGCCCTGCTCGGACCACAGTCACGAAATCCCAGCCTCGACCGGGCTCTGAGCGTGCTTGGAGTCCAGGGCCCGTATGGCGCCATCACGGCTGGCTGGCGGGAAATGGAGGGCGAGACCAAGGCTCTGGCAGAGCATATCCAGGCGGACGTCGTGGATCTCGCGCTCTATGAGCGCGTGGAGGATATCTTCGCCAGCGACCCGGCCCTGTTTGATGCGCACCGCCAGCGTCAGGATATGCTGAAGCAGCTGCAGCGCCTGTACCGGGTGCGTCTGCGCGCCGGCGCAGAGGCCTGCTATACGCTGATCAAGAGCAAGGAGGATCCAGGCCTTGTGCGAACGCAGCTGAGTGCCGCCACCAGCCAGCTGCGTGCCCTGGACCGCTTCCACGCGCGTCAGCTGGCGAAGGCGCACGCTGATTTTGATCAACAGGTAAAACCGCTGGAGCGTCCTGCCATCAGCGAGCACCGGCGTGAGCTCTCCGCATTACTTGAGCGGCTGGGCGCCGTCCTGATTGCGGGCGGTCACGTCGCGGTGCTCTTGAGCCGGTTGCGTTTGCTGGGCATGGGGGAACTCTTGCGGCAGCACCCGGTGGCGGGATGGTCAGCCGGGGCCATGGTGCTTACTGATCAACTGGTTCTGTTTCACGATCGCGCGCCGCAGGGCAGGCGCGAACCGGAATTACTGGACGTCGGGCTGGGCCGAATCCGCGGCACCATCGCCCTGCCCTGCGCAAGCCAGCGCCTCGACCTGAACAATCGTGCCCACCTGACTCTGATGGCACGCCGCTTCGCGCCGGCCAGCTGCGTGGCCCTGGACGATTCAGCCTTCGGTGTCTGGCAAAACGGCACGCTGAGGGGGGCCGACGGTCTGTCCAGGATAAGACGCAATGGCGTGCTGGTGGCGGTGAGCGCAGATGCATAAAGACCTGCGTCAACTGTTGCGCAAAGGCGATCCGGATGAAGCGGCGCTGACCGCATTCATCGGCGGACACACTTTCCCATTGCTGGACAAAACCGACGTCACCTTCGTCTACCGTGGCCAGGCGGACGAAGTTTTCCTGCGCCACTGGATCTACGGGCTCCGTACCGCCCAGCCGCTGCAGCGTCTTGGTGGAACTGATCTGTGGTCGGTCACCATCGAATTGCCGGCTACTTCCCGTATCGAATACAAATATGAAGTGGTGAGAGCAGGCCAGCGCGAGCTTGTCCTGGATCCGCTCAATCCCTTGCATGCCCGCGATCCCTTTGGTGCAAACTCGGTTTGCCGGGGTTATCGCTATCATCGCCCCGAGTGGACCAAGCATGATCCGGTCAGTCGCAATGGGCAGTTCCGGTCCCTGAAGATAGACAGCGCCAGTTTTGGCGAGCAGCGCACAATTAAACTCTACCTCCCGGCAAGGTATCGGGAAACCCGCAGGTACCCCCTGCTGATCGTCCATGACGGCCATGATTACCTGCACTATTCAAACCTGGGCGTGGTCATGGACAACCTGATCCACCGGCTGGAAATTCCGCCCATGATCGTCGCGTTGACCACTTCGCCGGATCGCCTGCGCGAATACGCGGGTGACGATCGTCATGCGAGTTTCATCTGTGAGGACCTGCTGCCGCAGCTGACCCGCGACCTGCCAATTGCCGATGATCCGGCTGCGCGCGCGCTGATGGGCGCCAGTTTTGGGGGCGTCGCCTCACTGCATACTGCCTGGCGTTTTCCAGGTTGTTTCGAACGCCTGCTTCTGCAGTCGGGTAGTTTCGCCTTCAGCGACATCGGTGCCCATGACCGGGGCCCTGCCTTTGACCCGGTTGCCCGCTTCGTCAACGCCTTTCGGGAAAACCCGGGCCGGCCGGCCCGCAAAATCTACATGAGCTGCGGCGTTTACGAGTCGCTCATTTATGAGAATCGCTCCATGGTTCCTCTGCTCCAGGCACACGGCATCGAAGTCCGCTATGAGGAGGTCCGCGACGCGCATAACTGGGAAAACTGGCGTGATCGGCTGCGCTCGGGGCTGTCGTGGCTGTTTCCGGGGCCACTATGGATGGTATACGAGTAAAAAATAGGTATTATTCGTCGTTCGCCAGTCGCCCACGCTGAGAGCAGAATCCATGGCTAAAATCACAAGAAGAATAGGTCTGTCTCTCGGTGCCGACATTTGCTGGCCCATTTGTTACGAAGAGATCCTCCGCCGGCTGAATCTGCAAATCGAGGTGGGACGCGACACGCTGCGCTTTGAATCAGACAGGGTATCCATCGAACCATTTTCCCTGAGTCAGTCCTGTGAGTATCAGGTCGTCATTGATCGCCTGACCCACTGGTATCACACGAGTCGTGAGTGGATTAAGAAATCCATTGTCATGAACGACCTGTATGTCTTCAACAACCCGTGGACACTGCAGTCCATGGAAAAGCACACGTCTTATTCAGCGATGACGCGGCTGGGCTTTCCCGTGCCGGACACGTGGCTGATTCCGCCCAAGTCCTACCTGGAAACTCCCGACCTTAATCTGACGCTGCGCAAGTATGCGAAGCTTTTTGACCTTGGCAAAATCGGTGACGAGCTGGGCTACCCACTGTTCATGAAACCCTATGATGGCGGGGCCTGGGTCGGCGTCAGCAAGATAGACAACCGCGAGGCGTTGATGAAGGCCTAC
>JBFIQI010000091.1:0-9638 GCA_041609715.1 Gammaproteobacteria bacterium
CAGCAGCTCGATCATGCTGGGCACGTTGCTCACTGTAACGGTTGCCGAATCCGAGTGGTTTACTGATATCCCATCGTCATCGGTGCCGGATGCCGTGACCGTATCCGTTTCCGAATCACCGGAATTGCCACTGACCAGCGCGGTAAACGAGCAGGTATATGTAGCCGACGGCAGGATAGTCTGGGGAACCGAGCAGCTGCCGCGGCCATTCAAGTTGCCGTGAATGTCATCACTCAGAGTATCGATGGTGACCGGGTCACTGCTGACGCTGTTGTTGGTGATATCTACCGAGAAAGTTACATCAGCGCCGGGCTCCGGAACGGTTGTCTTATCCTCGCCGTTTGCTTTTTTAACCACCTCGATCACCGGTGTCGCACCGGTAAAGGTCACCGAGGCATCGTCATCGCCCGTCAGCTCATTTTGCAGCTGGTCAATGCCGCTGGCCGTTGCTACGTTGGAATGTACGTCACCACTGTTGCCGGTAAGAGACACGGTGAACTCGCAACTGGCGTTGTTCTGCTCTGCGCCCTGGAGTGTCTGACCGGAAAATTGACAGCCATGATTGGTATCCAGATTGCCAAATACCGAGTCGAAGACCGAACTGAGTGTTACGTCGTTATTGGGATCGATGCCCGGGTTGCTAACTGTGATCGTAAATGTAACGTCGTCCCCGGGCTCCACTATAGTTGCCGGCGTTGCCGATTTCACCACTTTCAGCTTGGCTGGCGGCACATTGATGGGTACCGTGAAGGCGTTGTCACAGCGGCACTTGGACGGCGAGCCCGGGAAAGCGTCCAGCGGGCCCTCACAAAATTCATTGGCGCCTGACTGACGCCAGCTGGTGCAATTGGGCAGACTAAGACTTACGCCATCGGGTCCCGCGACGCAGGCCACATCGAACAAGGTCACCCGCGGCTTGAGTGGAATACGCTTGAGGGGCCCCGCCTTGGTGATGTCACCACACAGATCACCTTGCTGGCCCGCAACATTCTCATCCAGATTGATGAACTCGGTACCCTGCTCAGGTCCAATTGTCGTCACCGAGCATGTTGGGTTGCCTATATTGCCGGTGCCGGAAATGGCGCCGTCGCCGTTGGGGTCGCCGTCGATCGCGAAGTACAGACCGATGTCGAAACGTTCCTTGGCGGTGACGAAGACGTCAAAAATTGCGCCGAAGGTAATCAAGTCACCAGGATAGGCGCAGCTGTCCAGACCGGCTTCATCGCCGGTCCCGTCGGTGGGTCCCGAGCAGACATGGGCCGTGGCGGATCCCGGGCAGTCGGCAGCGGCGAAACACCCCAAACCCGCTCTATCGCCATCCAGACAGGTGGCCTCCGCCCTGACGATGCTCTCTGGCAGGACCGGAGCTACTTGCACATCGTTGGCGGTGCAGTTCAGGGCGAAACCGGCGACTTCCTGCATGCAACCGATCTCCATAGTTTCCGCCGGGAGATTGCCTGCGAGCAAAAAGCTAAGCAGCAAAGAGCTGCACGGCCAAATAGTGCCGGGTTTTCCATGGGGTGCAAATGAATGAAGTGTCTTATGCAGCATCACGATCAGATCCTCCGTTGATCCATTGCAAGGGCAGGAGAGCCGACTATGACGCAGCAGGAATCACGCCTCATGGGGCCCATAGAACCTGGCGTGCGTGGCGCACGCACACATCGCCCTTCATTGGCGTTGTTCTTATGCTCGTTTAGTTATAGTTCGCCCGTCCCTGATTTATTCTTGTCTCAAGCGGGCCCGTGTTTTTGTCAAATGGACGCGCTTATTCTCAGTATAGTCAGCATTTGTCATATCGCTAGACTTCATTTAACACGTTGAAAACAATGAAAATTTGGCAAGTTGGGTGCGGGAAATACCATGGCCTTGCGGGGCGACAGCCTTCACATATCCGCCCAACGCTTGAATAAACAGGGGCGCCCCCCATATTGATGAGCTGAAGCAAGAATTCTCGATCGGACCAAGCAAAATGACCACAGATACCGATAAACAAACCCTGGGATTCCAGGCCGAGGTGAAGCAACTGCTGCACCTCATGATCCATTCGCTGTACAGCAACAAGGAGATTTTTCTCCGCGAACTGATTTCCAATGCTTCGGATGCCGCCGACAAACTGCGCTTCGAGGCATTGTCCGACGAGTCTTTGCTGCGCAACGACCCTGACCTGCGCATCGACATTGACTTCGACAAGGACGCCGGCACCGTCAGCGTGACCGACAACGGCATCGGCATGTCCCGCGATGAGGTCATCGAGCACCTGGGCACCATTGCGCGCTCGGGGACCGGTGAATTCCTGAAAAACCTCACCGGCGACCAGCAAAAGGATGCGCGGCTGATCGGTCAGTTCGGCGTGGGTTTTTATTCCTCGTTTATCGTGGCTTCAAAAGTGGAAGTGTTCACGCGCCGGGCGGGCCTGGGCGGTGACCAGGGCGTGCGCTGGTCATCGGACGGGGAGGGCGAGTTCAGCATTGAAACCGTCAGCAAGCCCGACCGTGGCACGCGGGTGGTGTTGCACCTGCGCGAGGACGACAAGGACTTTGCCGATCCGTTCCGTTTGCGCGGCCTGGTTCGCAAGTATTCGGATCACATCTCCATCCCGGTACGCATGCGCAAGCAGGGCGAAGACGATCAGCAGGAGTGGGAAACCGTCAATGAGGCCACGGCGCTTTGGACCCGTCCGCGCACCGAAGTTAAAGACGATGAGTACAAGGCGTTTTATAAGCATATCGCCCATGACTTTGAAGACCCGCTGAGCTGGAGCCACAACAAGGTTGAAGGCAAGCGCGAATACGCCAGCCTGATGTTTATCCCGGCCAGAGCGCCTTTCGACATGTACAACCGGGAGTCGCCGCGGGGGCTCAAACTGTACATCCAGCGCGTCTTCATCATGGACGACGCCGAGCAGTTTCTGCCCCTTTACCTGCGCTTTGTGCGGGGCGTCATCGACAGTAATGACCTGCCGCTCAATATTTCCAGGGAACTGTTGCAGCAGGATCGTGGCGTCGAGGCCATGCGCAATGCCCTGACTCGCCGCGTGCTGGACATGCTGAAGAAGCTGGCCAGTGACGAGCCGAAGGCCTACGCGAAATTCTGGAGAGAATTCGGCCAGGTGCTCAAGGAAGGTCCGGCCGAGGACCCGGCAAACTCCGAGAAAATTGCTGGCTTGCTCAGATTCAGCTCGACCCACACAGACAAACCCGAGCAGGACCAGTCGCTGGCCGATTACGGGGCACGCATGGCCGACGGTCAGGACAAGATCTATTTCGTCAGCGGAGAAACTTTCGCAGCGGCAAAGAACAGTCCCCACCTGGAGATTTTCCGCGAGCGCGGCATTGAGGTCCTCATACTTTCGGACCGGGTGGATGAGTGGCTCATGGCGCATCTCAGCGAGTTCGACGGCAAAGCATTCCAGGACGTTGGCCGCGGCACACTGGAACTGCCCGGCGGCGAGCCGCAGGCGGCCAGCGACGAAGCGGCAAAAACCCACAAGGAACTGGTCAAGCGCCTCGGCAAGGTCCTGAAAGACCGCGCGGCCGGGGTACGGGTGACTTCCCGGCTCACCGAGTCACCTGCCTGCCTGGTGGCGGCGGAAGGTGATCTCGGTCCGCAAATGCGCGAAATTCTGAAGGCGGCCGGACAAGCAGTCCCCGAGTCACTGCCGAGCCTGGAAATCAATCCCGAGCACCCGTTGATCAGGCGTCTGGACGCGGAACAGGACAAGGCGCGTTTTGCTGATCTGGCCGCGGTCATATTCGATCAGGCCTGCATCGCGGACGGGCGCAAGCTGGCGGACCCCGGGGCCTATGTGAAGAAATTGAACGCCCTGCTGGCTGAGTCCGCCGGCTGAGTCATCGACTGTCGCTGCCATCGAGAAACGGCAGATAAATCGCTGCCGTGGCTGCCGGCTTCTCGATCATAGGCAGGTGACCACAGTTGGGGATGAGGGCGACTTCCGAGTGGCTGCTGGCGCGGGCCAGCACCTGGGCGCCGCCGGCCGGTAACACCTGGTCCTGTTCGCCCCAGAGTATGAGAACCGGTGCCTGGATCTGGGAAAGCAGCGGCACCAATGGCACATAGCCTGCGGTGATGTCGGCAAATACCGTTGCCAGTCTTGGGCGGCCTGCAATCCAGCGATCCGCGTAATAATTGCTGAAAAATCCTGGCAGTGGTGGCCGTTCATGGAACATGACGTCCAGCATTTCCCGGAATTCCCCGCGATCCCGGGGCAGCAACAGGTTGCGGCCCTGGGAAAGGCGCTGCATGGTGGGTGACGTACCGGCGCCTTGCTCGCCCTCTGCTCCCAGGGGATTCAGCAGGGCGACGCTGGCCACCAGCCCGGGATTTTGCGCCGCCAGCACCGCGACGATCTGACCGCCCATGGAATTGCCGGCGAGGTGCACAGGCTCGTCGGTCTGGGTGCGTATGAATGCGGCCAGGCGCCGGGCCTGGCTGGTGACATCAAAGCCGCCCGCGGGTGGTGCCGGGCTCTTGCCGAACCCCGGCAGGTCGGGCAACAGCACCCGATAGCGTTTGCTCAGGTGCGGGGCCAGGCGCAACCAGTTGTCAGCATCGCCGCCAAATCCGTGTACCAGTATCACCACCGGACCCTTGCCAGCTGCGAGATAATGCAGCGGCAAGCCATCCACCTGGGCCTGGCGGGACTCCAGCCCAGCTGCCAGCCGGGCTCCGCCGAGTGCCGCCCGGACAACGGCCTCGGGCGCCAGCCAGACAGTGGCAACCAGCGCCACAACCAGCAGGACGAGTATGACAATTGCTCGAGTCATGCTTATCGGCGACCTCAGTTCGCCAGGCCCTTGCCAGGCTCGATGTTGTTCGGCCTCACCGGGCTTCGGTTAGAATCCCGTTAATATGAAAATCGCATCGCTTTGAAGCCGATGCGAAGCATTGCGCCGGAGGCTCAGTATGGCAGACCCCCAAGCTCCACAGAAACACCGTCAGATGGATGCTGTCGGCCGTGCCGCCATCGGCCTCGCAGGTGTGGTTGCCAGCGTTGCCGGCGGCATCGGCGGCTTTGCCAATTTGCGGTTGTTGGCGGCGGACTTCTCCACGGGCCAGGGGTTGGGCGGCCTGTTTACACCCATCGGAATCTACCATGCTGCCTGGTTCCTGTTCTTCGCGGGCTTGCTGGCTGTCGGGATCAGCCTGATGGTGTCGGCTGTCAAAGGTCGCCGCGAGGATATCGTGCCGGGCCCCAGCCTGTACGTGATGGGCGTATCCCTGATCATCGCGGGCATGGTGCAGCTGCTGTTTGGTCGCCTGGAATTGGCCGCGGCCACTGCCGTGGCTGGCGCGCTGCTGATGATCGTGGAATATCGCTCGGCCCTGATCTGAGGCTGGCCTGGATTCAGGCAATTCTCCCCTCGCCGTTTCGGGCAGCCAGGGATTCCAGGTAGCGCAGCATGCCGGTTTTGCGGGCAAAGGCCAGGGCCCCCCGGGGTGCCAGCGCCTTGAGCGCCATCAGCAGTCGAATCGGACGCGCGCTCACCAGGATTTCCGGGTGGCCGGTGGCGATGGCGCGCAGGACCGCACTGGCCACCGCTTCGGGCGTGACCTCTCCCAGGGTGCCGGGCGCCGGCTTGTTCTTGCGGGCGTGCATGCCGGCGGTACTGACAAAGCCCGGACAGACCGCGGAAACCTGCACGCCGCGCTCGCGGACTTCCGCATGCAGGGAGATGCTCCACTCGGCCAGCGCCGCCTTGGAGCCTGAATACACCGCCCCGTAGGGCATGCCGGCGCGGCCCGCCAGGGAGGCCACATTGACGATTTTGCCCCGACCTCGCTCCAGCATGGCCGGCAATACTTCCCGGGCCAGCAGCATGGGGGCAATGACATTGGTGTTGATGATGGCGGGGATCATTGCCGGGTCCTGGTGGTCAAAAGCAACGATTTCCTCGATGCCGGCGTTATTGATCAGGATGTCGATAGCGCCCACATCACTGCGGGTTCGCCGCAGCAGGTTGAGGCGCTGTGCAGCCTCATTGATATCGGTGGTGATCACGGTGACACTGCCGGGCCCGCGCAGAGATTCGGCCAGGCTCTCCAGCGCCTCGGTGGAACGGGCCGCCAGCACCAGGTTGGCGCCTTCGGCACTGAGTACCCGGGCGATGTAAGGGCCGATGCCCTGGGAAGCACCCGTGAGAATAACGTTATTGCCTGTTAAGGTGTTCAAGTTCTGCTCCTCGTGCCGGCCGGGTCAGGCGGGGCTCGCGGGATTGGGAATAGCGGGATTTTACGGGAGAGTTGCATGAAAAAAAGCGCTGCCGGCGATCGCGACCTGTCGCATCTGGATCCGCGGCAATATGCGGTGACCCAGGAAGGTGCGACCGAACCCCCCTTCACAGGCCTGTACGTCGATAACAAGTCTCCGGGCATCTACCGCTGCGTAGTTTGCTCAGCGCCATTGTTTTCTTCGTCCGCCAAGTACGATTCCGGTTCCGGCTGGCCCAGTTTCTGGGCGGCCGTCGACGACCAGCGCATTGCCACGCGGCTGGACACCAGTCATGGCATGCACCGTGAAGAAGCCCTGTGCGCAGCTTGCGGCGCTCACCTGGGCCATATTTTTCCCGATGGCCCGCAACCTTCGGGGACCCGTTTTTGCATCAATTCCGCGGCGCTGGATTTTGCCAAGCAGGAACAGGATGCCGAGTAAGTATTCGGAGGAACCATGCATACCTTTACAGAACAGCTGAAGACCCATACCGTCGCGGCCTGGCCGCTCTTGATCCTGCGCATGGGAACCGGGGTGATGTTTGTCATCGCCGGCTGGGGCAAGGTCAAACGCGGAGCCGGATTTGGTGACGGCATGCAGGGCTTTCTTGAGCGCCAGGAAAACATGTTCGACTTTTATCGCGGCTTTGTAGAGAGCGTGGTCATTCCCAATAAACTGCTGTTCGCCTACCTGGTTGCCTACGGGGAACTGTTAGCGGGAATTGCGCTGGTGTTTGGCCTGTTCACTCGCTGGGCGGCGCTCGCCCTGTTATTCATGGTTGTCAACTTCTGGTTCGCCAAGGGGATTGGATTCTGGGTGCCCAGCAATCACGACAGCCTGTATATCCTGATTGCCCTGGTGCTGTTCTTCGCGCGCACAGGGGAGACCCTTGGTCTGGACGGCTGGCTGGCGCGGCGCAACTGAGTGCGCCGCTGCCCTGGGCTAGAATAACGGTAACCTGGCCAGGGGAGTGACCCGATGAGCAAAACTGCACCAGGTGGTGTCAGCCGTTTTGATATCGACGCCAGCCGTGCTATCCGCATACTGTTTGTGACGCTGGTCGGCATCGAGCTGCTGCTGGTACTGGGCGACGCAATCATCAATGTCGAGCGGCTGACCGAACTCGGGCCCATCCGCCGCTTTTTCAACATCACCAGAGAGGATGGCGTGGCCTCCTGGTTCGGGGTTACCCAGACCTGGATGCTGGGCCTCACCGCTGCTTTTCTTTACGGCCTGATGCGAGTCGGTGACGCCGAGCGCTGGCGGCGTGTGGGTTGGGCCATCATCGCCGTGTTTATTTTTTATATGGCCATGGACGACGGCGCCAAGTTTCATGAGCGTGTTGGTTCCTCGGTAAAAACCATGATTCTCGGCGAGGATGCAGATAGCGGTGACAGGCAGATCGGTTTCTTTCCCAGTTACACCTGGCAGCTGGTTTTCTTGCCGTTCTTCGGCGCATTTGGCTTGTTTATTGTCTGGTTTCTTAACAAGGAACTCAGCGTCATGCGGGACAAGCTGATGGTGGTGAGCGCAGTCGGACTGCTGGTGCTGGCGGTCATTGCGGACTTTTTCGAAGGCCTGGATATGGACCACCCGCAAAACCTGCATGGCTGGATCAAACAGACCTGGGACCTCAGCACCTACCAGGTCAGACACTATTCCAAGTCCATCGAGGAATTCATGGAGATGCTGGCCATGACTTTGCTGTGGGTGGTGTTCTTGCGCCATACCGTAAGGATTGCGCCGGAGATTCATTTGCGCTTTCGAAATCCTCCTGCCGGCTGACGCCTGTGCTGCGAACCCGGCTACTTTCTGGCCTCGCGGGAAACACTATGTTTAGAACGATCTTTTTTGTGTGTTGTTTACTGCCCGCGCTTGGGGCAGCGGATACGGTGATACATGCCGGGCAGTTAATCGATGGGCAGGCGCCCGGGCATCTGGGCCCGCATACCTTGCGAATCCGTGACGGGCGAATCGTGGCAATGGCCAGGGGCTTGCAGCCAGCGGCCGCGCAGGATGAATTCCTGGATTTGACGGATCACACGGTCATGCCCGGGCTGATGGACATGCATGTGCATCTCACCGGCGAGTATTCTCCCGAAAGCCGTCTCGAGGGTCTGACTCTGGGAGTGGCTGACGTGGCATTTCGCTCGGTGGGCTATGCGCGGGCGACTCTGGAAGCCGGCTTTACCACGGTACGCAATCCCGGTGATCGGGACGATGTCACCATTGCGCTGCGTGACGCCATCAATGCGGGACTGATTCCCGGACCGAGAATTTTTTCAGCGGGCAAGAGCCTGGCCACCACCGGCGGGCATGCGGATCCCAGCAATGGCGTAAAGGCATCGCTGCGGGGCGATCCGGGACCCCGGCAGGGGGTCATCAATGGCCCTGAAGAGGCGGCCAAGGCAGTCCGCCAGCGCTACAAAGACGGTGCAGATTTCATCAAGATCACCGCCACCGGGGGCGTTCTGAGTGTCGCCCGGGACGGTCGCAATCCCCAGTTTACCGAAGCAGAAATTGCGGCCGTCGTGGCAACCGCCGCTGATTACGGTTTTCACGTTGCGGCCCATGCCCATGGCGCGGAGGGCATGAAGCGCGCGATTCGGGCCGGGGTGCGCTCCATCGAGCACGGCACCTTCATGGACCGGGAAGCCATAAACCTGATGAAAAAACACGGTACCTATTACGTACCGACCATCATGGCGGGCGAGTTTGTGGCGGCCAAGGCTGCGGAAGATGGGTTTTTTCCTGATCTGGTCAGGCCCAAGGCAGCGGCCGTGGGGCCCCAGATTAAAGACACATTCGCGGAGGCTTACCGCAGTGGTGTGCGCATCGCCTTCGGCACCGACAGCGGCGTGTCTCCCCATGGGCAAAATGCTGAGGAATTTGTTTACATGGTAGAAGCCGGGATGCCGCCCATGGCGGCCATTCAGTCGGCAACCCGGGTGGCTGCAGAACTGCTGGGAGTGTCCGATGAGCTGGGCACGCTGGAAGTCGGGAAAATTGCCGACCTGGTAGCAGTACATGGAGATCCTCTGACCGACATCAGCCGGCTCCAGGACATCGATTTCGTAATGAAGGACGGTGTCGTTCATCTGCATGATTCGCGATGACCTCGTCCATGCGCACCTTTGTTCGCTGGTTCGGATCCCTGCTGCTGGGCATGATGATCGTTTACCTGCTGGCCGTCGCAGGACTGTATGCCTTTGGCTGGTTTGATGACTTTGGCTTGTTTGATGAGGGTAATAATTCCGTCCGGCGCACCCATGTTGTCGACCTGCTGAACGAGGTAGAGCGCGTACAGGCCCGCAAAGAGCTGGGGCTGGACAGGCGGCGAGTCCGCACTACGCCGGCGCCTCCAAAGCCCCTGCGAGTACCGCGCCAGGTTTCCGGTTTCGTGCAG
>JBFIQI010000092.1:0-9482 GCA_041609715.1 Gammaproteobacteria bacterium
CACCTCCGTGATGGTCACCGGTGGCACTGCGATCAAGACGCAGCGCGTCTAACTTTTCCTGGTCTAATGGCATGCTATTGATGGCTTGTCGGACGTGGATGGCGGGCTTAAAAAACCGACATTTCTCTCCTTGCTGTTATGCTCACGCCGGCATTGGCGGACCCCCGATCATCTAGTGTACCCTGCGTCCTGCCACCCACCAAACCACCTTTGAAGAAACGCTTGCAAGTGCTCGTAGACATAGGCGCAAATCTGACCCACGACAGTTTCGACCGCGATCGGGAACAAGTCATCGCCCGTGCCCTGGCGGCTGGCGTCGGTCACATGGTGGTGACCGGCAGCGGTGTGGCCGAGAGCGGGCATGCCGCGGACCTGGCCGCAGCCAGGCCCGACTGTCTGTCAGCCACTGCCGGCATCCATCCGCATCATGCCAGCGAACTGCAGCCCGACAGCATCGATGAGCTGGCGGCGTTGCTGGCTCGCGAGGAAGTGGTCGCGGCCGGCGAGTGCGGCCTCGATTTTTTTCGTAATTTTTCGCCGCGTGATAAACAGATCGAGGCTTTCGAAGCCCAGTTGGAGCTGGCGGCGCGCATTCAAATGCCAGTGTTTCTGCATCAACGCGACGCGCATGCGGAATTCATGGCCATTCTGAAGCCCTGGCGCGACGCGCTGCCCCGCGCTGTCGCACACTGTTTCACGGGTAGCCGCGAGGAATTGCGCGATTACCTGGACCTGGATCTGCATATTGGTATCACGGGCTGGATCTGCGACGAGCGGCGTGGCCTGCATCTGCGCGAATTCGTCGGTGACATACCTGCCAGTCGGCTGATGATTGAAACCGATGCGCCTTACCTGCTGCCCCGCGACCTGCAGCCAAAACCCAAAGGGCGCCGCAATGAACCCATGCATCTTCCCCATATTCTGCATACGCTGGCCACCTGCCTCGGCCGCGACACCGCGGGCCTGGGGGAAGAAACTACCCGCACGGCGTGCCGTTTTTTTGACCTTCAGGTCACTCCATGACGGCCTGGGGAGAGCAGGCTTGCGTCGAACATTCTGATACCCCCGCTACCTGCAATGCTGCCCATACGTTAAAGTATCGCGTTTGAGATTTGCCACGGAGTTCCCATGGACGCAAAAAAGCTCCAGAAGTTTGTCAACGAGGTGTGGGATGACGAAATCGTTCCGCAGCTCTGCGAATACATCAAAATTCCCAACAAGTCACCGCTGTTCGATCCCGATTGGGAAAAGCATGGCTACATGGATGACGCCGTAGCGCTGGCCGAAAGCTGGGTGCGCCAGCAATCAATACCAGGCATGGAAGTGGAAGTGCTGCGTCTGCCAGGGCGCACGCCTTTGCTGTTTGTCGACATTCCCGGCGATAACGACGATTGCGTTCTGCTTTACGGGCATCTCGACAAACAGCCCGAGTTCACCGGATGGGAACAGGGGCTGGCGCCGTGGACCCCGGTGCTGCGTGACGGCAAGCTCTATGGTCGCGGCGGTGCCGACGACGGCTACGCCGTGTTCGGTTCGCTAACGGCAGTGCAGGCGCTGCGCCAACAGGGCATACCCCACGCGCGGTGTGTCGTCATCATCGAACTATGCGAAGAAAGCGGCAGCTATGACCTACCCTACTATATCGATGCACTCGGCGATCGCATCGGCAAACCCAGCCTGGTTGTCTGTCTCGATGCGGAATGCGGCAATTACGACCAGCTCTGGTGCACCACCTCTCTCAGGGGCAATCTGGTCGGTACGCTATCGGTGGATGTCCTCAAGGAAGGCGTGCACTCCGGTGCCGCCAGCGGCATTGTGCCCTCAAGTTTCCGGGTGATCAGGTCACTGCTGAGCCGCCTTGAAGACGAGACGAGCGGGGAAATGCGGCCGGACTTTATGCATGCTGAAATTCCTGCACAGCGTCTCGAACAGGCTCGTGCCGCGGCTAAAGTGCTCGGTAAAACGGTGTATGAGAGATTTCCCTGGGTCGAGGGCATGCATCCCGTGAAGTCGGATCCTACGCAACTGTTGCTGGACAACAACTGGGGACCAACACTGTGCGTCACCGGGGCGGACGGCATTCCCGTGATGGGCAACGCCGGTAACGTGCTGCGCCCGAACACCGCGCTCAAGCTGTCCTTCCGGCTGCCGCCGACAACCGACGCCGACAGCGCGGGCAAGAAGGTCAAGGAGATTCTGGAATCCGATCCTCCATACGGCGCCCGGGTGAAATTTAATGTGGAGTCGGCCATGAGCGGCTGGAATGCCCCTGCCGTCAGTGACTGGCTGCACAGCGCCATGATGTCGGGGTCGCGGGAATTTTTTGGCGCCGACTCCATGTACATGGGAACCGGCGGCAGTATTCCATTTATGGGGATGCTCGGGGAAAAATTCCCGGGGGTGCAGTTCCTGGTCACCGGCGTGCTGGGGCCGCATTCAAATGCTCATGGCCCCAATGAATTTCTGCACATCGATACGGGCAAGAAAGTGACCGCCTGCGTTGCCAGGGTCGTCGCCGCTCATTACCGGAAAGATGAGCGCCAGAAAGCGGCCTGATACTCAGTGATTCGAAGCCAGCTGGATCTGCTGCCAGCTGGAATGGAACGCCCTGATCGCTTCGGTCCCCGACCGGGCACTCGAAGAGAACTCGCCTTCCAATTCTTCGAGAGTCACGACCTGGTCCGGTCGGCCGCCTACGAAATCGGGCGCGCCGAGAAACACGATGCGGCCGTGAACCGGCACGTCCTTTGCGACCGCCCGCACTGCGGCGGTGCGGGCCCGCAAGGCCGCCAGGGGATTCTTGAATCTGAAACGTCGGTTGCCTTCCATGACCGCCCAGTCCTCCAGCTTTTCGCCGGCAAACACCGGACCACTGGCACGCTTGAGATCCATGACCAGGATACCCCTGGCCGTCAGCAGTACATGCTGCAGCTGTATCTCACCGTCCATTCCGTCCGGAATGACCAGTTCTTTGCGGTATTCACTGGCAATGCTGCGTATGGCTTTGCGCAGGCTGCGGGCTTCGGCTGTGCGACGCAGGTACCACCAGGCGCCAAGCAGCAATAACAGCGCCGGCGCGGCTACCAGCGGCAGTAACGGCAGGTAGGGCTCTAATTCAGAATACACTTCAATTTTGTCTTTTAACGTACTGATAAAATTAATTAATTGCCGAGAAAAACTCTTCCGCGTGGGCGCCGAGCGACTCGACCCGGGTTGCGCGTCCAAGCAGCTGGGCCAGGGACGCCGGCAATTCCACTGGCCCCGGCAACAGCGGCTCAACTATGTCGCCAAACTTGGCGGCATGGGCGGTGGCCACCACCACCCACGGGCGCTCCGCCTTCTGAGACTCCGAAAGCTCTTTGTGGGCGTACAAACCCGTGGCCGTATGCGGGCACCATGCCCGCCCCCAACGCTGGTAAGAGTCGCGTATGGTGGCCCGAATTTCGGCATCGGTGGCCTGCACCGCGGACAGCTCCGCCCGGAGTTCTTCGTCACCAGAATACAAACTCTGCAGTCTCTCCATGTTACTGGGGTCGCCAACGTCCATTGCGTTCGCCAATGTCGCGATACTGGCCCGCGGTCGCCACTGGCCGGTTGCGAAATACTCCGGCACCGTGTCATTGGCGTTACAGGCCAGGATCACCGGTCCAATTCGCGCGCCCATCAGCCTGGCAACAACGCAGGCAGTCGCGTTCCCGAGATTGCCACTCGGAATTATAAAGCCAGGCGGAGTCCCGACCGCTTCTGCAAGCGAAAGCGCCGCCTGCAAATAATAAACAATCTGCGGTAAAAGACGCCCGATATTGATGCTGTTCGCAGAAGTGAGTCCAAGTTCCTCACATAAGTCGCGGTTTGCAAACGCCTCCTTGACCAACCGCTGGCAGTCATCGAAATTACCCTGCACCGCAAAGCTGCGCACATTTTCGCCCCAGCATGTCAGTTGCCGCTCCTGCAGCGGGGATACCCGCCCCTCTGGAAACAGGATGATGACGTCGAAACCCTGACGCTTGTAAAACGCCGCAGCAACCGCACCCCCGGTGTCTCCCGAAGTAGCCACCAGGACAGTACGACGTCGATCCGCAGCGGAAATCCTCTGCATGCAGGCGGCAAGAAAACGTGCGCCAACATCCTTGAAGGCAGCGGTTGGCCCATGAAACAGCTCCAGTACATGCAGCTTGTCAGCAAGGCGAGTCAGGGGAATATTAAAATTCAGTGCATCGTCCGCAATTGCAGGCAATTCAGCGGACAAAGGATCGCCGGCAAAATAAGGCGCAAGGCCGCGGGTCGCGATCGGAACCAGCGCCGCCTCAGCCCCCCACCCTGGCGGCAGTGGCGGCACTGTCTCGGGTAGATACAGGCCGCCGTCCGGGGCGGCGCCACTCAGGATGCACTCGCTGAGCGGGACGCCATGGGTTCGCCCTGGATCCCGCGTGCTGAAGTATTGCATTACTTGATTATCCTGGCGCCAGCACTGTTGACCGGAGAAATCCAGGTGTCGGATGTCACGCCGACCTGGGCGAACGCAGCCGCCATAGCCGCGCCCACCGACACTGCACTGTCACGGTCCCGGCACCAGGCGAAAACGCTGGGCCCGCCCCCCGATATCGAACACCCCAATGCACCGGCATCCAGGGCGGCCCTTTTGACTGCAGCAAAGCCTTTAATCAGAGGAGCACGGTGTGGTTCCACCAGGACATCGCGCAGACTGATCGCCAACAGCTCCAGGTCGCCGGCAGCACAGGCTGCCATAAAGCCAGCCAGCAGAGCCGACTGCCTGATGACGGTTGCCTTGCCGAACTGCTCGGGCAGCACTCGCCGTGCCTCGCGCGTTTCCAGCACCACATGGGGATGCACCAAAACGCTGAACACTGGCGCTGCCACGGGCACCTGGCGCACATGCCAGCGATTGTCGCCGGCAATCGCGACGGTCACCCCGCCGTAAATCGCCGATGCCACGTTGTCCGCATGGCGCTCACCCGTTGCGGCCGCTTCCCCGTCCAGTGCATAAGCGAGGACCGCGTCACCCGGCAGATCCAGGCCCATGAGAGCTGCGCCTGCCACCACGCCGGCCACCGATGAAGCAGCGGAGCCACCCATCCCGGATCCGATGGCGATGCCCTTGTTGATCTCGACTTCGATCCCGAAGTCCGCCCCGTGATCAGCCATAAGTCGCACCAGGCCCGCCGTCGCGGCATTGCGCGCCGGATCACGAGGCAGATCCGCAACCACACCGCTGATTTTTTCGATGGTTATTCCGGGAGTTGCCCTTGCCCTCAGCGAGACGCGGTCACAGGGGGCTTCCAGTGCCTGCCCCAGCACATCGAAACCCACCCCCAGGTTGCCGATGCCTGCAGGCGCTTCAGCCGCAACCTGCTGCAGGACAGGTTGTTTTACGACACTCAAAGCCTGGCCCCGAGATAAGCACACAATCGCAGCAAGTCAGCAAAGACCCCGCCCGCCGTTACCGCGGGCCCGGCTCCGGGGCCCTGCACGATGAGTGGATTGTCCTTGTAGCGGTGCGATATGAATTGCACGATGTTGTCAGTGAGACTGATATTGGCAAAGGGGTGGTCGGCGGGTACCGCCTGCAAAGCTACGGAAGGCGCCTGGCCGGATCGTAATTCCCCCACATACCTCAGTACTTTGCCCTCGGCACGTGCCGCCTTCACACGCTGTCGCATGGATGCGTCATGTGCGGCGTACTGGCCCATAAACTCATCGACGCTCAGCTGTACCAGTTTCTTCGGAACCAGGCTTTCTATCGACACGGAGTCCAGTTCCAGGTCGCGGCCGATTTCGCGGGCGAGAATGACAAGTTTGCGAGCCACATCCATACCGGAAAGGTCATCGCGCGGGTCCGGTTCGGTCAGGCCCTTGGCGCGGGCTTCGCGGACAATGTCAGAAAACGGCTGCTGGCCATCGTAACGATTAAAGAGATAGGCCAGGGTTCCCGAGAATATCCCGGCAACGCTGGTGATCTCATCCCCGGTATGCACCAGGTCACGGGCCGTCATAATAATGGGCAAGCCGGCGCCCACCGTCGTTTCGTAAAGAAAATGCGCGCCACCGGCATGCCTGGCCTCGGCCAGTTCGCGGTAAAAATCGCTGCTGTCGGTGCAGGCCTTTTTATTGGGCGTAATAATGTGGATACCGCGTCGCAACCAACGCGGATATTGGCTGGCAACGCTGCCGCTGGCGGTACAGTCGATAATGACGCTGTGCGGTAAATGTTCCGCATCCACATGCTCCACGAAAGCATCCAGGTCGGTCTGCTGAATTCCTTCTGACCAGCCGTTGCGCCAGTTCGCCAGATCCATTTCGTGCTCATGCAGCTGCATGCCGCGGTTTCCCAGCAGGGCCCTTAGCCGCAGATCCACCCCGGCGCTGTCCCTGAGACGTTGTTGCTCCGCCGCCAGCTGGTCGAGAAATTCACCACCGATGTTTCCCGGGCCTATCAGCCCGATGGATAGCGTTTGGGGCGACAAGTAAAAGCCCGAATGCACGGCACGCACGGCACGCCGTCGATCGTGGGCCTCAATGACGGCCGAGATATTGCGCTCTGACGAGCCCTGGGCAATGGCCCGAACATTCACGCCAGATCGCCCCAGGGTGTTAAACAACTTGCCGGCCACCCCCGGCGTTCCGGCCATGCCGTTGCCGACTACGGCGAGAATCGTGACCTGATCCTCGCGGCCCAGTCGCTGAACCTGCCCTTCTTCAATTTCCAGGCGAAATGCGCTCTCTACCGCTTCCCGCGCCTGTTCCGCCTGCTGGGTTTTCACCACAAAACAAATGGAATGCTCGGAACTGCCCTGGGAAATCAGCACCACCGATACCTCGGCCCGGCGCAAAGCACCAAACAGCCGGTGTGCCGTCCCCGGTACGCCGATCATGCCGGTGCCTTCGAGATTGAACAGTGTCACATCTTCAATGGTCGTGATGCCCTTGATGCGCGTGTCGTCCTCACGCGTCGGCCCGATGCGGGTACCCGGGTCTTGGGGCGCAAAGGTATTGAGGATGCGCAGTGGAATCTGCTTCTCGATCGCCGGGGCCATGGTGCCAGGATGCAGTACCCGGGCACCAAAATAGGCAAGTTCGACTGCTTCGTCATAGCTCAGCGTTTCGATCACGCGGGCATCCGGCACGAGCCGCGGATCCGCCGACATGACTCCGCTGACGTCCGTCCAGATGCAAACCTCCCGGGCGTCCAGCAAGCTGCCGAATACCGAGGCCGAGAAATCGCTGCCGTCGCGTCCCAGGGTCGTGGCCAGACCGTCGGGGGTGGAAGCAATGAACCCCGTAATGATCAGTTCTTGCGGAATCTCTTTGGCAAGCAAAGCCTGCAGCAATCGCGACGACTCCTGCCACTGCACCAGCGGCCCCATCTCCGACTGTCTGACCTTGAGCACCTGGCGCGCGTCACACCAGGCGGCGTTGACACCGCCGGAGCTGCGCAGGGCCGTGAGCAGCCGCGAACTCCACAATTCGCCGTAACCGCTGATGGCATGCCGGGTGTCGGCCGAGGCCGTTCCCAACACCTTGACGCCGGTAAGAATCTCCCCAAGCTGGCTGACCGATGCGCCAAACCACTGTCTGAATTCAGCCAGTGCTTCGTCATCCAGTAATGCCCTGCCAAGCTGCAAATGCTGTTGCCCGAGCTCCTCCAGCAGCGCGCTGGTGCCCCTGGTACCGTCAGCACTGGCTTGCGTCAGGGCGATCAGCCTGTCGGTGACGCCTTTGACAGCCGAAACTACGACCGCTTTGGATCCGTCTTGCCTTTGATCGAGAATCCTCGCTACCCGCCGGAATTCTTCAGCACCCGCCAGGCTGCTGCCGCCAAATTTATGCACGACCCAGCGGGACGAATTGTCTGCTTCCTGCTCTTTCAAGTTTTCAATTCCGGTTGCTACGAATTACTGCTTGTGGGTGCGACCGCCTGCAAGGCAATCCAATCGGCCTTGTTATCGGTGAAAGCGTTGCCTTCAGGATTGCGGTCGATGGGGCTGTCCAGGCAGCCCATGGCGATATGAATTTCGTCCGGCCACTTGAACGACTCGAAAAACAGGCTGGTACCGCAAATGGCGCAAAAGCGCCGCTTTGCCCCCGGGGACGACTCATAAGTGGTGAGGCTTTCATCCCCGCTGGTCACTTTAACCTGAGAGGCTGGCACCCCGACCCAGGTGACGAACCCGGCGCCATGGGCTTTGCGACACAGCCTGCAATAACAATGGGCGCACCATTTGCTGGGAAAATCGAACTGAAATGTAACAGCACCGCATAGGCAGCTGCCCTTGGCTTTTCCGGCCATGTCTTTACTCCGCAATCGGTACCTGCCTCAAGCCGGCTTCGGGCCCGTCTGCAAGACCGGCACTACGCCACTCCAGTCGGCTTCGATGGCGCCCACGCGCACGCGATTTCTGCCCCCGTCCTTGGCCTGGTAGAGCAGCTCATCTGCCAGGTGACTCAGCACGCCACTGTCGATTCCCCCACAGGGATGTCCGACGGCACAGCCAATACTGATAGTTACCCGCTCGTGCGTCGCCTCGCCCGCGTGGGCAATATTCTTGGACATCACGTGGGTGCGCAGGCGCTCGGCAACCGTGCTGGCCCCATCGATATCACAATCCGGCAACAGGACCGCGAATTCCTCGCCCCCCAGCCGCGCCACGAAATCCTGATCACGATGTAATGCCTCGCCCAGTGCCCGCGCCACCGTTGCCAAACACCGATCCCCCGCCGGATGACCGAAGTGGTCGTTGTACAGCTTGAACTGGTCGATGTCGATCATCAATTCTGCCAGCGGCAGGTTATCGCGCTTGCAATGCGTCCACAGTTCCAGCAGCTGGCGCTTGAATGCCCGGCGATTTGGCAAGTTAGTCAGACTGTCGCGCATGGCCTGGTCCTGGAAGCGCTTGCGATCCCGGTCCGCATCCCGCGCTTTGCTGAGCAGTGTAAATTCGCGGCGTTTCTGCTCCAGCAGATTGCGTTGCAGAATGTCCAGGTGCTGGCTGATCTGGGTCAGCTGCTGCGCAGCCCACTTGTGCAGGTCGCAGCGCAGGACGAAGCCTCGGGCCGCCTGGGCCCTGACAGGCATTATTTCAACCAGGTACTCCCGCGGACCCTGAGCCGTCTGCATGACCAATCGCGCATTATCAGGTCGGCAGGCCTCAAGCGCTTTTGCCAGATCTTGCATGAGCTTGTCGGGAGCAGTCGTGACAAAGGCGGCAAACTGGCGATCGAGTTGCTCTTCTGTGCTGAGACCCAGCAACTCAGCGGCGGCGTCGTTGGCAGCGACAATCGCGCCATCTGAGGAAAGCAGCCAGGCGGCTTCCGGCAAACTGTTGCAGATGATCTCGAATGCGGTCTTGAGCATGCCTGGTCCTGAATTGATTTTCGGCATTATAAACAATCAATTGCAGCCTAAGAGCCAATTTTTCGACCGATCGGTCACGCAGGTTACATTAGCCGCTGGCCTGCGGCCG
>JBFIQI010000093.1:0-9432 GCA_041609715.1 Gammaproteobacteria bacterium
AAAGAAAGAAGCAAAGAAAAAGATTTGGTGCCGGAGAGTGGATTCGAACCACCGACCTACGCATTACGAATGCGGTGCTCTGCCAGCTGAGCTACTCCGGCTCAAAATTTTGGCCGCAAATTATAAGGGAAGCGCCGGCCATGGGACAGTCAATTAATCGCCGCGGGCGTTACGTACCTTGATAACGATTTCCACTCCCTCCGCCACCGTGCCATCCGGCGCCGACGGCAGGCTATCGAGCTTGACGGCACCTGGCTCGATATCGATGAGTTCACCCGAATCAATGTTGTAGAAATGATGATGAGGCCGGGTATTGGAGTCGTATATCAGGCTCTCGGAATGGACGTTCACCTGCCTGATCAGGCCACGCTCAGCGAATAGCTTCAGCGAGTTATAAACCGTAGCCTTGGACACGCCGCGGCCGCCCAGCAGTTCTTCCAGGACTTGTTCTGCGGAAAAATGCTTCGCTTCTCTCAGGAGAATTTTCGCGATTTCAACGCGTTGTGCCGTGGGCGTAATGCCGTGGGCACGCAGCAGCTTAGCCGTGCGTGCGTCGCCTTCAGGAATAGTGCTCGATAAATCAGCCACATAGGCAATTATACGCCCCGTTACCCGCGAATACTAACCCTCCCCCCATTATGTCGTGGCGCCGCCGGGTGCTGTTTTGGCCTCGCCTGGCGGCCGGTCTATGCTGCCCTTTCCGGGCAGGACGCCCGGCCACAATTGCAGGGAAGCCGACTATGACCAACGGGAATGGACTCTCGTTACTGGAATTGCTGATGACCCTCTCGGTGCTGGCCATACTGCTGGTAGTGGGCAGCGGACCATTCGCGGCAATAATCGCCAATGCGCGCCTGGTCGACGAGAGCAACCGGTTGGTTCGGGCAGTGCACCTTGCCAAGACGGAGGCGGCTAAAAACTTTGGGGAAGTGGTGATCTGCCCCTCGCGCAGTCTCATCCAATGCCAGGCTCAGGATGCGCATGCTTGGCAAACGGGCTGGCTGGTTTTTTTGAACCAGGATGAAGATGCGCCGGCAAGAGTCGATGACAACGAACGCGTGCTGGCGGCGCACCGCGTACACCCGCAAGTCATTCTGCAATCCAATCGCAGCGCTTACGTCTTTCACCACTATGCCGTACGCAGCACCAATGGCACGGTCAAGGTGTGTGATAAAACCCGGCGGCAACCGGCACGCGCCGTTGTCATCAGTTACACGGGTCGACCGCGGATTGCCCACCGGCGCAGCAACGGTCAGCCTTACCGCTGCGAACGTTAACATAATGCTCAAACACTACCGCTGATCGGAAGTATTTGTACGCACGTCACTTATGTAAATAGCCGGCACCCTGCTTGGGTAATATAGTCCGGCGATGAAAAGAAAAAGGCATGCGGGGGTCACATTGCTGGAGTTGCTATTCACGATTGCCGTGCTGGCGATCGTGGTAGGCGTGGGCACGCCTGGCATTGCCAACCTGGTGCGCAACAGCCGGATTGCGGCAGACACCAATGATCTGATCATTGGCCTGCACGCCGGCCGTTCCGAAGCGGTGAAGCAGCGCGCAACTGTAGTGATGTGTGCCAGTGCCGATGCAGCAGCTGAAACGCCCGGCTGCGCCGACAATTTTGCCGAGGGCTGGATCGTATTCATAGATCGTAATGCCAACGGCAGCATCGATGTGGCAGCAGATCCCGAGGTTTCAGATATTGTCATCGAAGCCCACGGGCCGGTGCGGCAGGGTCTCAGCGTGAGGGCGGACAACAGCTATTTTGCATTCTCGCCGTCGGGGTTTCAGCAGGTATTGCCCGGTTCCGGAGATCCGCTGACCAACATTTTGCTATGCGACGATCGCGGTAACAGCGATCTCGGTGGCGGTCGCTCCGCAGCTCGGGTAATCGCCGTATCCGCAACGGGGCGGCCACAGGTGCTGAACTCCGTGGCAGACGTCGACACGCGAACCGGGGGTTGCCCGTAACAGTTAAGTAACTGATTGAAGCCCAAAGAGGCTGGTTGAAAATGGAGAAGACGAGGAAAAACAGGGGATTCACTCTGCTGGAGGCGCTGGTCGCCCTGGTGGTGCTGTCCGTAGGCATGCTGGGCATCGCGGCGCTGTACGTAGAAAGCGTTTCACGCGGGCGCAGCGCCCTGGCCCGGACCAAAGCCATTGTGCTGGCCGCGGATATGGCCGATCGGATTCGCGCCAATGCCGTCGCGGGTGCAGCCTACGCCGGTCCGGCTGCCGACCATGGCTGTAGCGACGGCGCCGCACCGGGCAACAAGCTGTGCACGCCAGGAGAAATGGCAGCCCACGACCTGTTGCTGTGGCAAACCACGATCGGCGATTCACGCACCGGCTTGCCGGGCGGAACCGGCACGGTCGTCCATGATCCCGGCACCACACCGGATACTTACATCATCACTATCTCCTGGAGCGAGGTCGGCGAAAACGATCCCCTGACTTACACCTTGAGGATTCAGACATGAAGCAGCGTGGCATGACCATGATTGAACTCATGATCGCGCTGGTAATTGGCGCAGTTTTGCTGGTGGGCGCCGTCAGCGTTTATTCCAACAGCCGTGCGACTTATCGCCTCAATGAATCCATGGCGCGCCTGCAGGAAAACGCGCGCTTTGCGCTTGACCATCTGGAACCCGATCTGCGTCTCGCCAATTACTGGGGACTGACCAACCGCGCGGAGATTATCGAGCGCCGCCGCGGCCAACCGGACCAACTCGGTGCGCTGGCGGGCGATTGCTCAGACCGTTGGTATATAGACCTGAACAACCCCGTCGAGGGTGCCAATGGCACCAACGCGCCGTACTCGGGCTGTATCGGAGCAGGCAATTACCAGCCGGGCAGCGATATCCTGGTCGTGCGCCATGCCAGCGCCGAGCCGACCAACGTGCTGGAGGCCAACCGTCTGCACCTGCAATCGGATCGTACCCGCGGAGCATTGTTTGTGGGCGAGTTGATTCCCCCAGGTTTTGCGCCACCGCCCGCATCGTTGAGTTATCGGCTGGTGACCAATGCGTATTACATTGCACCGACCTCACCTACGCTGGGCAATACACCATCGCTGCGCCGCAGAACCCTGGGCAGCGGTCCCGCTATAAGGGACGAAGAAGTCATCCCCGGCGTAGAGGACCTGCAGATACAGTTCGGCATAGATCTTGATGCCCAAGGCACGCCGGGCAGCGGGGCTGTCGACCGCTATGTCAACGCCGACAATCCCTTGCTCGACCCGACATCGCCGGGCTTCGATCCCGATACCCGAATTGTTGCCGTGCGTCTCTGGCTGCGGCTGCGTACCGAGACCATCGAACAGGGTCATACCGACACTTCTGGTTACCGTTATGCGGACCAGGACATTGCGGCGCCGAACGATGGTTTCCGCCGTATCGTGATTTCAAAAACTATCCAGCTCAGAAACCTGCGAGGATGAAGATGAACCGACAAGAAGCAACACGCATTCAAAGCAGACAATCCGGCGCTGCACTGATCGTCGGGCTGATCCTGCTGCTGGTGCTGACAATGCTGGGCATCTCCGGCATGCAGACCTCCACCTTTGAACTGCTGCAGGCCGGCAATACGCAGTTTGCACAGAACGCTTTTCAGGCGGCAGAAACCGGTATCGACCGCGCGATGTATACCGGAGGTCTCAATACGGCGATACCGGTGCAGATTCCGGAAACACCGGTGGAACCGGGATCGGTCAGTACTTTTACCAGTGAAACGCGCTTCGCCGTGACCACGAATGTGCCGCAGGGCATGTTCAGTTTGGGATCTGGCGGGGGTTTTCAGGCCTTCCACTTCGATATCAACAGCACCGGTAGATCGGCGCGCAATGCCCGCTCCGATCACACCCAGAGCTTTTATGTGGTCGGCCCCGGCAACTGATCCAAGAGATTTAGTCATGTTTAAAAAATTACTTTTGCCTGCCGCCCTGCTCTGTGTGAGCGGGCTCGCCGGTGGTGGCGAAACTCGCATCATCGAAGAAGCCCTGGAACTCAGCGGCCACCAGGTGCAGCTCCCTTCATCCGCTGGCGGCAATCTTTACCTGCGCCGCTGTGCTGAATGTGCGCCGGAAAGATTTCGGCTGGGAAGCACGGCCGCTTTTTTCGTTGGCCAGCGCCCGGTCAGCCTGTCGGAGCTCCGGCTCGCAACCCGCTCGAGCAGCCCTGTGTATGTTTTTTATCACGCGCAAGAGGGGCATGTGACACGAATCATTATTGGCCGGTCGAATACAGGCATGGTCAAGGACGAGAGATAAAGCATCAGGCGGCAATACCAAGCCAGGCCGCTTAGAGGTACGGGACCGATGAACAAGCAATCGAAAAAAACAACAATAGCGCTGGCATTCGCCGTCGGCTGCCTGGCCGGCTCGCCAGCCCTGGCAGACGATATCGAGTTATTCGTGGGCAGCAATGCGAGTATCGTGGATTCCGAGCCCAACGTGCTTTTTATCATCGATACCTCGGGCAGCATGAACGCCATCGTGGGTACGCCACCGCAGTACGACCCAACTGTTTTGTACGAGGGTGGCTGTGTGGCCAACCGAATCTATTGGAAGGAATCTGACGGTAGGGCGGAAGCGGACGCGTGTGGCGTCGGGTCGCCCGATGCTGCCAATTGGTTCGAGCCCGAGGCCCTGAAATGCGATGCGGCGCAGAACCTGATTGGTCAGATTGGCTTTACCGGGCTCGATTTTTTTGCCCGCTTTGACAGTCTGTCGGGACTCGGCGAGTGGCTGCCACTGGCGGGCACCGATGGTGTGCGTTCCCAGCCGGTAGAGTGCGCCAATGATAGCGGTGTGCACGGCGACGGCGTGGACCAAACCAGGCTGTATGCAGCGGATGGCGTCAATGGCCCCTGGAGCGACAGCGTTGCATCAGAGGTGACCTGGGGCAGCGGGGTGAATACCAGTTCCCGCTATGTTCTCTACAGCGGAAATTACCTCAACTGGCGCGCCAGCCCCGAGAGTGTTCCGGATACCCGTATCAGCGTCGTGCAGGACGTCGCTAACGAGCTGCTGGACAGCAGCAGCAACATCAACGTCGGATTGATGCGTTTCAGTAATAACCAGCTCCCGGACGATGCTGCTGCCGAGGGCGGCATGGTGGTCTTCGACATCGAAGCTATCAGTTCTGCGCGGGAACCCTTGAAGGAAGTCATCAACGGCCTGGTTGCCAATGGCTTCACACCCTTGGCCGAAACCCTGTTTGAGGCTGGCCAGTATTTTCACGGTCGCGAAGTGGTGTATGGGCTTGATTCGGTGGACGGCAACGGCAACCCGCAACCGAGTGTCAGCGGGGCGCGCAGCGGCCCCAATCTGGAGCTATACGACAGCCCCGCTGCAGGCGGTGTATGCCGCAAGAACTTCGTGATCCTGCTCAGCGATGGCGCGCCCACGCGCGATTTGGGCGCAGATCCTCGAATTACCGGGCTGCCGGGATTCGCGGAGGCCACAGGAGCCACCGACTGTGATGGCACCGGCGACGGGCGTTGTCTGGATGACATGGCGGCGTATCTACTCAATGCCGATCTCGATGGAGATGCCGGTAATGGCTTGCAGAGCGTCAGCACTTACACGATCGGTTTTGCAGTGGATCTGCCGCTGCTGGAATCCACGGCGCAACGCGGCGGCGGCGAGTACTACACAGTGGATGATGTCAGCGGCTTGCAGGAGGCCTTCCAGGAAATCTTACGAGACATTCGCGAAGAAAATACGATCTTTGCGGCCCCCGCTGTCGCTGTGAATGCCTTCAACCGCACGCAAAGCTTGAGTGATTTGTATTTTGCCGTCTTCCAGGCTGATAGCACGCCGCACTGGGACGGCAATCTCAAAAAATACAAGTTCCTTGGCAACCAGATTGTCGGTGTCAATGTAAACGCCCCGGCAGTAGACCCGAACACGGGGTTTTTCAATGAAGGTGCCCGCAGTTTCTGGTCGCAAACCCCAGATGGCGGCAACGTAACCCGCGGAGGCGCCGCGAACAGATTGCCTGGCCCGATTGAGCGAAACTTGTATACGTTCACCGGCAGCAGTTCTGACCTCACTGCGGAGTCCAACCAGGTGGTTGCCTCCAATGCCACCCTGACCGATGCCATGCTGGGTATCGGCGGACCGGGCGATCCGGACCGTGACTCGCTCATCGACTGGGCCCGGGGTGCGGACGTGCTGGATGACGATGCTGACGGTGATACCGGGGAAGCGCGTCGGATCATGGGTGATCCCCTGCACAGTGCACCTGCCGTGGTGGTTTATGGCGGACTGCCGGGCAGCCCGGACAATGAGGACGCGCTGGTTTTCGTGGGTACCAACGACGGTTATCTGCATGCGATCGATGTGGCCAGCGGGGAGGAAGTCTTTGCATTCATTCCCAGAGAGCTGCTGGCAAATCTTGCGGTCCTGTTTGAAAACGCCGACTCGCCCAACAAGACCTATGGTCTTGACGGGCCCATCCAGGTTTTACGCAAGGATATCAATGCGGACGGCGTCATAGATGCGGGCGCGGGTGATCGCGTGATCCTGTACGTCGGTATGCGCCGCGGCGGGACGAATTACTACGCCCTCGATGTCAGTCGGCCTGACCGACCCGCGCTCATATGGCAGGTGGGTCGAAGCGAACTGCCACGACTCGGCCAGACCTGGTCGACCCCCATCATCAGCAGGGTAGCCATAGACGGCGCCAGCCAGAACGCCGAGAACAGCGTGCTGATCATCGGTGGCGGTTACGCGGCCAATCAGGACAATCCCGGTTACTCCAGCGATAGTTTTGGTAACGCGATTTACATTCTGGATGCGGAGAGCGGCGAGTTGTTGTGGTCTGCGGGTCCTGATGACGCCAACGACCTCGTACTTGCGGATATGACCAATGCAATTCCTTCGACGGTTCGGGTTATTGATCTCAACAATGACCAGTTCGCGGACCGTATGTACGTCGGTGACATGGGTGGCCGGGTCTGGCGATTCGATATATTCAATGGTCAGGCCGCTGACAGCCTCGTCACTGGTGGCGTATTGGCGTCGCTGGGCGCCGCCGATCTCGAAAGCCCGTCGGTGGCCGACAACCGGCGTTTTTACAACGCGCCGGATGTCGCCCTGGTGCCACGCGAGTCAGACAGTTATCTCAATATCGCGATCGGCTCCGGATACCGCGCCCATCCTCTGAATACGGAAACCCAGGACCGGTTTTACGGGCTGCGCGACTACAACGTATTCGCCCAGTTGTCGCAGACCGATTACGATGCCATAAGCGCAAACCCAATTCGCGACGGCGATCCGCAACTGGTGGATGTTACCAGTGACCCGACGCCCATCATTCCCGCCGGCGCCCTGGGCTGGAAGCTGCTGCTGCCCGGAGAAAAGGTCTTGTCGGAATCCCGCACCTTCAACGGCACGGTTATCTTCACCACTTTCTCACCGTCAACAAGTCCCTCGGCATGCGTTCCGGGACGCGGCAGCAACAAGCTTTACCAGGTCAATATCCTGGATGCCAGCCCAGTCACCAATCTTGACGGCATGGGCGGCAGCGAAACTCTCACGGTGCAAGATCGCGCGCGGCAGCTGGCCCAGACGGGCATTGCGCCAACGCCTACCTTCCTGTTCCCTTCACCGGACTCGACTGACGGTGGCGCACCCTGCGAAGGCGAGAATTGCAGCTGTGTCGGTGACGATTGCGGCATTCCCCGGCCCCGGTGCCTGGTAGGCCTCGAAGCCTGCGATGTGGATTTCGGTAACCCGCCCATCAGAACGTTCTGGACCCAGCGGGATATCGATCCAAACTGACGCTCATCAGGCCATCGATCTTCACGCCGGGCCATGGTCGCGCGTTGTTGATGGATCTCGGCGGGTCATACTCTGCTTTGGCGGTCCGGGTGCTTGCGACTGCTTGGCCAGCGCGTACCGGGATGGTGCCAGGCCAACGTCGGTGATGCCCTGCTACGCATCTGCTGCACACAGGGTCAAGCCGCCGAAGAGCGATAGAATAGGAACAATCAGCAAATCGATGGTCAAGACAATGGCATTAAACACGCGGAATCGCATCGCGCGGCAATGGGCCTTGAAGGCGCCGCAAGGCTTTACCCTGATCGAATTACTGGTGACCATTACCGTCGCCATTATCCTCATTGGCATCGCGGTACCCAATTACCGGGCGTATATCCAGCGCACCAACCGCAGCGATGCCACTACGGCATTGCTGCGGGTCGCCGCGGCCCAGGAGAAGTTCTATATCCAGAACAACACCTACACCACAGAACTCGGCGCAGCCGGTCTGGGAATTGCCGGCACCAATAGCGGATACTACGACCTGTCGGTTACTGCTGCGGCTGCGGGTCTGACGGTGGGCTACACCGCCACGGCGACCGCCAAAGCCGCCGAGCGCCAGGCTGACGATGCCGAATGTCAGAGCTTCAGCATCAATGAACGTGGAGTGCGCGGCTCCTCGCCCAAGGACGCGGCAGTTTGCTGGCGTTAGGCCCGTTTATGAAGATCGCCCTTTAAGCGGGCGTGTTTGCTGCACGCCGATGCCGCTGGCTTCAGCCGGTGCGACGCAGCTCCCGGGGCAAATGAAAAACCACGGTTTCTGAACGCCCCGGCCGCTCTTCGGGGGCTGTTCCGCCCCAGGCAACCAGACGATCTACAACCTGCCTGACCAGAATCTCAGGGGCTGACGCCCCCGCGGTCACGCCCACGGCGCCGACACCGTCGAACCATTCCCGCCGCAGGTCCTCCGGCCCGTCCACCAGGTAGCCTGGCTTCCCCGCCTTGGTGGCCAACTCCCGCAGGCGATTCGAATTGGAGCTTGTCACCGAGCCCACCACCAGCAATACATCGCTGTCAGTCACCAGCTGCTTGACGGCGTCCTGGCGATTCTGGGTGGCGTAGCAGATATCTTCCTTGCGCGGTCCGGTAAGCGCGGGAAATCGACTGCGCAGTGTTTCTATGATGGCGGCAGTATCATCCACCGACAAAGTGGTCTGGGTGACGAAGGCAAGACGCTCGGGGTTCTCGATCTCGAGGGCCTCAACATCCTGCACCGACTCCACCAGGTACATGCGGCCACCCGCCGCGGCATCGAACTGCCCCATGGTCCCCTCCACTTCCGGGTGACCCGCGTGCCCTATCAGCACGACTTCCCGACCTTGTGCCGAATACCGCGAGACTTCCATATGCACCTTGGTAACCAGCGGACAGGTGGCATCAAACACTTTGAGCCCGCGCTCGGCTGCCGCGGTATGCACGCGCCTGGCCACCCCATGGGCACTGAAAATCACGTGGGCACCTTCGGGTACCTCGTCCAGCTCCTCGACGAATACCGCACCCTTGTCACGCAGTCCGTCCACGACAAACTTGTTATGCACGACTTCATGGCGCACATAAACGGGCGCACCGAACAGCTCGAGCGCCCGCTCAACGATTTCAATTGC
>JBFIQI010000094.1:0-9315 GCA_041609715.1 Gammaproteobacteria bacterium
GCAGGCCCCGGTCGAATTGTTCCGCCGTGCGATACGTAAAGGCACGCGACGCCTGCAAGGCCGTGTACATGTCCGCGACTTTGCCCTGCATGAGGCCAAAGCTCCCGATGGGACGATCAAACTGTTTGCGCTGGTTGAGGTAAGGCAAAACCTCATCCATGCAGGCCAGCATGATGCCGATGGGTCCGCCGGAGAGGACCAGTCGCTCGGAGTCCAGGCCCTTCATCAGTATGTAGACGCCCTGGTTGACCTCTCCCAGTACGTTGGCGGCCGGGATACGGCAGTTTTCAAATACCAGTTCGCAGGTGTTGGATCCGCGCATGCCCAGCTTGTCCAGCTTCTGGGCGGTACTGAATCCTTCCATGCCGCGTTCCACGATGAAAGCAGTGATGGACTGTGAGCCGGCGGATTTTTCCGCACTACGCATGTACACCAGCAGCACCTGGGCTTCCGGGCCATTGGTTATCCACATCTTGGAGCCATTGGCAACCCACTCGTCGCCGTCTTTTTTGGCCCGGCAAGTCATGGAGCCCACCACGTCGGATCCGGCACCGGATTCCGACATCGCCAGCGCCCCGACCCATTCACCGCTGCACAACTTCGGCAGGAAACGCTGGCGCTGCTCTTCGCTGGCGTTGAGATAAAGGTTGTTAACGCAAAGATTGGAGTGCGCGGCGTAAGACAGGCCTACCGACGCCGAGGCCCGCGAAATTTCTTCTGTCGCCACCACGTGGGCGAGATACCCCATGCCGCTGCCGCCATATTCTTCAGGCACCGTCATTCCCAGCAGGCCCAGTTCGCCCATGCGCTGCCACAGTTGCTGGGGAAAGGCATTGTCGCGGTCAATGGCATCTGCCAGCGGCGCGATTTCGGCTTCGGCAAAACGCCGCACCGACTCGCGCAGGAGATCTATTTCTTCATTGATGTGGGTATTGAATATGGACACCCTGATGCTCCGTCGACAGCGATTGCAGATAACAACGCCAGGTACCCGGACCTGGCGTTTTCAGTAGCCGTTGCCGGACCGCGCCCGACCCGTCAGTGACTGGCCGCGCCGGCACTCGGCGAGCGACCCGACAAGCGGTCCTTGTTCCGCCGGGTAAACGGTTTCTTGATATGTCCGATAGCGGCAATACGTTCCTCGGCCAGCCGGTCCGCTGCCTGCCAGCTTGGAATGCCATCGCGTTCGGCGATCCGGAATATCTTGTCGATATTGCTGTAAATGGTGCTGACCAGCTGCGTTGCCCGCTTACGATTATAGCCCTGCAGCTCGATGGCCACATTCATCAGGCCACCGGCATTGACTGCGTAATCGGGACCGTAAACGATGCCGCGCTTTTCCAGCGCCGTTCCCCACTCACCAGATTCCAGCTGGTTGTTGGCACTGCCGGCCACGATGTCGACTTTTAACCTTGGCACGGTGTTCTCGTTGATTACGCCACCCAGTGCACAGGGTGCAAAGACATCGGCATCGACATCATAAATGTCGTCCATGCCCACGGCCTCGGCGCCCAGTTCATTTACCGTGCGTTTCACGCGATCCTCGTTGATGTCGCAAACGAAAACCTTGGCGCCTTCCTCGCGAAGCATTTTCACCAGGTGATAGCCAACACTGCCTACTCCCTGGACACTGAAAGTCTTGTCCTTGATCTTGGTACTGCCGTATTTCATGTTCAGGCATGCCCGAATGCCGCAAAGGGTGCCAAAGGCAGTGAACGGCGAGGGGTCGTCGCTGCCACCGTGGACCGGATGCACACCCACAACGCGGTCGGTTTCCTGGTAAATGTACTCCATGTCTTCGACCGTAGTACCGACATCCTCGGCCGTTATGTAGCGATGTCCGAGGCTGCCAATGAACCTGCCGAAGGAGCGAAACAGGGCCTCTGACTTGTCGATTTCAGGATCGCCGATAATGACCGCTTTGCCGCCACCAAGGTTGAGGCCCGCCACCGCGGCCTTGTAAGTCATGCCGCGTGACAGGCGCAGCACGTCGCGAAGCGCTTCATCTTCTGACGCATAGGGCCACATGCGCAGCCCGCCGAGCGCAGGCCCGAGTATGGTGTTGTGGATTGCCACGATCGCGCGCAGGCCGCTGACATCGCACTGAAAGAACACGACCTGTTCATGCCCCATGCGCTGCACTTCGTCGAAAAGCTTCATAGTTGCTCCTGAGAAAATTCTGCTGTTGTTCTTTCGGGCGACCCCCTGACCAGCCTCCGGTCGGCAGTTGACTGGGTCGAAACGGTTTGCAGCCGAGCGGTAATTCCCGGACCTTCGGGACCAGCCCGCCTTTCGGATGCGGGTGGCGACGACAAGCTTTTCGCCCGCCCGGGCCACCCCACGGAAATCGGGCCGCAATTATAGTCGCTGCAGACAGAAAAGACAGACGCAGGTCCACTTGTTGCAACGCAACAGTATTTACCCGGGTGGATAGGTGCACCCGGTATAATGGCCTGCTGTTTACCGTCTTCACGAAAAAAAATTACCTATGAGCACAGCCGCCAGCCGATTGCGCAAAGAACCCCAGGAACAGCAGTCCTCTCCGCTGCGCTTCATTACCGCGGCCTCGCTGTTCGACGGTCATGATGCGGCTATCAACATCATCCGGCGCTTGCTGCAAGGCCATGGTGCCGAGGTGATCCACCTGGGTCACAACCGCAGCGTAGCCGAGGTAGTCAACGCGGCTCTGCAGGAAGATGCCGATGGCATTGCCGTGAGTTCCTACCAGGGCGGGCATGTGGAGTATTTCAAGTACATGGTCGACATGCTCAGGGAGCGGGGCGCGGATCACATCGCCGTGGTGGTCGGGGGCGGCGGCACCATAGCGCCCGAGGAAATCACGGATCTCGAAGCCTACGGCGTGGAAAAGATCTACACCCCGGACGACGGCATGCGCATGGGTCTCGACGGGATGATAGAAGACGTTTTCAAACGGGTACGGGCGCGCGTCCGTCCTGACTTCGTACCGGGGCCCTTGTCACCGGCCGAGGCCTTCCAGGTGGCCCGCAGCGTGAGCCTGCTGGAGGACGCGCTGGAGGCTCCCGAGCGCATCGAAGCTTTGCGCAAAACCTGGCGCGGTACGGCCAACAACCCGCCAGTGGTCGGCATCACTGGCACCGGGGGCGCGGGCAAGAGTAGCCTCACCGATGAATTGCTGAATCGGTTTCTGCGACACTTTCCCAACCGCCAGGTAGCGGTGCTGGCGGTGGATCCGACCCGGCGGCGCACCGGCGGCGCGCTACTGGGCGATCGCATTCGCATGAACAGCCTCGCCGACGAGCGAATTTACATGCGATCAATTGCAACGCGCAGGCAACACCTGGCCACCAGCGCGGTATTGGCGGACAGCGTGCAATTGCTCAAGTATGCGGGCTTTGACCTGATTATTGTGGAAACCGCGGGCATTGGACAAAGCGATACCGAAGTTGTCGACCTGGTGGATCTTTCCCTGTATGTCATGACCAGCGATTACGGTGCGGCCAGCCAGCTCGAAAAAATCGACATGCTGGATTTCGCGGATATCGTGGCGCTAAACAAGTTCGAGAAGCGCGGTGCCGAAGATGCGTTGCGAGACGTGCGTAAGCAGTGGAAACGCAATCGTCACGAATTCCAGATGCCGGATGACAAAGTCCCGGTGTTTCCAACCATCGCCAGCCAGTTCAATGATCCGGGTGTCAATCGCCTGTTCGCGCAACTCTGCCGGGCACTGCAGGCGAGCAAAAAAGATGGTGACTGGTCCCTGCAGGATCCGGGTCGAATGGAGGGTCACGGCAGGAGTGCAATTATTCCGCCGTCACGTTCACGCTATCTTGCGGAGATTGCCGAATCGGCGCGCGCGGTCGAGGCCAGCATCGAGGCACAGGCCAATGCCGCGAGCCTGGCCCAGGGTTGTTTCAGGGCGCTGCAGGCGCTGGGCGACAGCGCCCTGCCCGAAGCCCTGACGCCCTGCAAGACCAGCGACCAGGAGGCTGCTGGTGATTCCAGCCTGGCGGCGCTGCGCCGGCAGTACAACGAGGCCCTGGCGGAGCTACACGAAGAATCATGCCAGCTGCTGCGGGACTGGCCGCGGCGCCTGGGGGATGCACGCGCCGACCGCTACAGTTACCAAGTGCGCGGCCGCGAAATCAGCGGTGACAACTATGTAGAGACGCTGAGCCACCAGCGCATCCCCAAGATTGCCCTGCCGAACCTGTCCGACTGGGGTGACCAGTTACGGTTTCTGCTGCACGAGAACCTGCCCGGGGCCTACCCTTATACCGCCGGGGTTTATCCCTACCGCCGTGAGCAGGAGGATCCCACGCGCATGTTCGCCGGCGAGGGCACGCCGGAGCGCACCAATCGTCGTTTTCATTACCTGTCTGCCGGGCATCCTGCCACCCGCCTGTCCACTGCCTTCGATTCGGTTACGCTTTATGGTGAAGATCCGGATCCGCGGCCGGATATCTACGGGCGTATCGGCAATTCCGGCGTATCCGTGGCCACCCTGGACGACATGAAAAAACTGTTTTCCGGCTTTGATCTGTGCGCGCCCACGACCTCGGTGTCCATGACTATCAATGGTCCGGCGCCCATGATCCTGGCGATGTTCCTGAACGCCGCAGTTGACCAGCAGGTCGAGAGGCACCTGCGCAGTAGCGGCCAGTGGCAGGCCGCCGAGAAAAAAATCGCCGCCCTGTATGGCGATCGCACGCGGCCGCACTACGACGGGGAGCTGCCACCGGGCAACGACGGTTTTGGCCTCGGCTTGCTGGGTGTGAGCGGCGACCAGGTCGTGGACCGGCAAACCTATGCACGAATTGCCGCGGAAACTCTGACCCAGGTGCGCGGCACGGTGCAGGCGGATATCCTCAAGGAAGACCAGGCGCAGAATACCTGTATCTTTTCTACCGAGTTTGCCATGCGCATGATGGGTGATGTACAGGCTTATTTCATCGACCACGGAATTCGCAATTTTTACAGCGTGTCGATCAGCGGATACCACATCGCCGAGGCAGGCGCCAACCCTGTATCGCAGCTGGCGTTCACGCTGGCCAACGGTTTTACAATCGTCGAATATTATCTTTCCAGGGGCATGTCGATAGACGACTTTGCGCCCAACCTGAGTTTCTTTTTTTCCAACGGAATGGACCCGGAGTACGCCGTCATCGGGCGTGTGGCCCGGCGTATCTGGGCGCGCGCCATGCGCGAGATCTACAAGGCTGATCCGCGCAGCCAGATGCTCAAATACCATATTCAGACTTCGGGCCGCAGCCTGCATGCCCAGGAAATCCAGTTCAATGACATTCGCACGACGCTGCAGGCGCTGTACGCGCTGTTTGATAATTGCAACAGCCTGCACACCAATGCTTTCGACGAGGCCCTGACCACGCCCACCGAAGCCTCGGTGCGGCGCGCCATGGCCATCCAGATGATCATCAATAAAGAGCTGGGCCTCAATAAGAACCAGAACCCCTTCCAGGGCTCGTTCATTATCGAAGAGCTTACGCGCATCGTGGAAGCAGCGGTTTACGAGGAATTCGAACGCATATCCGAGCGCGGTGGGGTACTTGGCGCCATGGAGACCATGTATCAGCGCGGCAAGATCCAGGAAGAGAGTCTCTACTACGAATCCCGAAAGCACGATGGCAGCCTGCCCATCGTCGGTGTCAATACCTTCCGGGCGTCTGATAGCGAAGCGTCAGAGGATGTTTCTATACCGGAGCTGATACGCTCGACGGAGGGAGAAAAGCAGCGCCAGGTGACAGCACTGCGTAACTTCCAGCAACGCCACGAGTCCGAAGCCGCGACGGTGCTGAATGATCTGCAAACCACCGCGGCCGATGGCGGCAACGTATTCGCGGCCCTGATGCTGGCCACCAGGACCTGCTCCCTGGGCCAGATCAGCCACGCGCTTTACGAAGTTGGCGGCCAGTACCGTCGCAACATGTGATGTCATTGCGTGCCGCTGACACCCTGCGCCCATGACGCAACAGTCGCCCTTTAACGAGCAGGGTTATATCGCGGCCGGACTGCGCGGCGCCGCGGGCGAAGAACAGCTGAGGGATGTGCCGGCCGGGCTGTATATATCGCGTCGCTCCCTGCCGCCCGGGGTGGTGGTCATTGAGGATTTCCTGTCCGCGGGTCGGCGGCACAAGCTGGTGGCATACGCGGCCGGCCAGCCGGGCAGGCCGTCGACCGTCCAGGCCGCCGGGGCAGCCGCCGGCGCGGCTGAAACGCGATTGTCGGCTGACCGCGTTACCGACTATATCGAGATCGACGGGGTGGCCAGCGAGGTGCACGGCGTGCTGCGCGACGTATTCGTGCGCCAGCTTGGGCCGCACTACGGTAAGACTATTGAGTGGTACGAAAAACCGGAGCTACTGCGTTACCGCTCCGGTGGTCACTACAGTCCCCACGCCGACTCGGAAAACTGGGATCCGCAAACCCGCACCTGGGTCCGCGCCATGGACCGCGACTACAGCATGCTGCTGTACCTGAATGACGACTTTGAAGGCGGCAGTCTGAGCTTCCCCAATTTTGGCCTGCGGCTGCAGCCTGCCGCCGGCATGCTGGTGGCTTTTCCGGCTGATCATCGTTATGTGCATTGTGCAGAGCCCACCGAGGCCGGCCAGCGCCTGGTGCTGGTCTGCTGGTGTGCAGCGCAAGGCAGCTCCAGGGTGGGTAACGCGCCACCACCGGGCGCCACCTTGCTCAGCGAATAGAAGCTCAGGCGCCGATGCGCCCGTGACAGTGCTTGAACTTCATCCCGCTGCCGCAGTGACAGGGTTTGTTGCGGCCCTGGGACTGGACTTTGCGGCGCGGCCGAGGCGCGCCTATGGCGGGTCTGCCGTCAAACCGGTAAGCCGTCTGCTCGCCATGCCGGTCCACGTAATGCAGGAACACCTGAATCCAGTAGCGGCCCGTAAACGCCTCGCGCCAGTGCGGCACATCCGATCCGTCATAGACCAGCAGGTCACCCGGATCCAGTTCGACGGCGATGTCCCGGCCGTTGCTTTCCACCCACAGTGGCCACTGGTGGCTGGCATCAAAGCCTATGGTGATGGAAGCACTTACTTCGCAGGATTTCCTGTCAATGTGTTTTGGCAAATCGGAACCCGGGTAATAGATCCGCAGCCAAGAGTAGCTGGGATACAGTTCGCGCCCGGTCACCGTCTCAATGCGCGCCTGCAAGTCCAGCAGCAGGCTCTCGGCCATCACATCGGCATAGCGGTCAAGACTCCGGGTTACGGGCTCACTGTTGTAAAAACCCTCGTGCTGGCGCTGCATGAGCGCATAATCGTGCATGACGGCCATGCTCGCCGCCGGCACGGCCCCGCGAATCACTGTGTATCCGGATTCGCGGTATTGATTCTGCAAGTCTATGGCGCTGCTTTTAGTGGTCATTGTTCAGGCACTTACCAGTGAGATTCAACACATCCGTCCGGGTCAGCGACCAGCAGGGTTAAATTGTTGCGACCGGCCGTGAATACTCCAAACTGCGTCTATTATAAGAGTGGCAGACCGGGTGCGGGGAGTAGTTTCCTGCGGCCGGTCAGGGGCGGCAAATCTGGGAAGAATCAGGCGCTCGCGGTCCTGGCTGTCGTGCTTTTTATTCGCCCCTATATCTGCTAGATTCACCGGTTCCGCGAGCTAAAATCCTTTGCTCAACTCTTACAAGAATGCAAGGTAAGTCAATGGAAACACTAATGAAAGATTACCGCATAGCGGCAGGTTTTTTGATTCTGTCGGTATGCGCCAGCGGCGGGTTATTCTCGTCACCGGCCGATGCTCAGGAGCGTGTCCTGCGAACTGCCATGCAGGAGCGCAGTGCTGCGGACCAGACCTCGGTACAGTCCCAGCAACAGATTGACAACCTCGCCAACCAGACGGCGGAACTGCTGGGCGACTATCGCGTGACCTCCCAGGCGCTGGAGCGGATCAGGGTTTACAACGCTCATCTGCAGTCGCTGGTCAATGACCAGGAAAGCATCAAGGCAGAAATCCAGGCACAGATCGACGGTGCTGATGAGATCGAGCAGTCCATCATTCCTCTTATGTTTCGGATGATCGACGACCTGGCAGCAATGATCGAGCTGGATTTGCCCTTTAACCTGCAGGAGCGCCGGAACCGCATCGATATTCTGCGCAGCCTGATGGAAGACGCCAACGTTACGGACTCGGAAAAATACCGCCGCATCATGGAAGCTTATTCCATCGAGGCTGATTTCAGTCGCAACATGGAGGCCAGCACGGCCAACTTGCAGATCGATGGCGAAACCCGGGAGGTTAATTTCTTCCGACTGGGCCGTCTCATCCTGGCTTACCAAACTCTGGACCGCAGCAAAACCGGTTTTTTCAATAAAGCCACCCGCCAGTGGGAGCCGCTGCCGGACAGCTATCGCAAACACATCACCGAGGGTCTGCGGGTGGCGCGTAAACAGGCTGCTCCCAATCTGTTAACCGTTCCGCTGAACGCACCGGAGGCAACGCCATGATCAAGTCAAGCAAAAGCCTGTTGATCGCCGTTGCCGGCCTGCTGCTGGCAGGCCCCGGTAGCGCCGCAGATGCGCCAGGCAATCTCAATGAACTATTGCAGAAAGTTCGCAGCGACAGGTCGGCCATTGCAGCCAAAAACCAGCAGCGCGAAAACGAGTTTCTGCAGGCCCGCAACCAGCAGCGCAACCTGCTGAACCAGGCCAAGGCCCAGTTGTCGGCAGAAGAAAACCGCAGCGCGGCCCTGAAATCACAATTCGATAACAACGAAACCCAGATTCGTGACCTTGAAGAAACTCTGACCATTCGCCTCGGCAACCTGGGAGAGTTGAAGGGCGTCGTAAAGCAGGTGGTGGGCGATTTTGCCGGCGTGGTGAATAACTCCCTGGTCACGGCCGAATACCCGGAGCGCCAGGAGATCATCAATCGTATAGCCGGTATCGAGGGCATGCCGAAAATCGAAGACCTCGACCAGCTGCGCATCCTGATGCTTGAAGACATGGTGGCTTCCGGCAATGTGTCGCGTTTTACCAGCAGCGTGAACAGCGCGGACGGTGAAGAGATGCAGGCAGAAGTGGTACGCATTGGCGTATTCAATGCCATTCTGGAAAATCGGTTCCTGAGACTGTCCGAAGCGGGCACTCTGCAGGAACTGCCGACCCAGCCCTCGGGTCGCTTCCGCTCCATGGCTGGTGACCTGTACTCCGCCACCGACGGGGTGCATGCAATGGCGGTGGACCCGACCCGCGGCCAGATCCTGGGTGCGCTGATTCAGTCGCCCTCCCTCACGGAGCGCGTGGGCCAGGGCGGCCTGATCGGCTACGTGATTATCGTGCTGGGCGC
>JBFIQI010000095.1:0-9216 GCA_041609715.1 Gammaproteobacteria bacterium
GCGCTGTGCGCGACCTTCGGCGGCGAAATTCCGGTTCACGAGTATGCCGCCCGCGAAATCAAGCAGGCAATCGTGGGCAAGGGTGGTGCCGATAAAGTCCAGGTCCAGCACATGGTGCGCATATTGCTGGGACTGCAGTCGATCCCGGAAGCGGACGCAGCGGACGCGCTGGCAGTGGCTATCTGCCATGCTCATACGCGCCTGACCCGCTCACGCTTAGCGGCGGCGGGAGGCACGGCATGATTGGTTTTTTGCGCGGTATCGTGACGGACAAGAAGCCGCCGCAGCTCACTCTGGATGTGCACGGCGTGGGTTATGAGCTGGAGGCACCCATGTCGACATTTTATGCGCTCCCCGATGTGGGCTCCGAGGTCAGTCTGCTCACCCATTTGGCGGTACGGGAAGATGCTCACATTCTGTATGCCTTCGCTACCCGCGACGAGCGCCGCCTGTTTCGGTCACTGATCAAGATTTCCGGAGTCGGAGCCAAGCTGGCGCTGACCATTCTGTCCGGCATGAGCGTCGAGGCATTCGCGCGTTGTGTAGACGAGGAAGACCCCGACACCCTGGTGCGTTTGCCGGGGGTTGGTAAAAAGACTGCTGCACGACTGCTGGTGGAAATGCGCGACCGGATCAAGGATGCAGTGCCGGCCGGGGCCGCTACCAGCCGCGCGGCGCAAAAAAGCGGCGCCCTCGCCGAAGCCCAGGACGCGCTGGTTGCGCTGGGATACAAACCCAGGGAGGTATCGCGCATGCTGGAAGCCATCGATTCGGATGGTCTTAATACCGAGGAACTGATACGCCAGGCGCTGCAGGGTGCAGTAAGGAAATAATGCGTGAGCGACACCGAACTTGAACGCCTGATTGCACCGGATGCCAGTACCGAAGACGAGGTGCTGGATTCGGCTATACGACCGCGAACCCTGGAAGAGTACGTGGGCCAGCCCGCGGTCAAGCAGCAGATGGAGATTTTTATCGAAGCGGCCCGCAAACGCGATGAGGCCATGGATCATGTGCTTATTTTCGGTCCTCCTGGTCTTGGCAAGACCACGCTTGCTCATGTCATCGCCAACGAATTAGGCGTCAATCTGCGCCAGACCTCGGGACCGGTACTGGAAAGAGCCGGCGACCTGGCAGCCTTGCTGACCAACCTGGAGCCGCGTGATGTACTGTTTGTGGACGAGATACATCGGTTGAGCCCCATCGTGGAGGAAGTGCTGTACCCGGCGCTGGAGGATTTCCAAATCGACATCATGATCGGCGAAGGTCCTGCGGCCCGTTCAATCAAACTGGATCTTCCGCCTTTCACGCTGGTGGGTGCGACGACCCGCGCGGGCCTGCTGACCTCACCCCTGCGTGACCGCTTTGGTATTGTGCAGCGACTGGAGTTTTATTCCGACGACGAGCTCATGAGCATCGTGCATCGCTCTGCAGGTATTCTGAGTTTGCCCATCGATAAAGGTGGCGCGGAACATATTGCCAGGCGTTCACGGGGCACACCGCGGATTGCCAACCGTCTGTTAAGACGGGTGCGCGATTACGCGGAAGTAAAAGCGGACGGCCGCGTTAATGGTGCGGTTGCGGCCGCCGCCATGGACATGCTGGATGTAGACCCCAACGGTTTTGACATGATGGATCGCAAGCTGTTGCTGGCCATCATCGAAAAATTCGAAGGTGGTCCGGTGGGTGTCGACAGTCTGGCGGCAGCGATAGGCGAGGAGCGAGGTACCATCGAGGATGTGCTGGAACCCTTCCTGATCCAGCAGGGTTTTCTTATGCGTACGGCCAGGGGGCGGATGGCAACCCGCCAGGCTTACCTGCACTTCGGACTGGCGGCACCGAAGCGCGCCGGTGCCGACCCCAACCTCGCGTTGTTCAACGAGGAGGGTGAACAGGAGTGAGCAAGGGCGCAGTCCGATATACCGGATGGGCGCAATGAGCGCCGGGTTCTGCTGGCCGGTCAGGGTTTATTACGAGGACACCGACCTGGGCGGCGTTGTTTACTATGCCAATTATCTGAAGTTCATGGAAAGAGCACGAACTGAACTGTTACGCGACATGGGCGTCGAACAAGATGAATTTTTGGCCGAGCGAGGCTTATTGTTCGTAATTACCGAGGCCAGTTTGCGCTTCATGCGGCCTGCTCGATTCAACGATTTATTAAGCGTCACCGTCGAATTGCGCGAGCGCCGCGGCAGCAGCCTGCACTTCAGGCAGCAGATTTATCGAGATGCCCGGCACTCCGAACTTCTGTGCGAAGCTGAAATTCGTGCCGCCTGCCTGGATGCCGGCAGTTTCCGGCCGCGACGAATTCCCAAAGACCTGCTGGTGGATATTTGATGGAAGCTGATCTTTCTTATCTGACGCTGATCATGGAGGCGAGCCTCATCGTGCAGCTCGTGATGGTGCTGCTGTTACTGGCTTCGATCGCTTCCTGGGTTGTGATCTTTGAAAAGCGCAAAACCATGCGGGCCGCGCGTGCTGCCGCCGATGACTTCGAGCGTAATTTCTGGTCCGGCGGCGATCTGAACGAGCTGTACGCACGCATCAGTGCCAACAAGCGGGCGGCCATCGGCATGGCCGGTATTTTCGAAAGCGGATTTAGCGAGTTCAAACGACTCAATGAGGATCCTGATCTCGAGCCCGGTCCGGTGATCGAGGGTACCCGCAGGGCCATGCGCGTAGCCCAGATGCGCGAGATAGATAAAATGGAACACAACCTCGCGTTCCTGGCAACGGTAGGCTCCACCAGTCCCTATGTAGGCCTCTTTGGCACCGTGTTCGGAATCATGAACGCGTTCCGGGGGCTGGCTAATGTCCAGCAGGCAACGCTGGCCATGGTGGCTCCCGGGATAGCCGAAGCGCTCATAGCCACGGCCATGGGCCTGTTCGCAGCCATTCCGGCAGTGATTGCTTACAACCGTTACGCCGATCAGGTGGACCGGCTGGAAAGCCGCTTCGACAGATTTATCGAGGAATTCTCCACGATTGTGCAGCGCCATGCCCGAGCACGGCGCCGCTGGGGCGGGAGCTGATGTCCGACGAATATCGCAAACCCAAACGGCGGCTTATGGGCGAGATCAATGTCGTGCCCTACATCGATGTGATGTTGGTCTTGCTGATTATTTTCATGGTTACGGCGCCACTGTTGACCCAGGGCATTAAAGTTGATTTGCCCAAGGCAGCGGCCGAGCCGCTGGACCAGGAGGACCTGAGCAGCAACGAGCCACTGATCCTGAGTATCAGACGGGAAGGGACGCTGCACCTCAACGTCGGCGGCGAGGAAGAGACGCCACTGGATGAGCGCACGGTGCGTACACGCAGCGCCGCCATACTGCGCCGCAACCCACAAACCCCGGTGCTGGTGCGTGCGGATACTGACGTCCCTTACGGGCGGGTGGTGCGGGCTATGGTGTTGCTGCAGCGGGCGGGCGCGGAGAAGGTCGGCTTTGTCACCGATCCCCTGCCAGCGGGCGAATTCGAGGATCTGTGAGGATGCCGTGAGCCGCATGCGCTGGCAGGCTTTGGGCTTATCTGTGTTGCTGCACCTGGCGATTCTGCTGGTGGGTGTGTTCAGCGTGTCCCTGAGTTCCCCCATGGCCATGCCCCGGCAACTGGCCATCGAGGCGACGGTGGTGGATGCCTCAGTGCTCGAAGCCTTCCAACAATCGCAACTCGAGACTTTGGAACAGGCAGAACGGGAGCGACAGGCACGCCTGGCCCGGGAGCGCGAAGCACGAGAAATCGAGGCTCGCCTGGAGCGGGAAAGACGGGAGGCCGAGCAGCGCGCGGTGGCAGAGGAGCTGGCTCGCGAGGCTGACGCGGCCCGCCGGGCCGAGGAAAAGAGACTGGCCGATGAGCGTGCCCGCGAGGCCGAGGCGCTGGAAAAGGAGCGCCTGGCCAGGGCAGCGGCGGCCGAGGCGGAGCGTGAGCGTCAGGAGGAACTCAAACGCCAGCGGGAAGCCGAGGCAAAACGACTGGCGGAGGCTAAGCGCCAACAACAAGAGGCGGAGGCACGCCGTCGTCGCGAGGCAGAGGCGCGACGCCAGGCAGAGGCTGAAGCCCTGCTGCTGGCGCAGCTGGAAGAGGAAGAGCGCCGAATGCAGGCTTCGCGCGCCGGACTACGCGATCAATATGCCTTGTTGATCAAGCAGAAGATCGAGCGCAACTGGCTGCGGCCGGCCAGCGCAGCCGCGGGGCTCGAATGCGACGTGGCGGTGACCCAGTTACCCAGCCGCGAAGTGGTAGATGTCAGGATTGGGAAGTGTAATGCCGATGCGGCCACGCTGCGTTCCATTGAAGCGGCCGTGTACAAGGCCTCACCCTTGCCGGAGCCGCCTGATCCCAGCCTTTTCGAGCGCAAGTTGACGATCATTTTCAAGCCTGATGGATAGGAGGATTGATTGAATAACAAGTTATTCAGGAGTGCTGGTCTTGCAGCGCTGGTTTTGCTGCTGGTGGGCCCGGCGTGGGGTGAGCTGAAAATTGAGATCACCGAAGGTGTGAGCGGCGCAGTGCCCTTAGCCGTCGTTCCCTTTGGGGTGGAGGGGGAGGCGTTACCGGCGGTCGATGTCGCGGCAGTTATAGCGGCCGACCTGGCCCGCAGTGGGCGCTTCGCGCCTATTGCGCGGGAAGACATGATCCAGACGCCGACTGCTGGCCATGAAATCCGGTTTTTCGACTGGCGCATCCTCGAAACCGAAGCCATCCTGGTGGGCAAAGTGCTGAGCCAGGCTGATGGCTACCAGGTGCAGTTCCAGCTATTCGATGTTTTTCGCGGCGCCCAGCTGCTGAGCTACCGCATAAACAGCGACCGGGACAGCCTGCGGCGCACCGCGCACCAGGTCAGTGACATGGTTTACGAGGCGCTGACCGGGGAGCGCGGCGCCTTCGCCACCCGCATCGCCTATGTCAGCGCTACCGGCAAGGGAGCAAACAAAAGTTTTCGTATCGTGGTGGCGGATTCCGACGGCGAGAACCCCGTTGTCATCGCCACTTCCAGTGACCCGCTGATGTCACCGGCGTGGTCGCCGGACGGGCGCCAACTGGCCTATGTTTCGTTTGAGAATAATCGCTCGGAAATCTACATTCAGACCCTGGCTACCGGCGAACGTCGACTGGCGGGCAGTTGGGCTGGCGTCAACGGAGCGCCGGCCTTTTCACCCGACGGGCGGCGCCTGGCACTGACGCTTTCCCAGGGCAGCGACAACCTGGATATCTATGTGCTTAACCTGGTAAGTGGGCGGCTCACCCGGGTTACCGAGCATCCGGCTATCGATACCGAGGCGGAATGGACCGCGGATGGCCAGAACCTGTTTTTTACCTCGGATCGAGGCGGCGGCCCGCAGATCTACCAGGCTGACCTCGTCACCCGCGAGGTCTTTCGCAAAACCTATGAGGGCAACTACAATGCCCGGCCGCGCCTCAGCAAGGACGGCAAGCGGCTGGCGACGGTTTACAACGATCGCGGCAATTATCGGGTTGCCCTGCTGGAACTGGGTTCCGGCAACCTGCAGATTCTCACCCAGGGCCGCCTCGACGAATCCCCGAGCTTTGCGCCAAATGGCAGCATGATCATCTATGCCAGCGAGGCAGGTGGGCGCGGCATACTCGCCGCGGTGTCCGCCGACGGCCGCTACCGGCAGCGGCTGAGCGCCACCGAGGGCGACATTCGCGAACCAGCCTGGTCGCCCTATTTGTGAATTATTCGCGCCATGTCAAAATCGTTTATGATGCAGAACTATTCAGGCCGCATCCGCGGCCCTCTTTGTTGACAACGATTGGATTCGAAGGAGCCACCCCCATGAGGCGTCTACCCCTGTTTGCTCTCGGCCTTGTTACTTTGTTGCTGGCAGGCTGCCCCCGTCCGCCGGAGGTTCCGCCGGATCCGCCGCCCACCGCAATACCCCAGACCCCGGATACCGGCGTGACCACCGGAACGGTCGAGACCCCGGCGGCGCCGGCGCTGGATCCCTTCGAGGATCCCAACAATCCGTTGAGTCGCATGGTGATCTACTTCGATTTTGACCAGAGCACCATCCGTGCCGAGTTTGTCGACATCATCAACGCCCATGGTCGCTACCTGGCGCGCAACAAAGACAAGCGTGTGCGACTGGAAGGTCATGCCGATGAACGCGGCTCCCGGGAATACAACATTGGGCTGGGAGAGCGTCGGGCGCAAGCCGTGCGTCGCATGCTCAAATTGCAAGGCGTGGGTGATACCCAGATTGCGACGGTGAGTTATGGCGAGGAGCGACCGGCTGTTGAGGGCCACAATGAGGCTGCCTGGGCGAAGAATCGTCGCGTCGTGATTGTCTATCGCTGAAACGTCAGCCATCACGGGAGCTGAAAGGCGAATGAAAGCCATCGCAAAAATCGGATCGATTCTGATTGTGTCGGTAATGCTGACGGCCTGCGCCACCAGCACGCCGCAGGAAGATCCGGTGGTCATCAAACTGACAGAGTTGGAGAACCGCCTGGCGGTGTTGGAGCGCGTAGTTGAGAACCAGAGCCTGCTGGAGCTGGCTAACCAGGTACAGGCCATGCAGGCGGAAACCAGGGCATTGCGCGGACAGGTCGAGACTCTGAGTTTCGAGGCGGAAAGCGCGCGTAGTCGCCAGCGGGACCTGTACCTGGACCTGGATCGGCGCCTGAGCGACCTGGAGGCCAGTCGCGTGGCGGCCCGCCGATCATCCGGCGGTGCGATTCCCGATGTACCGGCGCCGCTGGTGACTGACAGCGAAGCCTACGAGTCGGCATTCGCGCAGCTGAAAGAGCGCAACTATGAGCAGGCGGCAACTGACTTCGAGGCGTTTCTTGCAACCTATCCGGAGAGTGAGCTCGCGGGTAATGCGCAATACTGGCTGGGTGAAGCCCGGTATGTCATGCAGGATTTCCGCAATGCCTTGCCTGAATTCGAAAAGGTAACGACTGATTATCCCGATTCACGCAAGGTACCGGACGCCCTGTTAAAGATCGGTTACTGCCATTACGAGCTGGCCAACTGGGCGGCGGCGAAGACCGCTTTCCAAAAGGCCGTCAGTGATTTTCCGGACACCACTGCGGCGGGTCTGGCGGCGCAGCGGCTGGAACGCATGCAGCGCGAAGGTCGCTAAACCGCCCGCCACCGGCTCCCCGACCACATGACTGACGAACTCCTGACCCGGTCCGCTGCCAGACCGGTTGAGCGGCAAAGCCGAAAGCCAGGCCAGCAGCTGCCCCGTACCGAACGCTTGAAAATCAGCGAGATTTTCTACTCGCTGCAGGGCGAGGCCCTGACGGCGGGCGTGCCCACCGTTTTCGTCCGCCTGACGGGCTGCCCGCTACGCTGCCAGTATTGTGATACCCAGTATGCCTTTCACGGTGGCGAGTGGATGTCTTTCGAGAAGATTCTCGCACGGGTGAAACAGCATGGAACGCGGTATGTGTGTGTGACCGGAGGCGAGCCCCTGGCCCAGAAAAACTGCCCGGCGCTGATGCGGCGGCTCTGTGACGAGGGTTTCAGCGTGTCGGTGGAAACCAGTGGCGCTTTCGATATTGGTGAACTCGACCAAAGGGTGGTGCGGGTCATGGACATCAAGACGCCCGGCTCCGGTGAAATGGCGCGCAATCGCATGAAGAACCTCGACCTGCTGAGAACGGCCGATCAGGTCAAATTCGTGATTTGTTCCCGGGAAGATTTTGACTGGGCCCGTGAGACAGTCAACAAATATGATATAAATCAAAAGTGTACAGTATTATTCTCACCAAGTTTCGAGGAACTGGAAGCCGCCCAACTGGCCGACTGGATACTGGCTGCCAGAGCCCCGGTGCGACTCCAGCTGCAGCTGCACAAACTGCTTTGGGGCGACCAGCCGGGCAGGTAGCGTCTCGGCGGGTGGTTGAGTGAATTCGGGCGCGGAGCGGGTACTCGAGAATCATGAACCACGCCGGTAACAAGAAAGCGGTGGTGCTGCTCTCGGGCGGCCTCGATTCTGCCACCGTGCTGGCCCAGGCGCGGGCCGAGAATTTCAACTGCTACGCCCTGAGCTTTGCCTATGGTCAGCGCCATGCAACGGAATTGGAAGCTGCGCGCGACGTTGCGGGCTCGCTGGGCGTTCTCGAGCACCGGGTTATGCCCATTGATCTTGCCCAGTTCGGTGGTTCCGCCCTGACCGACCCTGCCATGGATGTGCCCGAGCAGGAGGGGGCGGGGATTCCGGTTACCTACGTGCCGGCGCGCAACACCGTTTTCCTGGCCCTGGCCCTGGCCTGGGCCGAGGTCCTGGAAGCAGCCGACATCTTTATTGGCGTCAATGCGGTGGATTATTCCGGCTACCCGGACTGCCGGCCGCAATTCATCCAGGCCTTCGAAAACATGGCGCGACTGGCCACCAAGGCCGGCGTTGAGGGGCAGCGGCTGAATATTCATACGCCGTTAGTCAGGCTAAGCAAGGCCGAGATCATACGCCTGGGCGTAAGCCTGGGTGTTGACTATGCCCTGACCGTCAGTTGTTACCAGGCCGATGCCGAGGGCAGGGCCTGCGGGCGCTGTGACTCCTGCCGCTTGCGCCGGGCCGGTTTCGAGGCTGCCGGTATTGCTGATCCCACCCGCTATGTCGGTCACGACAATTGAAAGCCGTTGCAAAATATGGCGCGGCTGCCTGTAAATGCGAATCGGGAGAACAACGCTGTGCACCGGGGCGGTGACCCGGTAAGCGCCGCATGTCGCGAGCAGGTTGCGGGTTTTTTCGAACTGGGCAATCGGGTATGATTGCCGCCCCTCCAGTGGGTCGTTAGCTCAGTTGGTAGAGCATCGGACTTTTAATCCGCTGGTCGCAGGTTCGAATCCTGCACGACCCACCACTTTTCCTAAAGCGCAACGTCTAAAGTCCATTGCGACGCGCGCAATTTACCGGCAACAGGATTCCGCGCCTCCGGAAGACACCGTTATTGTCGAGCGCATCAGGAGCGCGGGGTTCGAATCCTGCACGACCCACCACTTCTTTCTATCTGAGGAACAATCGAACCTGCGACATTGAGGTTCGCGTAATTTTATTGTCACAGTCTCGCCGCGAATTGTTGCTTGGTGTCCTTTTTGAAGCAGGCGCACGCGGCGGGTTCGAATACTTCACAGGGCACCAAACGTTGTTACAACCTGGAAAGGTCATCCAGAGGTATGGGTGCCGAATCATGGGCACCTATCCGCCGCCTACTCGAGCTTATCGATGCGCTTGA
>JBFIQI010000096.1:0-9174 GCA_041609715.1 Gammaproteobacteria bacterium
ATGATATGGCGGGTCACCGCTCTGTTGATCAGCCATACACGCTATCCTGGCGCCAGCGTGACAGATCACTGCCTTTGAGTACATCGGCCCAGGGAAACAGCGGCCCGGGATCCACCTTGCGACGAATCAGGATATCCGGATCATCCTGGGAAGGCACCAGGTCTTTGTCCAGCTCCTCGTGCCCGGCGATCCACGACAGGCCGGGAATAATTTTTTCAAGTCGGGAAAGCAGCAATCTGAGGCTGTGTATCTGCGCGTCGGTGTAAGGATCTGTCAGCAGCTGCTGGTCGCTGCGGAACCAGTCCGGGTAACGCCCGGCGTTAACCAACTCGATACCGATGGACCGTTCGTTCATGCCGCGCACATGATGCGCAACCCGTTCCAGCGCCACCCATTGATAGACGCCACCATCCAGGTCGATATAAATGTGCCCCGAGTTGCCGGTGCCAGTTTCCTGGTAGACCACCTGCTCCCCGTATTCCCGCGCCATCTCCAGGTTGGGCAGTTCCGTGCAATGGATCACCACCAGGTCCAGATCATTGAGACTGCGAGTCTCAAGCGACGTGTTATACGGCAACAGTTGCTGAACGATGGTCAGCTCACCGGTCCGCGCCAGCTCCAGCCTGGCATCAATCTGCATATTCATCAGCCTCCCGTCTCCCGCTCCCAGTCGACTGTCTGGTCATCTTCAAGCGCCTTGCGCAAAACCACGGGTTGCGCAACACGCCTCCTGGCCTTCATGTTCAGCAGCTCGACCCCTACCGAGAAGGCCATGGCAAAGTAAATGTAACCTTTCGGGATATGAAACTCGACTCCCTCACCAATTAATGCCATCCCAATCAGGAGCAGGAAGGACAGGGCCAGCATCCGGATCGTGGGATGGCGGTCCACGAACTCGCTGACGGTGCGCGCCGAAATCATCATTACGATCACGGCCACCACGATGGCTGCCACCATCACCTCGATATCCTCTGCAAGGCCGATGGCCGTGATAACCGAGTCAATGGAAAACACGATATCCAGAATGCCAATCTGTACCACGCAGCTCAAAAAGCTGGTGCCACTCCTGGCGCTGGCCTTTTCCGCGGCGCCTTCGAGGCTGTGATGAATCTCCAGTGTGCTCTTGGCCAGCAGGAACAACCCGCCGCCAATCAGAATGATATCGCGCCCCGAAATCTCCTGGGCGAAGACCGTGAACAACGGGGCCGTCAGCTGCATCAGCCAGGTCAGGGAAAACAACAGCAGGATTCGCGAGGCCATGGCCACCAGCAGGCCAATCTGCCGTGCAGGACCCTGTTGGTGCGCCGGCAAGCGCCGCACCAGGATGGCGATGAATATGATGTTGTCGATGCCGAGAACGATCTCGAGCGCCGTCAGCGTCGCGAAAGCGATCCAGACGTTGGGGTCGGTGAGCAGCTCCAGCATGTCCTATTGTCTGCCTGACGTTACTGAGAAGGATTTTACAGGCGCCAATTATACGCAGCGGTCGGGCCCTGTAGTCGCGCCGCAACCGCCTTTTTTCCGGTTGCTCGGCAAAAAACCTGCGCCATTTGCAAGTTTTGTGGTGTCCTTGCCAAAGCAGTTACCCCAACTGCCTGCGCAAGAAACTTTTTTCCTGCGCTGACCGGGCAACGAAATGGGTCGACAAGCTTGAGTACACCCACACCCAGATCAATTACCCGCAATGTGGCTGGCCAAGCTGCTTTGTTTTCCGTCCCAAGGGATAAAGTAATCGATTTTGCGCCTGCTTCGACGCACCCGGTCATCGGGGCGGCGCGGGCGCATTTTGATGAGTTTGCCCTGCTGCAGCCACATGGCCACCGAGTTGATGATGGTTTCATCCCGGCAACTCATGCCGTGAACTTTCGCGCTGGGGTAAGCACCCAGGGTAATGCCGCGAATTGCGGCGCTGCAGAGATGAACACGCCCGTCCCCCAGCTCATCCTTGCGCGCTGCCTGGAAATCGAACCAGTTCCGATTGGCGGCGTTGTCACGGTCCACCGGGATCTGGCGCATGGTTGCATGTCCCACGCCCATCAGTACCAGCACCTGGTCGGCATGCCCTCTGAGAGCGCGCTCGCTCAACATCGGTGCCATGCTGCTGCCGCCATGCTGCGCCCGCCCGGCCCTGATGAATGCCTCGGCGTTGGCGAGAAAATCCGGCTGGAAGGTCTTCGTCTTAACGACATTGGTTTGCCAGCAGTCGAGGTCGAACGCATCGAGGTGCTCGCCGCTGACCGCGTCCACCAGGGCATCACTGTAGCTGGGCAGCAACTGGTAAACCGATTGAAATCCGCGCGCCAACTTGCGGAAGTCCTCCGAGCTGCCAAACCAGCCATGTTTTTCCCCGGCGATCAGCACCCGCGCCGTTTCACAAGCGCCGCGAAAGGGCGGCGCGATAAACACGATCCTGCCGATACCGGTGAAGGGCCGCGGCCGCCGCAATCCCAGGGCGCTGCGTAACAGCAAAGCACCCATACTGTGCGCAACGAAACTGATCGTTTCGTCACCATGGTGAGCGAGCTTGCCTTGCAAATGGTCCACAAAATCGTTGAGCTTCTGCGCGTTGTTTTCGACGGGCAGGCGCCAATCGTAAGGGAACAGGTACAGGCGTTTGTCGACCCACTGCCGCAGGCGGTGGATCATGGGTTTGTAGGAAACATTCATGAGCTCCCATTCGCGGAAGATATGCTCGTCACGCGCATCATAGAGGCCATCACGCAACTCGAAATCCAGCGGATCTTCAAACAGATCTCCAACAACCAGGTCTTCCAGCGACCAGCGCACGTCAAAATGAGGCGGATAGGTGTCGGCGAGTTTGCTGCCCTTGATGCCGGGAATGAGAACAATCGCCATCAGAGTAGCGGCAGGCTGGCAACGTCCACCGGCTGCAGCCATTCTGCGGTTTCGGTGGGCTTGTGTTCGTCTTTCAGTGCTTTGAGAAACGCGGAATGTTGCGACTTCCAGGCGCGGTATTCATCTTCCCAGTTGCGATGACAGCTGCCCCGCGGTTCGCTTTGCTCACAACTGGCCTGTTGCAACAGCTCATGGGCAACACGCTGCCAGTCCGGGCTTGCACAGGCCGGCAGGAGCACAACCATGGAGCTGAACGCGATCACCAGCCGGACGGTTTTCATGGCAGCAATTCCCTGGGCCCGCCAATGAACGGTTCAGGGTAATGGCCATCGCCATATTCGCGCAAGATTTCCGCAATCACTATTTTGTAGCCTGCGTACCATTCCCGGTAACGGGACTTCGCGTACAGGTGATCGGGGTGGCTGCCAAACGCCTGCAGATCCTCGAGGGTCTGCCAGTACAAAATGACGACATTACGATCTGCATCGGTCCAGCTCTCTCGGCCGAGATACCCGGGGCTCGATTCGGCGATTTCGATTATGCGATCGTTGAGGCGGTGGAATTCGTCATCGTAACGGCCGACCTTGACCATGAAAGTGGCGCTGTACACGGGCTCTCAGCTCTCCGGCGTTCCTTTTTCCCGGGCCCGGGCGATGGCCGCACTGACCCATTCCAACTCGTCCAGAAAACCCTGGATGCGGGCTTCGTAGGCGCTGTCTTCGGCCTCCCCCGCCTCGTTGAAGGAATCCTGCACTTTGGATATCGGAAAGGTCTTCGGGATGGTCAGCAGGCCCACCGCGGCCAGCACCGAGCGCAAGGCCTGCGCTGCGCGAATGCCGCCAAAGCCGCCGGCCGAGTAACTGGCGATCGCCGCCACCTTCCACTTATAGTCGGAACCAAAGTGGTCGATGATGTTTTTCATGGCAGGCGGAATGCCGTGATTATATTCGCCGGTAACGAAAACCAGCGCGTCACTGTCCTTGATAGCGGCTGAAATTCGTTGCATGTCCATGGGCGCATCATCTTCATCGTACTCGCGAAACCGCAGATCCAGCAGCGGGAGCCGATACTCCAGGGGATCAATTAAAGTGACCTCATGGTCCCGCTGCTCCAGCTGTCTCACAACGAAGCGGGCTGCCTTGATTCCCTCCCGCTTGCTGCGAACGGAACCGTAAATCACTGCGAAGTTCATTCAGCCACCCCCTGAATCCTTTATTGCTTCCCGTTTGGTCTGATCTGCTTCCTTTAGCGTGTCCTCCACACCTTTGGCCCGATCGATGGTTTCAACCTGCTCTTTCCAGACGTGGTCGGTCTTTCCGGCATCATCCGTGTCAGCCCCGGCCTGTTCTGTGCCCCCCGAACACGCAAGGAGCAAAGCTGTCAGTAGCGCCGTCAATACTGTTGAAAATCGCATCTTCCTGTCCTCCTGGCGATGACCGGGCTGCAAATCTCTGCTGGAGCTAATCACAGGCAGCAACGGGGCGCAATCAGGGCCTGTCATTCGTCCTGCCCGGCTGTTGTGCTGGCCAGCCCAGGGTGTAAGGTTGAGCCCTGGTCAAAACCGGCGAGAACAACAGTTGAGCACGGGACACGCAATTCCTGACGGTACCACCCTGTTTTTTGTGGGTGGCCAGGGCAAATCCGGGACAACCTGGGTGCAGCTGTTGCTGGATGCTCATCCCGACATAAGCTGCGCCGGAGAGGCGCATTTTTTCGACATGCTGGCGCCGGCAATGCAGCAGGCTTTCCTCCGCTATCGCCGCCAACTGGAAGACAACAACCAGCTTTTTCACGAGTTGGCTGGTTACCCGCTGCCGGAACAGCCCCAGGGTTTCGCCGCGCTGCGTGGTGCCGTTGTGTCGGCCTTGCTGGATCAATCCCGCGGCCAGTCGGTCAAGGCTCTGGGCGAGCGCACGCCGGCCAACGTCGAGCATTTGGATCTGATCTGGGAATTGTTCCCGCAGGCACGCTTCATCCATGTGATCCGCGACCCACGTGACGTGGCCGTGTCCCTGTGGCAACACGGCCACCGCATCCAGGAAGGCGGCTTCTCCAAACAATATGGCTCGCTGGATGCGCTGGCCTTGCATCTGTGCGAGGGCTGGAGCGCGTGGATGCAGCACTCCGCCTTGCTGGGTGAGCAGCGTCCCGGGCAGTACCTGGAAGTACGCTACGAGGACTTGCTGACCAGCGGCCCGGCTGCCATGGCCCGCGCGCTGGAATTCCTGGATATCCCTCCCGATCCCGCCGTCATCAGTAATTGCATCAAGGCCTCGGCCTTCGAAAAACTCACAGGCGGGCGCGGGCGCGGTGAAGAAGATCCCAAATCACATTTTCGCAAGGGCATCAGCGGCGACTGGCGCAACCATCTTGCCGCCGACTGCATCAAGAAAATCCGGGCCAGCGCGGCTCTGCAGCTGACCCGCCTGGGCTACGAGCCGGATTGACCGGAGGAATCGCCCGCTGCGCCACCCGCCAGCAGCTGCCCCCCCAGCCAGGCCGCCGGCAAAAACACCAGCAGGGTGCCCAGGTTGAACCACAGGGGGTGCGGAATGCTCACCAGGTTCATAAGGCCCATGACCATCAGCACAGCCCCCACGATGAGGGCGTGGCGCATATGGCCCCCGGGGCTGAGACGCGCGGTCAGCCCGCCACCCACAAAACTACCCAGAGCGTATGACAGCAGGACAAACAGCAAGGCGCCCGCGGGCATGCTGGCGACCAGTGCCCGCATTGCCTCCTGGTCTTCATAATCGACGTCACTTGCAACGGGATACACCTGATGACCGATCGTCTGGACGACCATGATCACCACTACGCCGGCCACGATACCGGCCACGATGCACAAAATGTTTTTCAAGAGTGAGTTGGATGTGCCTGTCATTTGTTCCCCCTTTGCACAATTGAATGCCGCTGCCGGCACCAGCTCAGGGCCAGCGCGAGCAGCAGTATCAAAACAAGATTGCCGCCGGCGCCGCCCCCGGAGTAACCGGGCCGGTGGGTAACGCGGGCCACTTTGTCCTGCTTGACGCGCTCTCGGAACCGATCCAGTTCAATCGCCAGGTTTCCGGTCATGTCTTGCATGGCCAGTGCAAAACTCTGCTCGCGGCTGAGGCGCAACTCTTCTGAGCTGCCAACCAGAGTCGTGTTGGCGCTCAATCTGTCGATGCCCGGCGCCCTGAACAGCAGTTGTCTGGTTGGAATATCGAAGATGGCGGTATCAACGAAAGTCTGCACGTCGTTTTTGCTGCCCTTGACGACATAAGCTCCGACGATGGTCCAGTAGAGGATGGAGGACGCGCGCTCGTCCGTATGCACAACCTGGTCGTAAGACACCAGCGCCATGACATCGAGTTGATAAAGCCGGCCTACCTGATCGAGAGTCTCGAAACCCCGGCGAGAGCGCAAATAATTGTCGGGGATGATCTCAATGCTCGCAATGAAATCTCTTTGCTTGAAAGCATCGCGCACGCGCCCCAGCAACTCGGTCTTGTGAACTTCGGACAGTCCGGGTGTTGCGGCGGAGGTGGCCGGCACAAAAGCGAGGCCGACGCGTAGCGGCAACTTGAGTTCCGGAATCGTCCCAACGACCGCTGGCGGCTGCTCGCCGCCCGGATAAAGGAAATCCACGAGGCTGCTCGAAACCCCCTGCCGCGCAGCCCCCGGGCTGCCCATCTCCTGCCACAAGGCAGCACAGCCGGAAATCATCGCCGATGACATCAGGATCACAATCGAGGGTCTGAAAATTGCGCTCATCGTTCAACTCCCGGCCGCGCCCGCAAGCTCCCTTTAACAATCTAGATCATCGGCGACCGGATTGCTCAGTAGCGCAGGTCTCGCATGAGATCGACCTCGCCGGCCTTCAAAAAAGGGATGGCGCTGACAAAGGGCAGGTCCACCTGCAGCTGTCCCCCGATCTCATAGACCAGCACCTGCTGACGGTCCTCGATCATGCGTTGCAGGCTCGACAGGCTGCTCAGGAGGTCCGTGGTAATGGACAACTCGAATTCCGCTTCACCGTTGGCCGGAATGGTAAACGAGCGCAGGGTTTCGCCGGCGGCGAAATCTTCCCCTGCCAGTTGGATGCGATAGGCGAGGCCACGCACCGACAAGGGAATCGCATTGGGGTTTTGCACCTTCAGCGTCACATCGTAGCGCTGGCGCGTAAGACCTGCCTCTATAAGCTTGATCCCGGCGAGGGACACGTCGGGCGACTGAATGGAATCGGCAAGTGTTGCGCAGCCTATGACCGTCAATGCCATCGCAACCGTGACGGCTTCCCGCGCTCGCCCGAACTGTTTAATCATGCCTGCTACCTCCCGCCTCGATCATAGCTGTTCGGCCGATTCAAAACCCGAAGTCCGTTTCCAGCGCGTGATCCCAGGCGGCCCTGGCAATGCGCCACTTGCCACTTTCCTTAACCAGTTCCAGTTCAAAGCGGTAAAGCTCGGCGCCCAGGCGCGCCAGATCTTCGAAGCTTTGCAGCGGGCCACCCGCCATTGCCACCCGCACCGTGGCCTCGGCGCTGGCATCGCTGATCACGTTTATTTCGGCAATCTGCAGCCACAGATAGATCACCTGATTGCGTATCATCTGCAGGCGCAGCAAGCGCAGCAACTCGTCCTTGTCATGCCCGTACTGGTCTCCGTATTGGGGCGAGATCAGTCGGGAAAAATCGCCGACATCGCGTTCTTCTGCGGCGATTTCTGCTTCCAGCAACAATGCTCTGATTTCCTGCTCCGGTGTAACGCCGGCGCTACAGGCGACCAGCAGCATCGCAGTAAGCACCGTCAGGTAAATCCAGGAACTTGACCTTAATCCCGACATTGAATTCCCCGATTAAAAAAGCCGGCACAAGGGCGCCGGCTTTCAGGTTCCTGGCCGTCACAACACAATGGTGTTCCGGCCCGGCAAGCAACAGGTTTAACCGCCGCCGCCCACCTTTTCTTCGGCTGCTTTTTTCATTTCTTCCATCTTCTTCTCGGCTTCCGACATCATTTGGGAAGCCTCGCCCTTGGCGTCCTCGGCCATGGCTTCGGCACCAGACATGGCTTCTCCGGCCATGCCTTCGGCCGCTTCCATCATCTCGCCGGCCTCGTCCGTCGCAGCGTCGTAAGCATCGCCTGCAGCATCGGCAGCTTCACCAGCCGCATCTCCGGCTTTGGCCTTCATTTCCATCGCAGCTTCCTTGCTGGCTTCGGCAGCCTGCTCCATTTCGGATTTGGCTTCTTCCCGTGCTTCCTGGCTACATGCGCCGAGACTGATGGCCATTAACCCGGCCAGCATCAGCGTCCATAATTTATTCATATTCAAAACTCCCCAGATCAAACTAAATATTGGTGTTACTCAAAAACTAATCGGGTCGCCGGTAACTGTGCTACCCGTCGTCCGGCGACAAGACGCGACTTTGCGTACCTCGCGGAACAGTACACGGTAAGGATTCCCGGCGCTGACTTCAAGCTGTCATTCCTTGCCGGGCGCGAGCGACGCCGCCCCGGGAGCGGTATCGGCCGCGGGTTCTGCCCAAGTGCCGCCGGCGCGCAGGGCCTGCCAGGCCCAGGGCAGCCACCGGACCAGGGCGAAACTCAGCCACAAAGACCAAAGCAAAATCAATAGTTTATAGATCCACAAGGGTGCGGAGTAGGCCGCCGCCATCGGCAGTTCCCCGACATTACGATCGGCAAACCAGCGTAATTCATGCATCCACGAGCCATTCCCGGCCACGTGCATGTCCGGATTGCCCAGCAAGGCCATGGGAATCGCCGAAACCAGCGTCAGAACCACGCCGACACTGAACAGCGCCAGGACCAACTGCCGCAGGTTGAACCACACCGGCTGGCCAAACTCCGGGTTTCGGGCACGCCAGCCCATCACGAACAGCCAGGCGGCCACCAGCAGCAACACGCCCCAGGAAAAGGTGCTGAAACCCAGGCCCAGCAGCAACCAGTCGTGGGTTCTCAGAGGGGTCAGCGTGGTGCGGCCCAACAGTAGCGCTGCCAGTATAAAAACCACCAGCTCCGCCCAATAAAGCACGGCGGGTCCCAGGGTCGGCCCCCGGGTTGCCAGTACCCAGCGGTCACGGGGCAGCTTGATGCCGAGATTCAGGTTGCTGGCGGGTGCACTCAGGTCAACGGTGGGCAGTTGCTGACGCCACTGTGCCCCCTGCTGCAGGCGGAAGCTGATGCTGGCTTGATGGCTGCCGGGGGTTACCGGCAGCGTCAGGTGATCATCGTCCAGCCGCAGCTGTGCCTTGCGCCCGTCAATCAGAACGTCTCCAAGCTCAGCGCCCGCCGGCAGCCGGATGCGCTGCTGCTGGCC
>JBFIQI010000097.1:0-8826 GCA_041609715.1 Gammaproteobacteria bacterium
CTGGTCAAAACTCGCCCGGAAGCTGGCATCTGGCTTGAGGAAATTCCGGCGCCGGAGGTCGGGCATAACGACGTTCTGATCAGGGTACGCAAGACTTCAATCTGCGGTACCGATCTGCACATTTACAACTGGGACGCCTGGGCACAAAAAACCATCCCCGTACCCATGGCCGTGGGCCATGAGTTCTGCGGAGAAATCATCGAGATTGGTAGCGAAGTGGCCGGCTATCGCCCGGGCGACCGGGTCTCGGCTGAAGGCCATATTACTTGTGGCTATTGCCGTAACTGTCGGGCCGGGCGGCGGCATCTCTGTCGAAACTCGGTAGGAATGGGCGTACACCGACCAGGATGTTTTGCCGAATACGTCAGCGTACCGGCCCTCAACCTGTTTAAGCTGCCCGCCTCCATTGATGACGAAATCGCTGCGATCCTCGATCCGCTGGGCAACGCCACGCACACTGCACTGAGTTACGACCTGGTCGGCGAAGACGTACTGATAACGGGCGCCGGCCCAATTGGCATCATGGCATGCGCCATCGCCAGACATGTGGGCGCCCGCCATATCGTGGTCACCGACATTAACGATTATCGTCTGCAGCTGGCCGAGGAAATGGGCGCCACCCGCGCGGTGAATGTGGCGCACACCGAGCTTGCCGATATCATGGGCGAACTCGGCATGCAGGAAGGTTTCGACGTGGGCATGGAAATGTCGGGCAACGCCGATGCATTCCGGTCGATGCTGCGCACCATGCACCATGGGGGCAAAATCGCGCTACTGGGTATACCGCCCGCCGAGTTTCAGGTGGACTGGAATGAGATTATTTTCAAGGGATTGGAGATTCGCGGCATCTATGGCCGCCAGATGTTCGAAACCTGGTACAAAATGGCATCGATGCTCGAAAGCGGTCTCGATGTCTCGCGCATCATTACACATCGATTCCAGGCTGCGGAATTCGAGACGGCATTCGCCGCTCTGGCTTCCGGCCAGAGCGGCAAGGTTATCCTGAATTGGTGAGCGCCCGGCTTACCAGACCTCGCAAAAACAAAGTGCGTATCGGTTGCCGGGATCGTGAATATTCGCCAGTGACTGCAGCTGAGCCTGCAGGTCGCGAACCAGGGCCTGGACAGGCCCCGCACGACTTGGCAACTGCCCGCTGAAAGTCAGCATGGACAGCAATAGGCGGTCGCGAAACCCAAGTCGCTTCTCCAGGTAGCGCACGCCATATGCATCGCCGAGTTCGGCCAGCTGAGCAGCCGCGGCCACCGCCTCGTCCAGCCCACCCAGTTCATCAACCAGCCCGATCGCAAGCGCCTCGCTGCCCACCCACACACGTCCGCGGCCAATTTTGTCAATTTCCTCGGAAGTGGTCTCGCGGGCCTCGGCGACCCGCCCCAGGAATGTCCGGTAACCATCTTCGATGGATAGCTGGATCATCTCACGGGCGGGCTCGGCCAGCTCACGATCGGGACGGATGCCGCCCGACAATGCCGTAGTGCCAACGCCATCGACGTTGAGGCCAAGCGCTGTCAGGGAGCGCTGGAAGGTGGGAAACATACCGAGAATCCCGATGGATCCGGTTATGGAACCAGGATTCGCGTAAACCTTGTCGGCGGCCATGGAGATGTAGTAACCACCGGATGCCGCGACGCCGCTCATGGAGGCAACGACGGGTTTGCCTGCAGCTCGCAGGGTTTCGATTTCGCGCAGGATGATCTCCGAGGCCAGCATGCTGCCGCCCCCCGAATCCACCTGTAACACCACGGCCTTGATCTTGTCGTCTTCCCGGGCTTTGACGAGCTGGCGTACCAGCGAGGTTGAACCGATCGTTCCCGGCGGCTGGTCGCCCGTGGTGATGCTGCCGGCAGCGACTATGATGCCTACCTGCTGCGGCCGTTGTTTGTAGCGCTCCAGGCGGCTGCGGGCATCAGCAACGTAAGCTTTGAACTTGATGGCATTGAAACCATGGGTCTTGGCGTCTTCGCCCACCATGCCTATGAGGCGCTCACGAAATACTTCGTGACTCACCAGTTCATCCACCAGGCCGGCGTCCAGAGCCGCCTGGGCCGCATCGCCCTGCTGCGCACGCAGGCGATCATTCATGTTGACAATGTAACTGGCGATGGCGTCAGCCGGCAGGTCTCGTGCTGAGGTAACGTCTGCCTGCCACTGATCCCAAAGGGCATTCAGCCATACCAGGCTTGACTCGCGGTCCTCTTCAGACATGGAGTTTCGCGTGTACGGCTCGACGAAAGACTTGTATTCACCGACACGAAATACATTCCAGTCGATTTTCAGCTTGTCGATGGCATCCTTGTAAAACATGCGAAAGCGGCCATAACCTTCCATGTAAACCGCTCCGAAGGGATGCATGTATACATCGTCGGCCATTGCCGCGAGATAATATTGGTTTTGTACGTAGTAGCTGCCGTTGGCTATTACCTTTTTCCCGGCTGCGCGAAATTCTGCAATGGCTTGTGCAATGGCCTTCATTTTCGGCAAACTGGCACCGCGCAGACCGTCGAGCTCCAGAACCAGCACCTTGATGCGATCGTCATCCCGAGCGCCGCGAATCGCGTCGACAACATCCCGGACCAGGGTCTGGGGACGATCATCGCCGGTGGCCTCGGCGATGGCCCGATCCAGGGGGTTGCCCGATAACTGCTCTACCAGGTCACCCTGAATATCTACCACCAGCGCAGCGCTTGCAGGAAACTCGGGCGCATCCCCTTTCAACATCCCGCTGATCAATACAATTACCAACAACAGGAAGATAACGTTGACCGTCAGACGGCGCGACTCGTCTACGAACCGCCAGAACCTTGAGAAAAACCTGAACACAATATTTCGCTGAGCCATCCGACCCTCCGCTTGCAATCACCGACAGGCTTGATCAGCCGGTGTAGAAAATCCTGTAAATCCTGTCGCCCATGTCATCGGATACCAGCAAGGAACCATCGGGCATCTGCAGAATATCCACCGGACGTCCGCTGGCTTCCTCACCTTCCAGCCAGCCGTCCGCAAACGTTTCGTAACTGACTGCCCGGCCCTCCTTCAGACGCACCAGGGTAACGCGGTAGCCGATCTTTTTACTGCGGTTCCAGGAACCATGTTCGGCGATGAAGACATGTCCGCGATAGGCCTCGGGAAACATGCTGCCGGTGTAAAACTTCATGCCCAGGGGAGCAACATGAGGACCCAGCTCCATGGCGGGCTGCCTGAATTCGCTGCATGGGCGCTGGCTGCCATATTCGGGGTCACTCACTTCGGCACCATGGCAATAGGGGTAGCCGAAATGCTCGCCCGCAATTGGCAGATGATTGAGTTCACATGGCGGCAGATCATCGCCTAGCATGTCGCGACCGTTATCGGTAAACCAAAAATCTCCGCTATCCGGATGCCAGTCGAAACCCACCGAGTTGCGCACCCCGCGGGCCACAACTTCGCGGTTGCTGCCGTCAGGCGCCATGCGCATGATCAGGGCATAGCCCTCGGCATCACAGATATTGCAGGGCGCGCCAATGGGTACATAAAGCTGGCCATCGGGGCCGAACGCGATGTACTTCCAGCCGTGATGCTTATCGGTGGGCAGATCATCGACCACGACCACCGGTGCCGGCGGATTCTCCAGCCGTTCATCGATTCCCTCGTAACGCAGAATCCTGTTGATGGCCGCCACATAGAGGCTGCCCTCGTGCCAGGCCACGCCATTGGGCATGCTGAGACCGCTGGCAATCCGGTGCATGCGCCCGGCCCGGCGCCCACCGGCCTCGATCTCGATGGCATAAACGCTGTCACCGCGACGATTGCCTACATAGAGGATCCCGTTAGGACTGAGCGCCATGGAGCGCGCGTCGGGCACATTTTCGGCAAACACCTCCAACGCAAATCCGGCAGGTAATCGAATCTCAGTGGGCTGGGTCAGGGTTTCGGAACAGGCGCCCGCCAGGGCGCTCAGCAGAAGTAAAAGGGAAAACCCACCGCGCGCAGCTGCCAAATTCCTCATTTCAGTTTCCACCGGGGCCTCGAATTGCCATTGATATTAACACCGCGCTTTCGGGCAGCCTCAGCCGCCGCTCCCCAGGAGCACCAGCGACAATGCCGGCCAGTAGGTAATGACCAATACGGAGGCCAGCAAAATGAGCAGAAAAGGAAAGGTGGCTGCATACACCTGCATAATTGGTTTACCGAAGCGGTAACTGGAAATGAACAGGTTGAGGCCGACCGGCGGTGTCAGGTATCCAAGCTGCATGTTGGCAAGAAAAATGATCCCCAGGTGCACCGGGTGGATGCCATAGCCCAGGGCGACCGGCAAGATCAGCGGCACCACCAGCACCAGGGCAGAGAAAATATCCAGTATGGCACCCAGCAGAAGCAGGAATACATTGAGCAGCAGCAAGAAGGTCAGCGGGCTGCTGACATGCTCCTGGGCAAACCCAAACAGCTTGGCCGGAATTTCCGCCTCGATCATGTAGGTCGTGGATGCCAGCGATACGCCCAGGATGATCAGGATGCCGCCTACCAAAACCATGGAATTGCGCATGATCTGGGGCAGTTGGCGCAGGCTGATCTCGCGCAGCAGAAACACTTCCACGACGATCACATACAGGGCGGTCACCGCAGCCGCCTCGGAAACCGCAAAGTAACCGCTGTAAATGCCGCCCAAAACCACAAAAGGCAATGGGATTTCGAAACGCGATTCCCACAGCACGGCTCGGGTACTGGCCCAGGAAAAAGACCCGCGCGGTCCGCGCAAATCGCGGTTTACCCAGAGACTCCAGCCGGACAGCATCGCCAGCATCACCAGGCCCGGCAAAATGCCGGCCCGAAACAAGTCATCGATGGAGACTTCGGCGACGATCCCGTAAAGAATCAGCGGCAGGGAAGGGGCAAACAGCAGGCCAAGACTCCCCGACGATGTGACCAGGCCCAGGTTGAAATTGTCACCATAGCCCGCTTCTTTCAGCGCCGGGTAAAGAATGGCGCCCAGGGCGATGATGGTTACTCCGGAAGCACCGGTGAATGCCGTGAAAAAAGCACAGGCAAACAAGGCGACGATGGCAAGACCGCCCGGCATCCAGCCCAGCAGTGCCGAGGTCAGGCGTACCAGCCTGGAGGGTGCCTGGCTTTCACTCAGCATGTAGCCGGCGAAAGTGAACAGGGGAATAGCCAGCAGAATCGGCATTTCTGCGATTCGATAAATTTCGATGGGGACGATCTGCAGCAGCGACCAGTCGCCGGACGACCGGTAAAAACTCAGCAGTGCACTGGCCGCGATAACCGCAAACAGCGGTGCGCCGATCAGCGCCAGCAGCAACAGCACGACCCCGACGACAATCATCATTGTGAGGGTCCCGGGAGCAGTGCCCGCAGGTCGTCCGCCGCATGCACCAGGTAACGCCAGGCCATCAGGAAAAACCCGCCGGGCAAGATCAACTGGAACCACCAGGCAGGCAGGTTGCCCAGCAAGGTATCACCAAACTCCAGCGAGCCCCCTACGAAAACGAAAGCATGCCAGGCAACAACGGCACAGACGGCGGCCGTGAACAGGTTCGTAACCACCCGCGCAATCAAACGCCCGCGCTGCCCCAGGAATCTCGACAGCACGTCAATCCGGATTTGATTGCGATCGCGACTGGCCGCCAGCGCCCCGGCCAGACCCACCCACAGCACCAGGATGCGCAGCAATTCATCAGCCCAGACCAGCCCGCTGTCGAATACATTGCGCAGTAATATTTGCGTGGCCGCCAGGGAAATCATGGCAGTCAGCAAAAGCACCAGCACAGCGTCTTCCAGCCAACGCCCTATGCGCCAGGCCAGGCCGTGGGCATGGGGCGTCACACCGGTTCCGTTCACGTGCCTGGCCGATCTGCCGCCGCGGCTTTTTCGGATTCAGCTTTTTGCTGGCGGTAATCCTGCAGATGGGTTTTCATTTGAACCAGCAACTCTGCATTTATCAAACCGGTGCCAACCATGTCCCGGGCGACGGTCCAAGCGCGGCCACGCAAGTCTCTTACCGCCTCCGCACCCGGAACAACCGGTTTGATACCGTTGCTTAACAGCGCCTGGTAAGCACCTTCATTGTCAGGGATACTTTGTCGGTCGAACTCACTGTAAACCCGAGTCATTACCTCGCGCACAATTGCCTGGTCTTCGTTGGACAAGCGATCGAAAGCCTTTTTATCCACAATCATCGTTGCAAACACATATACCACCGGCAGCTCAGTTACATATTTGACCTTGGTGTACCACTGAAAGACCACGGCACCTACCGGTGAAGTAGCGACGATGTCGATCAATCCCGTTTGCAGCCCGGTCATGACGTCAGTCAGGGGCAGCGTGACCGGCGACAGCCCAAATGCCTCCATGGCCTGGTAACCGACCCGGTCGCCCTCCGGCACCCAGACTTTCTGACCTTTGAGGTCTGCCAGCGAGCGCACGGGCACGTTGGACAAGATCTGGGCAAATCCGCCCCCGGCAAAGCCGAAGCTTACAAAGCCCTCCTTTTCCATGCCCTTGAGCAGGCGTGCATCCAGTTGCGCGCGCACATAGTCAATCTCGTCCTGCGAATCGAAGATCAATGGCAGGCTGTAAATATTGATATCCGGGTAAACGCCGGACAAGCCGCTGGCAACGAAAGCACCACCGTGCAGCTGACCGATCCGCATTTTGCGGAGCATGCTTTTTTCCGCCCCCATGACGCCGCCACCATATAACTTGATAACCACGCGTCCGTCTGTCCGGTCCTTGATCTCGGCAGCGCCGCCACGCATCGTGCTCATCCACTGAGAGCCCTCCGGCGCCACAGTTGCGAGCTTCAAGGTTGCTGCCGCTGCATCGGTCTGCCAGGCAGCCAGCCCCAGCAACAGCGTCAGCAGCAATGGCCGGGTTCCATTTATGTAGTCAGTCATTCCATGCTCCATTGCTCAAAAGTATTCATCGGCGCCGGCCAGCAGATATTCAGCCTCACGCTGCGCCAGCACATTCAGGAGGGTGTAACCAGGCTGACGCGGATTGGCGGCAAGCACTTCCTCAAGCAGCTGGTCGTGCAACTCGCGGTCGTACACCAGTCGCGCATAACTTCGTGCAAACTCGACCTTGGCGCTCAGATCGCGGCCTTTGCTCAGGGCGATTGCACGTTCGAAGTGATCGCGGCCCGTTTCCGGCTTGCCTCCCAGCGCCGGTGGCCGCAGCGTGTGCAGCACACCCAGGTACAGATGTACGTTGCCTGGCTGGTACCTGGGGTCAAGATCACCAATGCGTTCCAATGCCGCTTCCACCTTGGGCAGATCAGCCAGTGCGGTCCAGTCGTCGCTATGGGCCCGGATCCACACCAGCCAGCTGACCGTAAATGCATACAGCGCCGGAACGTCTTTGGCGACGAGGCTTGCCAACTCCGTCTGCAGGGCATCGAAAGTCAGCGCACTCCAGCCACAGCCGCTGGCCGCGTTCTGTCCCGCCGGCCGACGCCCGAGACACAGTGCCTGCTCGCCATAGTGCCGTGCTCGGGTGCTAAGGCGGCGGGCCCGAACAGGGTTGTCGACAAACACGGCGGCATAAGCAGCGTACAGGTTTGCCGCCGCCTCCAGCATGGCGCCGCTGGGCGCTTCCTTCTGGGCAAAGCTGTCAATCAGCAGCAAATAGGCGGGAGCCCCGTCGCGGACTGTTTCCGGATCATCCTGGTTCAGGATTGCCGTGCTCAGGTCATCCGCGAGGTTACCGGCAGCTCGCGAGGCAATTGCACTGCAGCCGGCGACAGCGGTCAGCACCAGCAGCACGCTCAAAATTCTCAATATTGAAGAACTGTTAGCCAAGTAATTTCCCTGCAAAGTGCCCCGATTATAAGGCCTGCCTGTCCCGGTAGTTTGAAAGCCCTCGTGTGCACCGGTTCCCCAACGGGGTACAAAAGATTGTTACAAGAGCAAAACGGCGGACGCCCGCCAGGGCGCCCGCCGCGAATAATGTCGCTCAGCAGCTGCTGACGTCAGATCTTTTCCTTGATCCGCGCGGCCTTGCCGGTGCGGTCACGCAGGTAATACAGCTTGGCTCTGCGCACATCGCCACGCCGCTTGACCTTGATGGAGTCTATCGCCGGGCTGTAGGTCTGAAACACGCGCTCCACGCCTTCGCCATGGGAAATCTTGCGAACCGTAAATGCGGAATTCAATCCACGATTGCGCTTCGCGATAACCACACCTTCGTAGGCCTGCAAACGTTCGCGGTTGCCCTCCTTCACCTTTACCTGCACCACGATGGTATCGCCTGGCGCAAAGTCCGGCAGTTTGCGATCCATCTGTTCCTTGTCGAGTTCTTCAATGATCTTCTTCATCGTCTTATCCCAGCAATACTTACTTTAACTGTCCGTTCCGAGCCGCATGCGCCTCGGCAACAAATTCATCCAGCAACCTGCGCTCTTCGTCGCGCAAGCGCCTACTCTTCAATAGCTCCGGTCGCCGCTGCCAGGTTCGGCCCAGCGCCTGTTTCAGGCGCCAGCGGCGGACCTGCTCGTGGTCACCGCTCAGCAGCACCTCGGGCACCGCGAGCCCTTCAATCTCCTCGGGCCGCGTATAGTGCGGACAATCGAGCAGACCTTCAACAAAAGAATCCTGCTGCGCGGAAGCACTGTCGCCAAGCACCCCCGGCAGCAAGCGCGTCACCGCGTCAGCTACCAGCAGCGCCGGCAGTTCACCGCCGCTGGCGACAAAATCGCCCACCGAGACTTCCTCGTCGATCTCCAACTGCAAAAGGCGTTCATCCACACCTTCATAGCGCCCGCAGACCAGCAGTAACCCATCCCGCGCTGCATAGCGCTGCGCCAGATCCTGGTCA
>JBFIQI010000098.1:0-8592 GCA_041609715.1 Gammaproteobacteria bacterium
ACATGTCCGCAGCTCCGTCCAGGTCGTTGTTTTCGACCTTCATGCGCGCCATCGCCAGGTAAGCCTGGTCAAGGTATGACGTGCCGGGATAATCCGCGGCCAGGGTAGCCAACACCGCCTCGGCGGAAACCAGGTCATTGCTGTCGACGGCCTCTTGCAACATGTCGTATCGCGCGGATGCGCGCTCGGACTGCGTGCGCTGGGCATCCATCCAGCCGCGATAACCGAATATCAGCGCAATGCCCACCACCAGGCCGCCAACCACCTGTTTCCAGTTTTCCGACCACCACTTGCGGATTTCTTCGATTTGTTCTTCTTCGGTTGAAAATTCGTCCACGAAAACTCCAGTTTGCAGATTCTTTAACTATTCAGCGCAAATAAGCGGCGAGACGATCCGTGACTTCCGCGGAAGTCAGCAAAACCTGATCCTCGTCACTGCGCAGGGGTTTGAATGCGACGCGGCCGGCGGCCAGTTCGTCTTTGCCAATTATAAGGGCAGCGGTCGCACCACTGCGGTCGGCACCCTTGAGCTGGGATTTTAAACTGCCTTCGCCCGCCTGTCCCGCCAATCTCAAAGCCGGCAGCTGATCACGCAGCGTTTCGGCCAGTTTCAGCATAGCCCGGGCTGCCTCTTCGCCGGCCGCCACCAGGTAGGCATGGGGCAAGGCCGCAGCAGGCGCGCTGCCCTGGGCCTGCATCAAGGCCACCAGCCGCTCCACGCCCATGGACCAGCCAATGGCAGGGGTCGGCTTGCCTCCCAGGTGCTCCACCAGGCCATCGTACCGACCGCCTGCGCACACCGCGCCCTGGGATCCCAGCTGATCGGTCTGCCATTCAAAAACTGTGCGCGAATAATAATCGAGGCCGCGCACCAGCCTTGGATTGATTTCGAAGCTGACGCCGGCATCGGCCAGGCCCTGCTGCAGGCCTTCGAAGTGCTCGAGAGATTGGGGATCCAGGTACTCGAGAATCTCCGGGGCCGCGGCAATCATTTCGGCCATCTCGGGATTCTTGCTGTCCAGGATGCGCATGGGGTTGCGATCCAGGCGTTTCAGGGAATCATCGTCCAGCCGTTTTTTATGGGCCCCGAAATAATCCACCAGCGCAGCGCGGTAGCGCTCGCGGGTCTCGGCCGTGCCCAGGGAGTTAATCTGCAGGGACAGCCTTGAAATGCCCAGCCCTTTGAAGATGCGCCTGGCCAGCAACAGCAGTTCCACGTCGATCCAAGGCCCGTTAAAACCAAAGGCCTCGGCACCCACCTGGTAGAACTGCCGATAGCGCCCCTTCTGGGGGCGTTCGTAGCGAAACATCGGGCCGGCATACCAGAAGCGTTGCCGCTGGTTATACAGCAGGCCATTACTGATGCCGGCCCGCACACAGCCGGCGGTGCCCTCCGGTCGCAGGGTCAGGCTGTCGCCGCTGCGATCCTCGAAGGAGTACATTTCTTTTTCAACGATGTCGGTGACTTCGCCCACCGAGCGCTCGAACAAGGCTGTCTGCTCCACGATGGGCAGGCGTATTTCAGCATACCCATACGCATCCATGGCCGCCCGCGCCACCGCCTCCAGGTGCTGCCACACGCCGATATCCGCGGGCAGAATATCGTTCATGCCGCGAATCGGTTCGATACGCGCACTCACGCCGGATCTCCGTGAATCATTACTGGGAACATCTGCAACATGGGGCAAGGAAAAGCCTTGCTCAGCGCACCGTGAACCGTGCGGTCTTGCCGCGGCGAGCCTCCGCCGGAATCGGCCAGACCTCGCCATCCACGCGCACCCGCGCGCCTTCCGAGTCGCCCAGGAGCACTTGCAGGGGCGGCTCGCCGCTTACGCTGCGGGTGGTGCCGGCCCTGGCCAGGTCAAAAAAAAGCCGTCGATTGCCGGCATCGTAAATTTCCACCCAGGAGTCGTTCCTGAACTCGATGCTAACAAGCCGCCGACCATCGTCTGCCGGTAATGGCACAGCAACAGGTTCATCATCGACGGCAGGTTGCGGGTCGATTGAACGGGTGCCGGGTGACTGCTCGACTGACTGGGTGATGGCGATGTCGCTGACGGACAAATCAGCGGCCTCGGTTGCGCTCGCCGCTGTTGGCCTGGCGGCGGGTATCGGCACCGGCTCTGCGTCCACCCTGGATAATTCTCCGACGGACACGGGAGGTGTCTCGCTGTGGCTGCTATCGAATTGCAAGCCGAAACCTCCCTTGCGTAACCACATGGCCAGCACCACCAGTATCAACAGTGCCAGCACAACGCTCACCAAAATCACCGGCAAGCGCGCGCGCTGCGAGCCGACTGGCCTGGAAAACGTATCGGTTACCAGTCGTGGCATCTCGGGCGTATCTTCCGCCCGGTAGTAAGCCTCCATTATGGCTTGTTCTTCGAGGCCGACTTCCACCGCATATTTACGCAGGTGGCCTTTTACGAAAACCGGCGCGCCCACATCTTTAAAGCGGTTTTCCTCCAGCGCTTCCAGGATCCAGGGATCGAGATGCAGCGCCTGGGCCACCTGCTGGATGGTCAGGTTGCGCGCTTTGCGCGCCTCGCGCAGCTGCTCACCGGCCGTAGGTGTCCGGTCTCGCTGCGTACCGCCTGCGTCAGTCGCTTCCGTCATTGCGCTCCATTTCCAAGAGATAACGGGTCTGCACCGAGGCCGGGAATTCGGTCTTCAGTCGATTCGCGTAAGCCTCGGCGACAGTGGAATCACCCATCGACTGCTCCATGCGTACCCCCAGCCACAGTGCTTCGGGGGTGGCGCTCGCAACACCCATGTGGCGCTCCAGGAAAGCACGCGCCTGTAACAGCAAACCACGCTCGAAACTCAGGTCGGCCATTTGCCAGAGCGCCTCGGCAAAAGAAGAATTCCTGACCAGCGCCTGGCGGAAATAGCCCTCGGCCTTTTCTGGTGCCGGAATCTTGCGGGCACAGACGCCGGCATTGGTCAGCGCGGCCTCAGGTGTCCGATAGCGGGCATTCCCTGCCGCCCGCAGGAAAAACTTGTCGGCTTCCTCGTAACGATTGCGCGCGCACAGGTAGACGCCGTAGTTATTCTGAATAACCGGGTCACCCGGGCTCAGCTGCAGCGCCCTGCGATAATGCACCTCGGCCTGCTCAGGCTCACCCAGGCGGCCGTAGAGCATGGCGATGGTGCTATGGGCCTGCGCCATGCCCGGGTCCTGGCGGATGGCACGCTGGAGCTTTTGCAGCGCCAGTTCGTAATTGCCCTGCTGCATGTAATTGAGACCCAGGGCCGCGTTGGCCTCCGCGGCATCCGCATCGGAGGGCTTGGGCGGCTTGGGGCCGGTGGTGGTGGAAATGCAGCCGGCCAGCAGCGTGAGCGCCAGAAAGAAACTGAAAATTGCTCTCGTCATGCCTGCACCGTTACCTGAAAGCGCTTGGAACCGAGGCGCGCCGTGGTTCGATCATTGACCCGCCCGGCCAGCTGGCCGCAGGCTGCGTCGATATCGTCACCCCGGGTACGTCGAATAGTAGCCCGGATGCCCGCCCTTAGCAGCATATCCCGGAAATTTTCGATGATCGCATCCGTCGAGCGCTGGTATTCAGTGCCCGGGAAAGGATTGAATGGAATCAGGTTGACCTTGGCAGGACGATGCCGCAACAGTGCGATCAGCTCGCGGGCATGGGCCGGCTGATCGTTGACGCCATCCAGCATCACGTACTCGAAAGTGACATGCCGGCCCGTTTGTTCGCCGGCATAATGCCAGCAGGCGTCCAGCAGCTCTTCGATGGGGTGTTTGCGGTTGATGGGCACCAGCTGATCGCGCAAGGGATTATTGGGTGCATGCAATGATACGGCCAGCGCCACGTTGCAATCCTCGCCCAGCTTGCGCACCTGGGGCACGAGGCCCGAGGTGCTGAGCGTCACCCGGCGTCGCGACAGCTCGAAACCCAGCTCGTCCAGCATGATCTCCAGCGCCGGCACCACGTTGCGGTAATTGGCCAGGGGCTCGCCCATACCCATGAGGACCACATTGGTGACAACGCGCTCCCCGCTGTCGTACTCGCCCAGCGCGTGCTTGGCCAGCCACACCTGGCCGACGATTTCCGCAGTGGACAGGTTGCGGTTGAAGCCCTGGGCGCCGGTGGCGCAAAAGGAACAGTCCAGCGCGCAACCCACCTGGCTGGAAATACACAGGGTGCCGCGCCGGGTCTCCGGGATGAACACCGTTTCCACTCGCTGGCGCTGGCCCATTTTGAGCAGCCACTTGCGGGTGCCGTCGGTCGACGCCTGGCTGGTGGATACCGACGGCGGCTCTATGACTGCAACAGCCTTCAGCTGTTCGCGCAGCTTCAGACTCAGGTCCGTCATGGCGTCGAAATCGGCCACACCGCGGCGATAGATCCATTTCATGATCTGGCGGGCGTGAAAGGGCTTGAAGCCCAGCCCGGCGATGAACTGTTCCATCGACGACCGTGGCAAACCCAGCAGGTTTTGCCTGGGATCGGACATCAGGGCCGGTGCGCGGCTCAGGCCGCGCGGGCGCAGATCTCGTTGTCGGGGAAGAAAAAGGCAATCTCCACCCGGGCGGTATCGGGCCCGTCGGAACCATGCACGCAATTGGCTTCGATGCTGTCGGCAAAGTCGGCGCGGATGGTCCCCGGGGCGGCTTCGGCCGGGTTGGTCGCACCCATGATTTCGCGGTTTTTGGCAATGGCATCCTCGCCTTCGAGCACCTGCACCATGACCGGGCCGGAGGTCATGTAGCTGACCAGGTCGTTATAAAACGGGCGTTCCTTGTGGACTGCATAAAACTCCCCGGCCTGCTCTTTAGATAAATGCAGCATGCGCGCCGCCACGATCTGCAGTCCGTTGTTCTCAAAGCGGCGGTAAACCTCGCCGATAATGTTCTTCGCTACGCCGTCTGGCTTGATGATGGATAAAGTCCGCTCAACGCTCATCGAAATCTCCTGAACTCTTCTGGTTTGTTTATATGCCATGAACCCGCGCCGGGCGCGGGCTCAAAAATTCCTGACCACGACAGGCAGCGCAATTACACGCTGAAACTCTCGCCGCAGCCGCATTCTCCCTTGACGTTGGGATTACGAAACTTGAAAGCCTCGTTGAGCCCCTGCTTGACGAAATCCACCTCGGTGCCGTCGATCAGGGCCAGGCTCTTGGGGTCGATGACCAGCTTGACCTGCTGGTCCTCAAAGACTATGTCGTCCGCGCCGATCTCGTCGGCGTAATCCACTATGTAGGCATAGCCCGAGCAGCCGGTTTTCTTGACACCCACGCGCAAGCCCACGCCCTTGCCGCGGCGGTCAAGGTAACTGCGTACGCGCTCGGCGGCGCTGGGTGTCAGGCTGATGGCCAAAATTTGCTCCTTGGTAAAAGTTTCTTGCTCGCCGGTTTCGACTACCCCAGCGCTTTCCAGTTCGCTTTGAGGTCGTTGATGGCGTCCTCGGCGCACAGGGCACAGTTCAGTTTTTCGTCCGGCAGTCCCAACTCGCTGGCCACCGCCAGCGGTTCGATGCCCAGTTCGCCCAGCTGCTTGCCTTCCAGCCCGCCCGCGCTGAAGTCGGCCACCGCAATGGTATATGGGCATCCGTAGGCCCGAAAACAAGCTTCCGCGACCCGCCCCGCTTCTATGCGCGCCGCCAGCCAGATGCGCAGACCCTCGCTTTCGCGTCCTGCGCTGCCCGCGATGCAAAAACCCGCCTTGCCGGCCAGATCACCGGCCCGCCGGGGAGCTTCGAAATACTTGCGTACCGGCTCTGAGTAGTCCATCACGGGGTAAAAGCGGTAATTCTACAGGATTTCAAAGTCTTGCGCCCTATTCCGGGCAAACGATCAGGATCGCCTAGCTGGCGGCCCGGGCAGGAGCCAGGCTGCGCAGGCGCGTCACCTGGGCATGGACTTCGCGGATCGCAAAGTCGATATCGGCCTCGGAGGTGAAGCGGCCTATGGAGAAACGGATGGAGCTCTGGGCCATCTGGTCACAGCAGCCCAGCGCCCGCAGCACATAGGAAGGCTCGCGGGTGGCCGAGGTACAGGCCGAACCACTGGACACCGCCAGCTTGCGCAGGGCATACAGCAGGCTTTCGCCCTCCACGCCCTCGAAACTGACATTGAGTATGCCGGGCACCCGCCGTTCTGGATGGCCGTTCAGCTTCACGCCTCCCACCTTGCGGATACCGGTCCACAAGCGCTCGCGCAAGCCCGTGATGTGCTGGTGATCCTTGCCGATTTCTTCGCGGGCGATGCGAAAGGCCGTGCCCATGCCGCAAATCTGATGGGTGGCCAGGGTGCCCGAGCGCAGGCCATGTTCATGCCCCCCGCCGTGAATCATCGGTTCCAGCATGGTCCGCGGCTCTCTTCGCACGTAAAGCGCACCAATACCTTTGGGCCCGTAGATTTTGTGGGCGGAGAAGGACATGAGGTCCACCGGCAAACTGGCGAGATCAATGGGCAGTTTGCCGGCGCTCTGGGCGGCGTCCACGTGGAAGAGAATGTCGCGTGCATGACAGATTTCGCCAAAGGTCTCGATATCCTGCACCACGCCCACCTCGTTGTTCACATGCATGATGGACACCAGGATGGTGTCATCGCGCAGGGCCTGCTCCAGCTGGGCCCGGGACACCATGCCCTCGCAGCAGGGCACCAGGTAGGTGACCTGGTAACCCTCGCGTTCCAGTTGCTTGCAGGTATCCAACACCGCCTTGTGCTCGGTGCGGCAGGTGATGATGTGCTTGCCATTGTCCTGGTAAAAATGCGCCACGCCCTTGATGGCCAGGTTGTCGGATTCGGTGGCGCCCGAGGTCCAGACGATTTCCCGCGGATCGCAGTTGACCAGGGTCGCCACTTCCCGGCGCGCCATTTCCACCACGCCCTTGGCCGTCCGCCCCAGGCAATGGGAACTCGAGGCCGGATTGGCGAAACTGCCCTCCATGGTCAGGCACTCGCACATGCGCTCGGCCACCCGCGGGTCCACCGGCGTGGTGGCAGCATAGTCAAGGTAAACAGGGTCATTCATAGCCGGCATCCGCTTGCGGGACGGATTGCCCCGCTGGCCACTATTGTACGACCCGGCGGTGGGCTGACCAACCAACCCGGTCACTTATTTGTACAGTCGACCCACTTCACCTCCTCCGGATGGGATGGGCGCCGACATCCGAGGCGCGATGGGGAACACTTCAAAGCGGAATTGCCAATAAAAACAAGGCGGGCAGCTTTCGCTGCCCGCCTCATCTCTGTCAGCAAAGTGGCTCGACTAATTCCGCGGAATGAATTCTCGCAGAATCAAGCTGCCGTACTGGTCTCCCACATTAAGCGGCGCCGAACACGAGGTGTGGATTTCCTGAATCTGCGTGTCACCATTACCGTCGGTAATAATGAGCTTGCTGTTGGAATCCAGCGTATCCCGCGCAAAAGCTTCCAGTGTCACCCGACCACCTGGCTCTATGTCGCTGTCCGCCGGGAAGAAGCCGATCTTGCTGTCATTCTTACCGGTGTAAGTAAAGCTCACAGCCCCATCCAGCACGCCAAGATCAGAGCACTTGTGCTTATCATTCTGATCATTGCTGCTGGCTGCACAGCTTTCGCCGGTGTACTCGAATACCAACGCTCTCGGCTTGCCATCCGTTTCGCAGGTTGCCGGCGGTTCGACCTCCAGCACGGTCACGCTGTCGGTGGCTTCGCAAGCCAGCGTAATGGGATTGTCGCCCGTCACCGTTACCGTGTTGGTGGTGGTCGCCTGGATGAAGGCCTCGGCATAACGCGTCAGGCTGCCTCCTTCCGTGAGCTCCAGCCCACTGTCAACGACACCGATCGGTTCGTCGTCAACGATCGAGATGTTGCTCACCGTACCAGGTCCGCTATTGGACACAATGTAGGCGTACTTCACTAGCTGGCCACCCGTCTTGCCGTTAAAGCCGACCAATTCGAAGCTGCCGAACACATCACCCACGGCCAGGGCCTTGGAGCACGACGTATGGATCTCATAGGTCTGCGTCGTATTGCCCGCCAGCTGGAATTCGAAATTACTTTCGAAATCGTTGCCGATGGACGTGATGGTGATCAGTTCGCCAGGCTGCAACGCGCCGTCCGGCGGATCGTACGTGTACTTGTCCTGGTTATTGGTCAGACTGAACGTGGCCGCCTCGTTGGCATCCAGCGCTCCGCCTTCACAAACAAACCGGCCTTCCTGGTCGTTGTTGTTGAGCGGGTTGTCGCAACCCGACGGCGTGTATCGGAAGGTCAGGCTCTTGGGCTTGTCCTCGGTCGCACACGATGCGCCCGGCTCGGCCACGAATTCGCAGGCCTGCAAGTAGTCATCCGGATTTGGCTCGGTGTTGACTGTGCAGATCAGCTCTTCGTCGCTGTCGACAATGCCCTCCAGCAGCCACTCGTTGATCAGCGAAGAACTGGTGTCCTTGCCGTTGCCCTGTAGCTTGCCGCAGTCCTCGGGCCCATCCATGTCGTCATCCGAGCAGGACAGGTGGAACTTGGACTCGCCCTCCCTCACCGGGTTGCCGAACTCGTCGAAGATCTCCCAGAACACGTCGTTGGGAGAGCCCGCCAGACCGTCCACCGTGACCACGTCGCCGGGGTTGATCCCGTCGATGTCCG
>JBFIQI010000099.1:0-8543 GCA_041609715.1 Gammaproteobacteria bacterium
GGCGCGCATCGAGGCGCGCCAGCGCTGGCTGCTACAGGATTTTCAACAGACGCGTTTCGATGAGAATGGCGTTACGACCATTCGCGAAGCACTGGCCCTGCGAACCAGTCGTCTGAATCCCGAGGTGCTGAGCCTGTCGGTTGTTGACCCGGAGCGGCTGGCGGGCGCGAGTCTGTTGCGATACATCCGTTATCTAAAAGACGGAGGCCTGGAAACGCGCAGCTATGAAGTGGCAGTCTGGTCGCGCACAGCCACGGTCTGTTCCATTCTGTTTATGGCCTTGCTGGCGCTGCCTTTTGTGTTCGGCCCGCTGCGCTCAACTGGCACCGGCCAGCGATTACTCATTGGTGTGGTGCTGGGGGTCGCCTACTTTTTGGCATCCAAGACCATGCTCAACAGCGGTGAGGTATTCAACCTGAATCCGTTTCTGACTGCCTGGTTGCCAACCCTGATAATGATTCTCATAACCTGGGTGGCTTTGCTGCGCGTTCGCTGAAACTCATCAGGAACGAATCACCCGGCGCAGGCGGGTGCCGGATAACAGATCGTGCCAGGCGCGCTTGTTGGTATCGAACGCCGCCCACCAGAAGCCTGCGCCTAGGGGCAGGAGGGAGAGCAGGGCGGCCAGGAATCGAACGGTACAGTCGCGCCAGGTGGCAGCCTTGCCGTCTGCGCGCACCAGCTTGATCCCCCATGCACGCATGCCAAGCGTCTGCCCGCCAGACTTCCAGAATGCGATGAAGAATCCGGCCGTGGCAAGCACCAGCGCCAGCCGGTGCCAGTGAACAAGCGCACTGCCCGGCATGGGCGCGTTGCCGCCGGCCAGCGGCAGAAACAAGGCGGAGACCACCATCCACAAGGCGATCAGCAACAGCAAATCATACAAAGCGGCGGCCAGGCGCCTCGGCAGTCCCGCCGGCACTTGCTGGCGGTGATGTGCCGTCATGGTCGCCCGGATGGCACGGCATTGTCCGCCGGGAACTTGCGGCCGGATAGCAACAGCGCTTGCAGGAGCAGCCACAGGACTGCGCCACCACCACTGCCACCACCACTGCCACCACCCGCCGGCGGAGGCGGAGTGGAGGGCAGATTATTCGGCGTTACGCAGGTACGCGGCGGCAGCTGTGTCAAAGGCATGCGCTGAAACGCCGGGGGCGGGCTGGTGCCGGCAGCCGCGCAGCTCCCGGCAGGGGCGGGCGCCGACGCGGCCGGATCTGTGGAGCTGAAAGGCGTGAGCGTGCAATCAGCGCCGCCGACATCGCCCGGCGTACCCATAGCATTTTCGAGACCGCTCCAACCGCCATTGCGCCAGTCGCTCGCCGTTGCCGGATCGGCATCGATGAGCTGGCGTGACAGGTCTTCAGCAGAAACGCTGAGGATCATGGGAGTGGTGCCGGTAATACCCAGCCCGGGATCCAGCGTAAATGCCAGGGCCACGGCGTCGTCCCGATAACGCGCATAGCCATCCGGCGCCTGATCCGGCGGCCGGGTGTTGGCGTTTGCCAGCCATGCTCCGGAGTCACCCGACAGCACTTGCACGCTGCCGAGGGTCGGCGCTTCCAGGGCGATGCGCGGCAGCAACGCCACGCGTTGCCCCGGAAAACTGGCAATGTTGCCTGCCGCGTTACGCCAGCGCATTGGCTTGCTGAATGCCAGCCAAAGCCGGTAATCGGCACCTGGAACAAGGGCGCGGTTTACGACAAGTTGCTGGTCGCGACTCCGGTCACCGGCGGGCAGCCAGCGCGCATGAAAATAAAAATCCGTGGGGTCGTCGGCTGCGCTGATTACAGCCTCCGTGACGTATGCCGGTCCGGCCATGCGGTAAAAAGCCAGCAGGAAACTGGGTGTCAGTTCCTCTTTCATGCACCGGACCTCGGTGGCCGGCAGCACGAAACCGGCATGGCCGTGACTGGTGCCACCGTACTGCGTGCCAGCGGCCGGTCCGGGTTCTGTTTCCAGGGTCCAGGCGGGAATCTGATAGGTGGCCGCAAAGTACCCGTCGGTGGAACCGATTTCAGTGCCCGGGTTGCTGGGCCCCCAGGCATATTTGTTGGCGGTTACTGCGCGTACCCGGGCGCCCAGGGTCGCGGTGATGGCGTCACGGCGCCTGTTGCCCGTCATGGGTGCCAGCAGAATCTGGGTGAACGAGTGGGTGTCCACATAAAAGCGCAGGCGCTCGGCCGGTCCCAGCTGGGCCGCTGCTGCCAGCGCCCGGGATTCAGGCTCGGACTGGGGCGCCGGCCCGTGATGCACCAGGCTTACCGGATTGGGCGATGATCGCCGGGGATTCATGAAACCCACGGACTGGTTGCGGTTGAGGTCTACGCCGAAGAAATTGTCATCGGTGGTTTGCAGGCTGTCGTCCACCGGCTGTGGACGGTCCGGGTGACGCATATTCTTGCGGCGCATCCGACCGTCGCGGGGCTGTTCGCGGGAGGCCATCACGCGATCCGGAAAACGCTGGGTTTGCAAAAAGCCGTCCACATTCAACACCGGTATCACGACGGTGTTGATGTTTTCGACCAGGTACTGAATGAGGCCCGCGTCCTGGCTTTGTTCCACCAGGTGTTCCAGGAGGTCGCTGACCGCCTCGGGAGATTGCCACTCACGCGCGTGGATGCCGCCGTTTACCAGCATGGCGGGCTCTGGCAGACCATCATGGGTAAGGCCATCGGGATCGGAAATCATGTAGGCCCAGATGTCCCGGTTGGCCAGGGATTGACCAATGACCTGGCCGTCTATGGCCAGGGGAAAGTCCGTGAGCAGAGACTGGTGGCGCTCAAACAATGATTGATAACTGCGAAAACCCGGTATTGGTGTCTGAGAATCCACCGGCCGCGGGACGGCGTAGCCGAGCGCGATGCTGCTGCCGCTGTCCGTGCTCGCGGTGTAAACCAGGAAATTATCGCGACAGCTCGGGTCACCGGGATTGGAGATCGTGCCGACGGCATCAAATACGCATTGACCATAGGCAAGGCCCGAACAAAACAGGCTGGCAACCGCCGCCAGGGCGTGCTGTCGGTTCACGGCAGCCTCCGTGCAATCTCACTTCGCACCGCAGGCTGTACCCGGTTATCTTCGGCCAACACCTCGAGCACCCCGAGGCCGATGCCATCGGGGGCCAGGCGCAGGGCGAGCACTGCCCGCATCTGGGCAGCGGGGCGGTTTTGGTCACGAACGATATCAGCCAGTTCATCGACCAGCGCCGGGTTGGCTTTGCGGGCCAGCGCTGCTGCGGCGCTGCCGCCCAGCGCGCTTGAATCCAGATGCGCAATGAGCAGGCGCTCTGCGTCCGGCAAGGGCAGGCTCCCAAGCCGGTATATGGCGGCAGAGCCGAGGTCATGACGCGATAAGGCCGTCTCCAGCAATTCCAGCTGCCTGGGCTGCGAAAAGCGGCTGACACTGTTGAGCATCGCCAGGGCTTCAGGAGTATCCGCCAGGCCCATCACCAGGCTGGCTAGCCCCACGTCGCGCAGTTGTATGGCCACCGTGCGGGCCATGGCGGCGACAGGCTCACCCCGCGGCAGCCGGGCGATCAGTTCCTCCCTGACCAGCTGCAGGTCGGCGGGAGGGGCATTGGACAAGGCGTCCTGAATGCCGTCACTGGCGAATCGTTCCCCGCTGGCCGTGGCGGCTTGCACCCAGGCGGCCAGGAACGCTGTCCGGCCGGCCGCCAGATCGCTACGGGTTTGCTCGGACCAGGCCCGGCGATTCCAGCTTCCCAGGGCAAAACGGGCGGCGCTGGCTGCGTCGAAAACCTGGACCGGAATCTGATGACCGCTCTCGTCAAACCAGACCTGCACAAAGTCGCTGGAGCCCAGATACCGGGTCAGCCCGGTACGCGCTGCGGGTGTCTCAGGCACCTGGGCCATGCGCATCACAGCGTGGTATCTGAGGTAGGGCTTTGCAACGAGGTCCCGGTACTGTGCCCGCTCGATGGCGACGATGGCCGCCCACAGGCCGTCGGTATCCTGGTCCCTTGCCAGCTGGTCCAGCCGGGTAATTGCCTCGCGCACGGCTGCTGAATTGATGCTGGTGGCCAGGCGCGCGTCGCTGAATACCGGTGGGCCCGCCCCGGTGCCGGCCGCCGCCGTCACCAGCAAAACGGCAGCGATGAAGCCGCTTCTTTTTTTATGTATCACAGTAATAAAGTATTTTAAGTCATTGTTTTATTGAATAGTTACATGTGCAAATGACAGTTCTGGCATTGGAGTCAGCCGGCCACGAATCATGCCTGCCGCACCAAGCCTAGCCTATCCCGGAATTCCAGGCAGCATGAAATGTCGGCAGCGGGTTATCGCGTATTTTTTGTGGTGGCCAGCCACCCGGGCGCCGGCAATGAATGCCGGCCCGGTTAACGGGAGCATTCGGTCAACCCGTTGCCCACAGGCGGGCCGGTGACCGTTATGACGCAGAGAGGGGCTCAGGCCGTATCGGGGTTCCGCCTGATCAGTTTTTTCCAGACTACATAGGGGTCCCAGTCTCGATCGACATTGGCTTGGGTCGAGGCGGGTGCCCGTGTTTCGGCGCCTGCGACAACCGAGATGCGGGGTGTCGCGCTGATGGACTGGTGGGTATCTTCCTTTTCCGAGCTGCTTACCTTGGTGGTTTGCATGCTTGTTCCTTTTCGAAGTATCAGCAAGTTAGCAATAATAGCTGACAAATCAGGATAAAACTGTGACCGGCGTCACATTCGGCCGGCGACGCAGGACCTCAAATGTCGGTTTTTTTTACATAATCTCATGCCCCGGTGGCCGATTATGTCGGGAATGTTTACAGATACTTGGCAAACCGCTTGGATATTAAATTGTAAACTTTTGAAAAATATGAGTTTTCATAATCTGGCATCAGCCTTGCATAGCATTCTTACAGCCAGCAGCCGTTGGTGGGGGCAAACCGGCATGGGGATGCAATAACTGGTTTGCTGCTGCGCGGCCTGGTTGGAATAGCCGCTTCGATTCTGAGGTGAAGTGAGGTCAGTGGGGCATCAAGAAACCCGCGCCCACATTCGGATGAAGTAGCTTGTTATAAAAACAAGAATTGATAAGAGCAAAAAACCCTGGAGCCCCGCCATATGCGGGGCTTTTATTTTTGCGGGTTCGCCTGCTTGTCTCTTACCCGGGCGGAACGCGGCTTTACGTTCGCGGCCTGCTGGGTGCGTCCGCGTCGGGCACGGGACGCAACGCGGATCGATTCGGGTAAGACAACGGTGCTGATGTGTTTTTGGTCGGGCATGGGACACTCCGTGGTTTGGTCGTCATTGTAGGGGAGGTCGCGGCGATCCTGCGTGATCACAGTCACAGATCGCGGCTTACTTCGTTATGTTAAACAATGGCTTGGCTTCGATTTCGGCAGGGTCCGGGGGCAGGCCAGGGTTCAGGTATAAACTGCCAGCAGGAGCAGCAGCAGGGCGCAACTGGCCACGAAATCCCAGAACAGTGAGCGTCGACAGCGGAATTCGCGGTCGGAAACCAGATCATCCTCATGCACTGTGCAGCCCTCGCCCGGGAACTCACAAGATAGGCCGAAAGACCGATGGCATTCCGCGAAGCCGGTCACAAAGGTCGGCGAGGCCCCGTAGGCGCCATCACTTGCCACAGGGCGGGAAGAGTCGACATACTTTACATATTCGAGCCAGGTTCGCGGGAAGGGCCAACTGCAAGGGCCTGAATGTCAAGGTACCCGGGAGCGTCGGCACGGTTCTTGCTTGACCTTTGACACACAGGCAAGCGCGGCAGAGAATGCCCGGATAGTCTGGCAGGGAGGCCCAAAAAAACAACGAAAAAATATGCTCGGGGGGCGTCGAAATCAAACAGAGTCTACTCACAGTTTATGGGCGTATCCTGGGGCGGCGTCCCGTTTACAAGGGACCCGAGCGCCGGGTCGCGGATCGTCGAATTTGCAACGACCGCAGGGCCGGCAATCTGCTGACCAGAGAGCCTGACCGTTTTGGCAGGCGTTCGGGCAAGGACCGCCGCGCAGGCTGGTAAGCACTGTCCACGCACCGGAAGATGGCGCTCCCTACGGGAATCGAACCCGTGTTCCCGCCTTGAGAGGGCGATGTCCTGAACCGCTAGACGAAGGGAGCGAGCGCGCTGCCTGAGTGGCGTTGCTGGCAGGCAACGGTGGTATTATACGCGCGGTTTAATGGGGCTCAAGCCGGAAAAATTATTGGATCAAGTTTGCACAAAATCAGCACCATCCCCCGTCACGATCATTCCCCGCTCCGGGCACAACATTTCCAGAAAAAGCATCTCCCAGCAGGCGCTGAAGGTGCTGTATCGGTTGAAAGATCAGGGCTACCAGGCTTTTCTGGTGGGCGGTGGTGTGCGCGACCTGTTGCTGGGGCGCGAGCCCAAGGATTTCGATATCGTCACCGATGCGCATCCGGAGGAAGTGCGTCGTGTCTTTCGTAATAGCCGGCTGATCGGCCGACGCTTTCGCCTGGCCCATGTCCATTTCGGGCGCGACTATATAGAAGTCGCGACTTTTCGCGCGGCCCATGACGGTGAACCCGAGCCTGAAAATGATCGGGTGGTCGCCGATGGCGGCCGAATACTCCGGGACAACTTGTACGGCACGATCGACGAGGACGTGTGGCGTCGCGACTTCACTGTCAACGCGCTTTATTACAACATCGCGGACTATTCAGTCTGGGACTACAGCGGTGGCGTCGAGGACCTGGAAAAGGGTCGCCTGCGCATGATCGGCGATGCAGTCGAACGTTATCGAGAGGACCCGGTGCGCATGCTGCGCGCCGTGCGCTTCGCGGCCAAGTTGGGGTTTCGTATCGAACCGGTCACCGAGGCGCCTTTGTTCGAGTTGGGCGAATTGCTTGCGGAAGTTTCCCCGGCGCGCCTCTTCGAGGAGACTCTCAAACTGTTCCTCGCCGGCAGCGCGGCCCAGACTTTCGAACTGCTCAATCATTATGGCCTGCTGGAGCATATGCTGCCTCTCACTCACCGGGCACTTAATGCCGAAGGCGAGGGGAGTTATCGCACTCTGGTTGGTATCGGTCTCGAGAATACCGACAACCGGGTGGCGCAGGATTTGCCGGTGACGCCATTTTTTCTGTTCGCCTTGTTTCTGTGGGGTCCGGTGCGGGAGCTGGCCGATCGCTATGAGGCCGAGGGCGAAAGCCCGATCCAGGCATTGACGCTGGCCAGCCAGGAAATCGCCAGACAGCAGCAAGGCCATATCTCCGTGCCACGCAGGTTCGTGACGCCGATGCGCGAGATGTTCGTAATGCAAAGACGTTTTCGCTTTCGGCGCGGCAAGCGGCCCCTGCGACTGGTTGAGCATCCCCGGTTTCGGGCTGCTTATGATTTTCTGCTGCTGCGCATTGCAGCGGGCGAGGAGGATCCGGAACTCGGGGAGTGGTGGACCAAGCTGCAGGCGATGAGCCCCGCCGAGCGCAGCAAGCTGACCGGCGCCGGCAAGCCCGCGCGCACCGACCGGGCGGGCCCGCGCCGCAGGCGTCGCAGGACTCGCGGCCAGAGGACCGGGGGCGATGGCTGATGGATCACGCTGGCTGCCGGTTTATATTGGGCTGGGCGCCAACCTCGGAGACTGCCGGTCAAGCCTCGCGGCGGCCAGCGCCGCCATAGGCAAGCTCCCGGGCGTTGTGGGCCTGAGGCAGTCCGCACTTTATCGCAGCAAGCCCATGGGGCCCCAGGACCAGCCGGACTACCTCAATTCAGTATGCGCCGCGCTGACCACGCTGGAACCCGCTGGTTTGCTGCGGGAACTGCAGCAAATCGAGCGGCAGGCGGGGCGCGACCGACAGGCGCGGCGCTGGGGACCGCGCGCTCTGGACCTCGACATCCTGGTGTTTGGGAGCCTGCACCTAAGCCTGCAGGATCTGATCATTCCCCATCCGGGTCTCGGTCAAAGAAATTTTGTACTCTATCCGCTTGCGGAACTCGCGCCGCGCCTGGAAATCCCCGGTGTCGGCGTCGCCGAGAAGCTGGCCGCAGCAGTTGGCCAGCAGGGACTTGAAAGACTGGGGTAACAGCGCTTGGGCAGCAACGAGCATCTTCGCTACGTGGTAATCGAAGGACCCATCGGTGTCGGCAAGACCAGCCTGGCACGGCGACTGGCCGATAGCCTCAAGGCCGACTTGTTGCTGGAGCAACCTGAAGAAAACCCGTTCCTGCCCAGGTTTTATGAAGATCCACGGTCGGCGGCCTTGCCAACCCAGCTGCATTTCTTGTTTCAGCGCGCCCGCCAGGTGCAGGAGTTACGTCAGGCCGATCTGTTCGGCGGGGTACGCGTTTCTGATTTCATGCTGGACAAGGACCGACTGTTTGCCCAGCTCAATCTGGATCCGCACGAACTCCAGCTCTACGAGATGGTGTATGAAAAATGTGCTATGGATGCACCCAGTCCGGACCTGGTCGTTTATCTGCAGGCGCCGGCGGATGTGCTGCTCGAGCGGGTCGGTCGCCGGGGCCACCACTACGAGCAGACCATGGAGTATGCTTATCTGGCAAGACTTGCAGAAGCCTATGCACGTTTCTTTCACGACTTTGACCAATCACCCC
>JBFIQI010000100.1:0-8398 GCA_041609715.1 Gammaproteobacteria bacterium
CCGCCACCGCCGCCCAGCAGGCTGTCACCGTCTTCGCTGGCCGGGGCCACTTCAGCGGGAACCTCGTCGCTGCCGCGCTGTTCGGCAATCTTCTCGGCAGACACTGCCGAGCGTACCGGCTTGCTGTTCGGGCCAGCCACGAAGCCAAAGTCACCCGGCTCGAGTGCAAGCATGCCGGCCTTGTTCTTCATGAAGACACCGCCTTCGGCAACCGAGACGTAAAGTCCGTCACGCTTGCCACCAACGCAATCACCGGAGCAGAAGACCGCCGTGTAATCCGTGCCTCGAATACCAATGGTGGCCACCGGCGTACGCACACGGTATGCGGCCTTGTTCTCCTTGCCGATTGCTCCCGTTATGGAACGGAAGCCGCCTTTGAGAAGAACATAAAAGCTACGCGGCTCGTTGTTGGCAGCGACGCGCTCTGCGCCCTGCCCGGCCGCATAGTTGTATTCCTCGATCAGGAACTCGGAATTGGGGCTGATTGCCAGCAACCCGCCGTCGGCCATGCGCAACTGCACACGCCCGTTTACCGAGGTCACTACTTTGTCACCGGACTGCACCGCTTCGCCCTTGGTCAGCGCTTGGCGCTCACCGTCGGGAGAAACGACGAAAGCCTGCCCGTAAACGAACAGTGCTTTACCGGCATCTTCTGCGTAGGCACCCAGTGGCAGGCCAAGGGCCAGGACCACAAGCGCCAATCGCAGAGTCTTAACGGTCTTCAGAATGTTCATCGTCTTCCTACCTATGCTGTGAGTTGAAAGTCCACCGGAATCTCCCGGTGTCCACAGCAAGTTACCCCTGATTGATATATTCCGGCGTGAATCATGTCACAAAAAATCTCATAAAAAACCGATAGATAACACTTTTTTGCAAATATGTGAGCGGCGTATCAGTGCAACCGTGAAACAGTTATCGGTTGATCCGTGATCCAGTTACCACACCCGCGAAACCGAGATCATGAGCTCGAAACGGTCAAATTCGAAAATCTCCACGTCCGTGCTGTTGGAATACCAGGCCAGAGAAGGGTTCAGGATCCATTCCGGGCGGAATTTCCAGAACGCCGCAAGGCGCGCCTGGGTGAGCGTATCTTCCCGTGGACTGCTGTATTGAAGCGGGAAGAATACCTCCTCGTAGTCGGCCTGAAGGACTCCCACGGACAGGTTGCCCTGCAGGGAGCCAGAAAAGGCCCAGTTCAGGAAGGAATTGATGCCGTAGAGGTCCCGGGCATATCGGGAACCATCTTCAATGGGTTCATCCATGCCATAAACCACGGACACACCGAAGCTGCCCTGCTCGTCATCACCAAAGCGCATGGCGGCCGATACGCCACCCAGGTATTCATAAACATTTTTCACCTTGAGGCTGTCGCCATAGCGCGTGGTGCCGATGCGACCGAGCACACCCAACTGCCACTTTTCATCCAGCTCAAAATTCCACTGACCGGAAATGGCCAGGCCCTGGCTGTTCAAACTACCGTCCACATGTTGACGATAGCCTTGAATACCCAGGCTGCGTACCTGGGTTTCCTTTTCCTGGCGCAGCCCCACGCTAAACCTCGCCGCCGTGCTATCCACAAACGAGGCATCAAAATTAGCGCGGTGTGACAAGTCCAGCCGGGTATCGAGCACCAGCGTTGCTGAGTGTGGCCGAAGGTAACGCAGGCCACCCCCCGCCATGGCGAACGGACTTGAAGTCTCCTGACTCTGTTCGCTGAGATCAAATCCCAGGAAACTGTTCAGGTCGGTGGCGCTGTTGGCATTGCTGTCATAGCCACTGCCCGCACGCAGGTAGTACTGCAGCTTGGGTTCCAGCAATGACAGGGTACGATTAATCACCGCCAGTCGCTGGAGAATTGCAGCGCGGGCCGTTTCCGGCGGGTTCTGGCCGGCAAGCATTTCAAACTGTCGCTTGGCCTCGGGCAAGTCGCCCGTCTGAAAGTGCGCTCTCGCCAGTTCCATACGTGCCGCAGCGTAGCCGGGATCCAGTTCCACGGCCCGTTGCAAGGCAAACATGGCCTCACCCAGATCATTACTTTCCAGCGCGGCCAGGCCGTACAAATAATCATAATCGCTGTCACCGATCATCTCGGACTCGACAGTTCGGAGTAAACGAAACGCCTCGGATGCCTTGCCCTGATCGATCAGCACGCGGGCTCTTTGCAGGACCGCCGGACCCGCGGCGGCGGGCGCCGCCGGCAAGCTGGCGGGTACCGCGGCTGCGGCCGCTCTCAGCGTCACATCGACTCGCCGGTTTTGCGCCCGGCCACCGGCATTCCTATTGCTGGCCACCGGCTGTCGATCACCCATACCAATGACCCGTATGCGCGTGGCCGGCACCTGCAGGCGGCCCGCCAGGTAATCTGCCACCGTGCGCGCCCGAGCCTCGGACAGAACCTGGTTGTTGGCAAATTCTTTGCGGTTTTGAGGGGCGATGGGAATATTGTCGGTGTGACCCACTACCTCGAGGGAAACGATTTCCAGGCCCTGCCATTCGGCAGCGATCTCATCCAGATGTTGTTTATCGGTGGCACTCAACTCGATCTTGCGCGTGCCAAATCGCGGTGAAAATGTGTAGGTCGTCTCATCCATGCCAGCCCGGGCCAGGTCGGGCGCGCTGAACAGCGCCATGGCCAGTGCCACCAGCAGCAGGCTGAACCAGGACATTCCAAGCCCGTCCTGAACGGCCAGCTGCGAGTGGCTGCCCTTGCAAGCTGCCCCGGTTATTTCAAACTTGGTTGTCTCGCGACAAAATTTGCTCTGGCTTGCCATGGGCCCCGCTCTCATTCTATGGCTGGATCATCAAATCTGTTCTGGAGCATACCTAGACGCAGGAATTATGTGAACAAACGAAGCCATATATTTAATACTTATGAAGTTTTTTTTGCCGGAAGTGTGACCTGTATCACAAGAATCGAGCCCTCTCAATCCGGCCAATCCGTATAATTTAAGCATGCGCTGGTATCCCCGAGTAACCGTTGCGGCCGTAGTTGAACGGCAGGGCCGCTTTCTGATGGTGGAGGAAACCAGCAATGGCCGCCTGGTTCTCAACCAGCCAGCGGGTCACCTGGAGGAAAACGAATCCCTCATCGAAGCGGTGGCTCGCGAGACCCTCGAAGAATCCGCCTGGCATGTACGTCCCATGGCGGTGGTAGGGCTCTATCTGTGGCGCCACCCCCGCAAGCAGGTGACAATTCTGCGAGTCGCTTTTGCCGCCAAGCCCATTGGCCATGATCCGGACCGTATCCTGGATGCGGGCATCGAGCGGGCCTTGTGGCTGAGCAGCGCAGATATCGAAAAGCAGTCGGCGCGCCTGCGCAGCCCACTGGTGATGCGCACGCTTGGCGATTACCAGGCCGGTAATCGCTATCCCCTGGCCCTGGTGGCCGATGACGAACTGGACGCACTACTTGGCAAAGCCAAGGCTATTTGAATAACGAACTGCTCCCGTTCAGGCGCTCGGTTAGAATTGCGCCATGAGCCCTGCAACCAACAGCGATCGCATTATCGTCGGCATGTCCGGCGGAGTTGACTCCGCCGTTGCGGCGCTGTGCCTGAAGCGCGAGGGTCGCGATGTGCAGGGCCTCTTCATGGTGAACTGGGAGGAGGACGAAGAAGCTTACTGCACGGCAGCGGCCGATTTTCAGGATGCGCGTCGTGTCTGCGAGGATCTCGACATCCCCCTGCACAAAGTAAACTTCGCACGGGAATATCGAGAGCGCGTGTTTCAATATTTTCTCGATGAGTATGAAGCGGGGCGCACGCCGAACCCGGATGTGCTTTGCAACCGTGAAATCAAATTTGGCGTATTCAAGGATTATGCCAGGCGACTCGGTGCTACCCAGGTAGCAACTGGACACTATGCCCGCAGCCAAAAGACCGATGACGGCTGGCAGCTGCTGAAAGCCGCCGACCAGACCAAAGACCAGACATACTTTCTGGCGGCGGTGGATCAGGCTGGTCTTGCAGATTCTATTTTTCCGCTGGGTGCTCTGTTGAAATCAGAAGTTCGCGCCATGGCCATGGAAGCAGGTCTCGAAGTCTTTCGTAAAAAAGACAGTACCGGCATCTGTTTTATCGGCGAGCGCGACTTCACCGAGTTCCTTGGTCAATTCCTGCCGGCGCAACCCGGCGAGATACGCACACCCGATGGCACCCTGGTGGGCAATCATCGAGGCCTGATGTTTTACACCCTTGGACAGAGACAGGGCCTGGGATTGGGCGGAATCCGGGGCGGCAACGAAGCGCCATGGTACGTGGTAGCCAAGGAAATCAGCAGCAACACGCTGGTGGTTGCCCAGGGCCATGACCACCCCTTGCTGTTTTCACAGACCGCCGAGATCGAAGATGCCAGCTGGATAGCCGGCCAACCGCCGGCGAAGAATTTTTCCTGTCATGTCAGATTGCGCTATCGACAAACCGACCAGGCCTGCGAAGTCAGCATTGGCGCCGATGACAAGCTGGCAGTGAGCTTTCATGAGGCCCAGCGCGCCGTCACGCCCGGGCAGTTCGCGGTTTTTTATGCCGGTGATCTATGTCTGGGCGGAGGCGTCATCCGCGCCGGCTCCAGGCACGCGCCCCGCTTGCACAAATAGGCTTGCGCGCACTGAGAGTAAGGGCGGGGCTTTGATATACTGGAGGTTTCCCAAGAACCCATTTTGACCCGGGAGCTATCATGAAGGACTCGTTCGGTGCCCGCCAGGCTCTGAAAGTTGACGGTCGGACTTACAATATTTTTAAACTGGACGCAGTCGACGACATCGACCTGTCGCGTTTGCCCTTCTCTCTCAAAATCCTTTTGGAAAACCTGTTGCGCCACGAGGATGGCGAGAACGTGACGGCCGACGATATCCGTGCCATAGCCAAGTGGGATCCCAATGCGCAGCCGAGCGAAGAAATTTCCTTTACACCAGCACGGGTCATCCTGCAGGACTTTACCGGGGTCCCTGCCGTAGTCGACCTGGCGGCGATGCGTGACGCCATGGTGGCACTGGGCGGCGACGCCGACGCCATCAATCCGCTTTCGCCCGCCGAGCTGGTCATTGACCACTCGGTGCAGGTGGATCGCTACGGCAGCCTGGATGCGCTGGACGCCAATAACAAGATCGAATTCAGCCGCAACCGCGAGCGCTACGCATTCCTGCGCTGGGGCCAGAAGGCCTTCCAGAACTTCAAGGTTGTGCCACCCAACACCGGCATTGTGCACCAGGTTAACCTCGAGTACCTGGGTCGCGTGGTCTTTGACGCGCAGTCAGACGGGGAATTGACCGCCTATCCCGACACGCTGGTCGGTACCGACTCCCACACTACTATGATCAACGGCCTGGGCGTTCTGGGCTGGGGTGTCGGTGGTATTGAGGCCGAGGCCGCCATGCTGGGTCAGCCCATCACCATGCTGATTCCCAGGGTTGTGGGCTTCAAGCTGACTGGCAACCTGCCCGAAGGGGCCACCGCCACCGACCTGGTACTCACCGTCACGGAGATGCTCAGAAATCGAGGTGTAGTGGGCAAGTTTGTCGAATTTTTTGGTGACGGCCTCGGCAACCTGCCACTGGCCGACCGGGCCACGCTCGGCAATATGTCGCCAGAATTTGGCAGCACCTGTGCCATCTTCCCGATCGACGGTGAGACTTTGCGTTACCTGAAGCTGTCAGGGCGCAGCCCGGAGCGTATTGCACTGGTAGAGGCCTACGCCAGGGCCCAGACTTTATGGCGTGAAGACGGCGATCCGGACCCGCAATACAGCGATTTGCTGGAGTTGGATATGGGTACCGTGGAACCCAGCATTGCCGGCCCCAAACGACCTCAGGACAGGATTTCGCTGCGTACGGCAAAACAAGCTTTTCATCACCATATGGAACCCATTCTCAACACGCGCGTGCCCGAAAACAGCAGTCAGGCGCAGTTTGAAAATGAGGGTGGCGATATGGCCGTGGGCACCGCTCTGGCCAAGCCAAAAGGCATCGCCGATCTGAGCCTGGACGGTAACAAGGTTGAAATCGCTGATGGCGCCGTGCTGATTGCCGCCATCACCAGTTGTACAAATACCTCGAATCCGGCAGTGATGGTGGGGGCCGGCCTGCTGGCCCGCAATGCCCTTGCCCGGGGACTGAGCACGAAACCCTGGGTAAAAACCAGTCTGGCACCGGGATCCAAGGTTGTTACTGATTACCTGGAGAAATCTGAGCTGCTCGATGACCTGCAGGGGCTGGGTTTCCATGTGGTGGGCTACGGATGCACCACTTGCATCGGCAACTCTGGACCGCTGCGCCCGGAAATTGCCGCGGCCGTGAGCGAACATGACATTGTTGGCTGCTCGGTGTTGTCGGGTAATCGTAACTTTGAGGGCCGCATACACCCCTATGTGCGGATGAACTTCCTGGCATCGCCACCGCTGGTTGTGGCCTACGCGCTGGCCGGAAATATGGACATCGATCTGTTCAAAGACCCGCTGGGAGAAGACGCGGATGGAGAAGCCGTTTATCTTAAGGATATCTGGCCCAGCCAGAGCGAAATTCATGAAACCATTCTCAAGAATATCGACAGCGGCATGTTCAAGCGCAGTTACGAGAGTGTGTTTGCCGGTGACGACAATTGGAATAGCCTGCAGATTCCGAAAGGCAAAAGTTTCGACTGGCAGGAGGAATCGACCTATATACGCAATCCGCCCTACTTCGAGGGTATGACCCTGGAAACCGACAAAATCAATGATATAGAGGGTGCCAGGGTACTGGCATTGCTTGGCGATACGGTAACCACGGATCATATCTCGCCGGCGGGCAGCATTGCCGTGGATAGTCCCGCTGCCAATTATCTGCGCGAACATGGCATCGAGCCGAAAGACTTTAATTCTTATGGCTCCAGAAGGGGCAATCACGAAGTCATGGTGCGCGGCACCTTCGCAAATATCCGGCTGCGCAATCAGCTGGCCCCGGGCACTGAGGGCGGTTGGACCTGCCTGCAGCCAGAAGGCGAACAAATGACGATTTACGACGCGTCAAACAAGTACCGGGAGCGCGGCACGCCCTTGATCGTAATAGCCGGCAAGGAGTACGGCACCGGTTCCTCCCGTGACTGGGCAGCCAAAGGCACGCTACTGTTGGGTGTCAAAGCGGTGATCGCTGAAAGCTACGAGCGGATCCACCGTTCGAACCTCATTGGCATGGGTGTCTTGCCGCTGCAGTTTGAGTATGACGAGAGCGCCAAAACAATCGGTTTGACCGGAAAGGAGACTTACAATATCAGTGGCCTTAAAGATGGTCGTGCCGAAAATGTCCAGGTCACTGCCACTGACGCGGATGGCGCCAGCAAAACTTTCACGGCCCGCGTGCGCATCGATACGCCAAAAGAACGCGAGTATTTCCAGCATGGCGGCATTCTGCACTATGTTCTCAGACAGATGGCGAAGGCCGGGCAGTGACGGATATTTGACTGACGGCACCAAACCGGCGTGAACCCGCGGTACGCAGAAAATATCTCCGGCATCGACGCACTGGCCAATATCCTGACGCAGGCTACTTCGGTTGTCGTTGCCACGGGCGCCGGTGTCTCGGCCGAAAGCGGCATACCAACTTTTCGTGACCCCCAGGACGGGCTCTGGTCCCGTTACCGCCCGCAGGACCTGGCAACCCCGGAGGCCTTTGCACGCGATCCCGTGACGGTGTGGAACTGGTACCAGTGGCGCCGTCAGCGTCTTGCCCGGGTGGCGCCCAATGCCGGGCATTTTGCCCTCGCCCACCTGGAACGTATTTTGCCATCCTTCAGACTGATCACGCAGAATGTCGACGGCCTGCACGCAGCCGCAGGCAACCAGGAGATTCTGGAACTGCATGGCAACATTCGCCGCAATCGCTGCTCCCGGGAAGGCACCGTCAGCGACTGGATGCCCTCGGAATCGGACAAGTTGCCCACCTGTCCCGACTGTCGCGCACCTCTGCGACCGGACGTCGTCTGGTTCGGCGAGTCGCTCGATCCCACCTTGCTGCGTCGGGCGGTCGAAGCCGCTGGCCGCGCAGATGTCTTTCTCTCCGTGGGCACGTCGGCCCTCGTGGAACCGGCCGCCAGCCTCGGGCGCCACGCTGATTCCCATGGCGCCATGATTGCGGAGATAAATCCTGAGAGAACGCCGCTGACCGATCTCGCCGATATATTCATCCAGGGAAAATCGGGCGAGGTGCTGCCAAGGCTGATGCGGCGGGTGCTGGCCATTCTGGAGGAATAAAATCAGGACCTGCGTTTACCACCGATGAGCACAGGAGCACCGTTTACAAATTGCTGTACACCCTTGGCGACCAGTTAGACCGGGAGCACCCCGGCCACGCCCGGTTGGAACGGTCCCGCGATATCACCCTGTTTATTGAGGTTTGCGTTGAGGCCGAGTACGCACATTGGCACCGGCA
>JBFIQI010000101.1:0-8270 GCA_041609715.1 Gammaproteobacteria bacterium
ATGGAGCGGGTGAGGGGAATCGAACCCCCGTCTTCAGCTTGGGAAGCTGAGGCCCTACCATTAGACGACACCCGCCGGATAATGCGCGCCAATAGTCTACTGCGTGAGACGGTCAAACCCAATAGCCAAAATTAAGGGTCTCAGGCGAGTTTCAAGAACGGATATCCTCTGACAGCTTTAGTGTTCCCGGGCGCCCGGCAGGGTGCCGGATTCGCCGGCCGGGGGCCGTTTCGGGCTGCGTTCGGCTTGCGATTACCCGGCGCGGCTTCGGGTTTCCAATGAGTTTTCCATACAGGCATAATCAGCGCCGGCCGGTGGCAAGCTACCGGCGCAATGGTGCTCATCCAACCAAAAAGGAACCGACCCTGGCTACTTATTCAGTCAAGGCGCCCGCTACCGCGCTGGCGCTAACCCTTTGCTTGAGCCTGCTGGCTGCAGGGCCTGGCCACTCGCAACCGGTGGACGAAGACAGCATCGAAGAAATCGTCGTTACGTCTCGTTACCGTGCAGAGAAACTCACGGACGTGCCGGATTCGATCGCGGCCTTCAAGATTGAAGACATCGAACGTCACCGCATCGAGCGCGTCAACCGCGTCGCATCACTGACGCCCAATCTGCGATTCTCCGATGACCAGGAGGTTGGTGTGAGCACCCTCATCATTCGCGGTGTTCGGCAAAACCGCGGCACCGGACAACCGCCCGTGTCGTTACGCATCGATGATGTCAGCGCAACCAACAACCTGCTGACGACACAAGAGCTTTTTGATGTCGAAAGTATCGACGTTTTGCGTGGACCTCAGGGTGCATTGTATGGGCGTAACGCCATTGGCGGCGCTATCCTGGTATCCACGCGCCGGCCGACAACGGAACCGGAATACAATTTGCGCCTGGCGACCGCCCAGGGCAACGATTTCACCGTCTCGGGCAGCGCGTCCGGGCCCCTTGCCAGCGACAAAATGCTGTATCGGGCGTCCTTCCGGCTCCAGGACCGCGAGGGACAACTGAGAAATGCCTACCTCAATAACCAGTACGTGGACTACAAGGAGTCAGCCGCATTCCGTGGCCGATTATTGTTCCAGCCGACTTCGAAGCTCAGTGTCGATCTGAGGGCGCAATACCTGGACCAGGATGGCGGCTCTGGCTACTTCATGCCGGCAAGCGAGGGTGTGCTGCCTTTGCCACCACCGGATCCGCCCATTTTATTTGGCAACCCGACCTACGAAATCCAGTCCAACCGTATTGGCGAGTCATTCGTAAAGTCCCGGGAGACATCCGCGAAGATCGACTATGACCTTGGTTGGGGTACCTTGTCTGCCATTACTTCATACACTGACGTGGAATCCGGTAACGACCAGGATCTTGACCAGACACTGGTCGAAGCCATCGACATCATCGTTGTTGACAACTCTGAGACCATTGCACAGGAACTGCGCCTGGTATCCAATTCCGATGCCTCCCTGCGCTGGGTTGCCGGCCTCAGCTATTTCACTCAGGACAGGTTTCGCTCGCTGGCAACGACGTTTCTGGGGTTCCCAGTCCCACCCGCGGCTCAGGACCTGGAACTCAATGACTTTGCCGCCTTCGGCAACCTCAGCTACGACTTGACCAACGAGCTCGAATTGACGCTCGCGTTTCGGTACGACGTGGAAACCCCCAGGGACAAGACCCAGGACCGCAGCCAGACCTTTAAAGAACTGCAACCCAAAGCCAGCCTGGCTTACGACATCAGCGACGATCTGCTGGCCTACCTGACCATTGGCAAGGGATTTCGCGCCGGCGGCTTCAATAACCTGGCGCCAGGCAGTAATTTCATGCCGGGCTTCAGCGAAGAAACCCTTGTCAGCTATGAGGCAGGTCTCAAGGGCACCGCACCCGGCGGGCGGCTGCGCGGCGGACTGTCGCTGTTTTTCATCGACTACTCAGATCAGCAATACTTCCTGTTCGACCAGACTGGCACGCAGGCAAATATCAATGTCCCTGAAAGCCGGATTACGGGCGGTGAACTTGAATTCACCGCCCTGCCGAGTGATTCACTGCGGATAGATTTTGGCGCTAGCTTCACCGACAGCAAGATCGAGAGCTACCAGGGTATTGCGGGAGTACTGGTGCCGGCGAGCGACATTGTGGGGCGTAAAGTGCCCGGCGCACCGGTCTGGAGCCTGAATCTCGCGCTGGAGCACAGGAAAACGCTATCGACGGCACTGAATCTGGTCAGCCGGGTCGATTTCGAACACCGCGGCAGAACTTACTGGACACTGGACAATGCCGACACGCAATCCGCCTATGATCTGACCAATCTGAGCTTCGCCCTCGAAAGCCAGAACTGGGCCACCCGCTTGTATGTCAACAATCTCTTCGACGAGGAATACATCGAGTGGTTTTTCGCCGCGCGCTTTATCGGCTTGCCTGCCGACATCGCCTGGCCAAGCAGGCCGCGCCAGGCCGGGCTGGAGTTTTCTCTCAACTTCTAGTTGGCCGCGAAACAGACTCGCTTGGAATATTGGCCGCTGCCCGGCCATTCCGGATCATGCGGCCCGTTCCTGTTCCTGGCCCGGGTAGCGCAGCTTGCTGGCCGTTACACTTATCGCGCGACCGGGTCGATGCGATACAGCCTCGCCAGCACCGGCTGTGGCCGAAGGTCCACGTTCAGGCGCACCTCGTCGATCAAGGTAAATCCCTCGGGATCGCCGGTCGCAAAAAACAGCTTGGCGATGAGCGCCGGGTTGCGCGAACGGACATCATCCAGGTCGCGCACGACCACTTTGCCATCCTGCATTTCGAACACGCCGCCCAGGTAGGCAAGCAGGTAAGCCGGCTTTTTTAAGCGGCTGCGTAATTCGCCGGGCGCCAGGTGAAACAGCGCATTCACCTCTTCCACCTTGCGAAAATGCAGCGCCGTCAACAAGAAATTATTTGCGATGACGCTGCAGTTCGAATGATAAGTGATGTAGTGCCCGAACTGGTTGGCGGCAATGACGGTCCCCGGCGTACTGGCGCATGCGTCATGCAACGGCGCCATGAGGGGCTGCACGGTCTCGTAAAGATGATCGCCTGCCAATGGATAGCGTTCCAGCAATCCGCCACTCAGTGCCGGGCGCAAGCTCAACGCCATGACCACGACAGCGGCCAGGGCAAGCGGCTTGCCCGGCCAGTTTTCTTGGTGCTGCCACCGGGACAGCAGATAAAACGGACCCAGCAGCAAAAACGGCAAACCAAAGTAGTTGAGCCGGTACTGCACCAGCAGCAATGCGAGTCCAAACAGGGCCGCGACGGCAAATCCTGTGTCCATACTGTCCGTGGGCCTGAACAGCCGGGGCAGCAACAGAACCATTACCAGCGGGACCAGCAGCAGCAAGCCACTGTACAGGCTCAGGGTGCCGCCCAGCCCCCACCCACCCAGCATCATTTGCACGGGACTGGTCACTTCGAGAATGGCGGTGCTGGTAAACAGGGCGCCACTCAAGAATTGGCCCGCCAGCATCATCTGGGCAAGCAAAGGCATAGCCGCCAGCAAAGCTCCGATAGCCAGCAGTCCCAGCTGCCGCCTGTCCACCTCTCGCCAGGCGGTAAAGACCATGATCCCGGCGCTCAGCACGGCGATGTAGCCATGGAACCACGACAAGGTTGCCATGGAAAACTGCCCGTCCCAGAAAGGCTCGGAGCCAGCCAGAACCAAAACTGTCGCGCTTAGAAAAGCCACTGCCGCGATGCGTAACTGGCGCGCCGGGAGAGCCTGCTTTTGCGCCCACAGGATAAGCAGTGTCAGCAAGACCGGCAGTTGCAGAATGAACAAGGCATGGTGAAACGCCGGCGCAACCGCCAGCGCCAAACCGCAGGCAATAGCCCGGGATGAACTCGGCCCGCGCAGCCAGCGCAGCAGCGTCCAGCTGACCAACAAGACAAAAGTCAGCTCCATGTAGTGGTGATCAATGCGACCGATGCCATGCAGTTTTTGCGTCAGCGGAAGCAGGGCAAAGCCCAGCAGCGCGAGGGCCTGGTAGAAAAACGGCAGCCTGGTTACCCGGGCAATTGCTAGCAGCAGAGCTGCGTTCACTGCCGTCCAGACCACCGGCACGTAGGCCAGGAATTTCATGGCATCCATGCTTGAATCGAAGGCCATGGCAAGCTGCAGAGCGCCTGCCATGAGCAGATCATAGCCCCAGGGCCACGATACCCAGCTACCCTCGGGCACGTGCATGGTCACGTCAAACTGAAAAAAGCCGCGCTCGCCAACGGCATCCAGTATGCGGCGCGCGTGATAAAACGAATCATTCCCGAAAGGCAGAAAACGCCCGTCGATAACCACCGAATCGACTGGCAACGAAGCAAACGCCATGGCTAGCATCGATAGGCTCAGCCAGACAACAAATACCAGGACCGACTGTTTCATATAATTCAGATATCCTGCGTACACCAATCTGCAAGGGCTGCGGCATTGCAAGCTTACCCGTATCAACCAGGAAACCAAGTGCATGGCCAATAACGCCGACCAAGCAAAGCCAGCCGCCGGTGCCAACGGGCGACGGCCAGTGCGCAGTTTCGTGCGCCGTGAAGGCCGACTCACAGCGTCCCAGAAACGCGCGCTGGAAGAACTATGGCCCGGCTTTGGTATTGCCCATGGCAGTGAAAAACTGGATCTGGATGCTGTTTTCGGTCGCCGTCCGATGGGTCTGCGGGTGTTGGAAATAGGATTTGGGAACGGCGCGGTTCTGGCGCACCTGGCCGCAAGCAACCCCGATAACGACTACCTGGGCATTGAAGTACATCGCCCGGGTGTCGGCCATCTGCTGCTGGAAATTGACCAGCGCAATCTCAGCAATGTTCGGATTATCAGCCACGATGCGATGGAGGTGCTCAGGGACCAGATACCCCAGGCCAGCATTGATACGGTGCTGGTATTTTTCCCGGATCCCTGGCCCAAGAAACGGCATCACAAACGCCGCATCGTGCAGCCGGCTTTCCTGGACCTGGTGGCCACCCGGCTGAAACCTGGCGGTACCCTGCACCTGGCAACTGACTGGGAGAATTACGCGGAGCACATGCTGGCGCTGCTGGAAGCTGATGAGCGCTTTGAAAACCTCACGGGCCGGGGGTTATATGCGCCCAGGCCGGATTCCCGGCCACTCACCAAATTCGAGCAGCGCGGCCGGCGACTGGGACATGGTGTGTGGGATTTGCTGTATCGACTCGGCTGAGACCTAAAGCATAAAGCTGCCGCGAATCCCGTCTACTACGTACTGCACCGAGAGAGCGACCAACACCACGCCCAACAACCGGCTTACCACGTTGGCGCCCGTCACCCCGAGCACGCGCATCACCAGTGGCGTGATCAGCATAAAAATCAGGGTCAGCAGCAGCACAAATATGAGAATGCCGATCAGCCCGGCAAACATCAGGGGATCGTCGCGCACCTCGCCCACCAGCAGCAACAGCGTGGCCATGGCGCCCGGGCCGGCGATCAGGGGGAAGGCCAGGGGGAAAACCGAAATGTCTTCCTTGTAGCGCGCCTCCTCCTGTTCACGCACCGTGGTGGAGCGCACTCCGGACTGGCGTGCGAATACCATGTCCAGGGAGATCATAAACAGCAGCAGGCCGCCGGCAATTTTGAATGCGTCTAAACTGATGCCCATGGCGCCCAGGAACCAGTTACCCGTAAATGCGAACACCAGCAGGATGATGGCAGCAAGAAATGTGGCTTTCAGCGCCATTTTACGACGATAGCGCTCACTGCCGCCGCGGGTCAGGCTGCCAAACAGGGGCACCAGCGACAGCGGTTCCACCACCACGAATAAAACGACAAAAATTTTGATCAGCTGCTCAAGCATCTGGTTTCATTGACTTGTGCAACGCGCCTTGCCAGCCACCGGCAAAAGGAATATACAAGAAGGGCAGCGCAAGCTGCGCTGCCCCCAGTTTTGAGGTGCGCATAATAGCAGCCCGGGGGCCACGGAGGAACCGCCAATGACCGACATTTATCCGGTTATAGGTGCCTGGTACCGGCGGCCGGGATCAGGTCTTTTCGAGGTCGTCGCGATCGATGAAGACGACCGCACCATCGAGGTTCAATTCTTCGATGGCACGGTTGCGGAGATCGATCTGGAGGCCTGGATGGAGATGTACCTGGAAGAGGCCGAACCGCCTGAGGACTGGACGGGTCCGATGGACTTGGATCGCGAAGACGCAGAACCCGGTGGTAATGATATTCCGCATCGGGATTACGCAAGTCCGCTGGATTTTTTCGACCACGTTTGAGGACCCGTCAGGACCGCTGGCCTGCAGCATCCGGGACGGTCGGCTACCCGGCCGGCGGGCACGCTCGTGCCGACACCGGCGCCTGCGCTTATGGATCACTGCCGCTGGAGGCGCCCTCGTCATTGACAAGATTGTCGATGGCCTCGTTGAGCACATCTTTACTAAGCTGGTAGGGATCCAGCTGCCAGATTTCCGACAGCACCTCATAGGCCATACGCGGTATGGCTTCGTAAACTCCCTCGGCATTGGCTGTGCCCAGTGCAGTAATACCAAACCACTCCTCATTCATGTTGTTACGGTTGGGCGAAAAATCGAACTGGTAACCGGCGTTGGTCCAGGACGCGTGGGTGTCGTGAATATCGAGATTCTCCTCCTGCAGGTACTTCCACCACTCGTCACGCCACTCGAACACGAATCCGCCGATGGCATTACCCTCTTCCTGCTTGCCATAAGCCTTGTTGTACATTTCCTGCCATTGGTGCCGCAGGAAGCCGGCCTGGGCCGCCTGGTCTTCACGATCTTCCCTGGCGTTATATGCGTCGCTGCCAAATTCGAATAAAACAACAGGCAGATCGAGCTTCCTGTCCACTACTGCCCACAAATCGGTGAAACTCTTGCCCCGATACACATTGGTCCCCATCACATCCAGCTCGGTGCAGATCTCGGCGATGAGGTCCAGGTACTGAAGGTCGCCGTTCACAATGGTGAACGGATGATGCTGGTCGATTTTCTTGCCGGCCACTATCAGCTCATGGAAGAGGCTGTAGAGGTAGCGCGCCTTCGCCGCATGTTGTTCACCTTGCGGGATGTTTTCGATCTCGAAACTGGACCAGGAAAGGCCGTAATTGCTTTCGTTACCCAGCGCGAACATCAGCACCCCGGGGACGTCCTTGTACTTTTCGATGGTGGCGATAGTTTCCTCGAACAGCGTTGCTCGCGTGAGTGGATCCGAATAGTCGGTGAAGGCGACCCATTTGCCCTCGAGTTCAAGGCCATAACGTCCAACCAGCGGATTGATCACGGTCATAATGCCGTGCTTTTTGTAGATATAAGTCACCCACTCGGGGGGGATCAGGCCAAAGCTACGCACGGCGTTGACCCCGGCTGCCTTCATCAGGCCAAATTCGTAATCGAGAACCCTCCTGATGAAGTCTTCGGGCTCGCCCCACAGGTTGTAGGAGTAATTCGTGCCCCTGGGCGAATAACCCCAGACCATTCCCTTGATGTAAAAGTCCTCACCGTTGACCAGCAGCTTCCAACCGTTTGCGTCTTTATAGGCTTCCACTTTGTCGGCGGGCGGCGCGGCGCAGGCCAGCAGCAACGACAAGGCAATGACCAAACCTGCATTGCCGCCAGTTTTTCCAAGCCATCTAAAAAAGTTCAGACCCGCCATGGCAACGTCCCTTTCATTTATGAGCTCATTTGATCAGCCTGTGGGATAAACCACAACTTGTCCATCCACGACCCGTGCGCTTATTTTCGACAGGCTGTCGCCCAGGCAAGGCCCGCCCACGCACATACCCGTGTCGATCTCAAAAATTGCGCCGTGCGCCGAGCACATGATCAAAGACTTGTCCTTGGTGAGGAACCGATGGGGGCCCCAGTTCAGCATTCGCCCGGCGTGGGGGCAGACATTTAAGTAGGCGAAGACGTCGCGGTCTTTTCGAACCACGAATCCATGCAGGGGCCAGTCGCCCCGCTCGATAACAAAACCTTTCGCGCCCGGATCTTCGATCTCCTCCAGCGAACAAACGACCGTTCCTTCCCGCCCTTCAGTCATTGCTTCGTTGCCTGGCGGGAATAGCGACAGCCCTGATCGTTGTCTGCCCTAGCCACTGGCCGGATCCTCGTCCTGCTTGCCCGCCCGCGCCAGCCAGCCATCATGCTGTCGGGCCACGTAAATGGCCAGCAGAATCGCGGGCACCCCGATCGCGGCGGCGTACAGAAAAAAGCCCAGCCACCCCAGCGCCTCCTGAACGTCGCCGGAATAGCCGGCTAGAAACTTAGGCAAGAGCGCC
>JBFIQI010000102.1:0-8269 GCA_041609715.1 Gammaproteobacteria bacterium
GAGTCCATTTTGATGATGCGCACCCGGTCCTGCCGGCGCGTGGCCACCTGCCTGGCGATGTTCTGCACCTTGAGATTCGGACGTCGCCGCATGGTCAGGGCGATGGCAGCAACGATGGCCACCAGCAGGATCACTGCCGCCAGCTCGAACGCATAAACGTAGTCGGTATACAGTACTTTGCCGATCTCCTCGGTGTTGCTGTAGCCCAGTTGTTGTCGCTCCGGGGGCTCCATAAACTGCACGCCCAGCTGCCGCGCCCTGACGACGTAAGCGATTTCCGCGGCCACCACCAGCGTCACCAGCGCACCAATAGGCGCATACCGCGTAAAGCCCTCGCGCGCCTTGGCTACATTGATGTCCAGCATCATGACAACGAACAGGAACAGCACCATGACGGCGCCCACGTACACCAGCACCAGAACGATAGCCAGAAACTCCGCTTCCAGCAGCATCCACAAAATTGCGCTGTTGAAAAACGCCAGTACCAGGAACAGCACGGCATGCACCGGGTTACGCGAAGTAATCACCCCGATAGCGGCCGCCACGAGAACCGTGGCAAAGGTATAAAAAAGCAGTTGCTCGAACGTCATATTTTTTAGGATATTCTTGTCATATTGGCATCAGCGGTAAGGCGCGTCAGCCGCCTTATCTGCCGCGATCATGGCCTCGTATTTCTCGCCGACCGCAAGCAGCTTGTCCTTGGTCATGATGTTTTCGCCGCGGTTCTCCATGTGGTATTCGTGAATCCGGGTCTCCACAATGGCATCAACCGGGCAGGCTTCCTCGCAAAAACCACAGTAGATGCACTTGAACAGGTCTATGTCATAACGGGTGGTACGGCGAATACCGTCTTCGCCTACATCGGAATCGATGGTAATGGCCAGCGCCGGACATACCGCCTCGCACAGTTTGCAGGCGATGCAGCGCTCTTCGCCATTCGGGTAGCGCCGCAATGCGTGCAATCCACGGAACCGCGGCGACTGCGGCGTTTTTTCCTCGGGGTAATGCAGGGTCGTTTTCGGGCGCCAGAAATTTTTGAAGGTCACGCTAAGACCCTGCAGCAACTCCCACAGAAAGAATGTCTTCAAATAGCTGCGTATTCTATTCATCACGAGTGCCCGCCTGCCTCACACAGCCCACGGCCCGACTTGCAAGTGAACCATGACGCCCTCCACGAACAGCCAGACAATGGTTATTGGTATGAATACCTTCCAGCCCAGGCGCATGATCTGGTCATAGCGATAGCGGGGAAAGGTCGCTCGGAACCACAGGAAACAGAACAAAAACAGTGAAACCTTGAGCGCCAGCCAGAAGAAACCCGGCGCAGCCAGGAATGAGCTACCGCCCAACCAGGCTGGCAGACCCTCGAAGGGCGACAGCCAACCGCCGAGAAACAGCGTGGCCGCCAGCACCGAGATGAGAATCATGTTGGCGTATTCGGCCAGGAAAAATACCGCAAAGGCGGTGCCCGAATATTCCACGTGGAAGCCGGCAACGATTTCCGATTCTCCTTCCGCCACGTCGAATGGAGCCCTGTTGGTCTCGGCCACGCCGGAAATGAAGTACACCAGGAACAGTGGCAGCAACGGCAGCCAGAACCAGCTGAATATGCTACCCGACTGAGCTTCTATAATTTTGCCGAGGTTGAGACTGCCACCCGCCATCAGCACGCCGACGAGAGCAAACCCCATGGCGATTTCATAAGCGACAATTTGCGCAGCGGAACGCATGGCTCCCAGGAATGCATACTTGGAATTGGACGCCCAGCCGGCCAGGATAACGCCATAAACACCCAGTGAGGTTAATGCCAATACATATAAAAGACCGGCATCCACATCGGCAATAACAAACTCCGGGCTCAGCGGCACAACGGCCCAGGCTGCAAACGCCGGCATAATGGAAATGACCGGCGCGATGATGAACAAAAACTTGTTGGCGTTAGTGGGCACCACGATTTCTTTCAGCAACAGCTTGATCACGTCTGCGAAGGGCTGCAGCAATCCCTTGTAACCGACCCGGTGGGGCCCAAGCCGACCCTGCATGAAGCCAATGATTTTGCGCTCGGCATAGGTCAGATACGCCACTGCCAGAATCAGCGGCAGCAGCACGACCACGATCTTGACAAGGATGACGAGAACCGTCTGCAACCACTCGGGAAACAGGCCAAGCAGCGGATCGAGCATTTGAATCAGGCCCTGCATCATGAATCAGGCGGCTGCCTGGCCCTCCTTGGTGAGTTGCAGAGGGGCCGAGCGGCGCACCAGTGCATCTGCCTGGTACATGCCTGGCGGGCTCGCCACCTGGTCACGCTCCGCAAGGACAGCGCCCTGCCCCACGAAATCGCCGTTGTAGCGAGTGTCCAGCTCGGCAGCACCGATCAGATCATGAACTTCGTCCAGCACCTGGGCTGGGGTGGTGTAGTCGAAGGAGTCGAGATCAAAAAGGTTGCCCAGCACGCGCAGCACTTTCCAACCCGGTCGCGCTTCGCCCACCGGCTCGGCGGCACCGACAAAACTCTGCCAGCGTCCGGACAGATTCACGAAGGTGCCGGCAGTCTCGGCGAAGGTGCCGATGGGCAGGAGTACGTCCGCATACTTGCGAGCCTGCTCGTTGTCGAACGGTGAGGCAAGCGCCACGAACTCGGCCTGCTCGAAAGCCGCCAGAGCCGCGTCACCGCTTGCCATGTCATGCTCCGGCTCCAGATTGAACAGCAGATATGCATTGCGAGGTCTTTCAATCATCTCGGCAACATGCATTCCCGGGTTGCTGCGAGATGCTCCGGCCGGTCCCCGATGCGGCAGGACGCCCGCCAAAGCCGCCCCGGCGCTATTGGCAGCACGTGGCAGATAAGCCAGTTTTCCGTCCACCAGCCTGGCAATCTCCGCAGCCAGCAGGCGGAGTTCCGAAAACGCGTGGTGTTCGAGGGCAATGCAGCCCAGCACGATGAGCTGGCCTTTGCGCGCCAGCAGCGACTGCGCCAGTTGCTGGTGGGAGTCCTGGACCCGGGCCCCCTTGAGTAAACCGCCGACCTGCTGCGAAGCCGACAGTTCGCCGGCTGTTACCAACGCGTCTACCACAGCGACCAGGTGTTTCAATAAGCCGTCATCGCCCGTTGCAAGGTAGGCTGCAGTATCAAAGAAATACTCATAGCGTTGCGGATTGATGCAACTGATGGCAGCGCCCTGCAGCGCTGCCTTGCGTACCCTGTGGGCGAAAATTGGCGCCTCGCGACGGATATCCGCGCCCACCAAAAGCATGCCCGGCAGCTTGTCGATCTCGGACAACTCAATTTCCATGCCCGGGAACAAAGGATCATTGTCCTGATCGGCGAAATCGCGACGGCGCAGGCGATGATCGATATTGGCGGTACCGAGCCCGGCAGCCAGGCGCTGCAGCAGATGTAGTTCTTCCAGCGTCGAATTATCCGCTGCCAGGATCCCCAGGCGCTCCGGAACCGCGTTTTCGGCGCGACCGACGGCCTGACGAATCCCGTTGACGGTAGCGGCCAACGCCGTTTCCCAGTCGCATGGCTGCCACTGGTCGTCGCGCTTGATCATGGGCGTTTGCAGTCGATCGTCGCTGTAAACTGCCGGATAGCTGAATCGGTCCCGGTCACTGATCCAGGTTTCGTTGATGTCCTCGCACAGGCGCGGAACCACCCGCATCAATTCGCCGCGCCGCACGTGACCATACAGGTTGCTGCCCACGGCATCATGAGGAGACACCATCGCGGTCTGGGTCATTTCCCAGCCACGGGCACGGAACCTGAATGGCTTGGAGTTCAGCGCACCAACCGGGCACAGATCAATAATGTTGCCCGACAACTCATGGTCAACACTGCGCGCTACATATGTACCGATGCGGTTGTTCTCGCCACGACCCGTAGTGCCCAGCTCCTGGATACCGGCTATTTCCTCACCGAAGCGCACGCAGCGGGTACAGTGAATGCAGCGAGTCATGTCTGTGGATACCAGCGGACCGAGATTTTCATCTTTGACCACGCGCTTGCGCTCTGTGTAGCGCGAGATACCACGCCCGTAGCCCATGGCCTGGTCCTGCAATTCACACTCGCCGCCCTGATCGCAAATCGGGCAATCCAGCGGGTGATTGATGAGCAGGAACTCCATGGTGGCTTTCTGTGCCGCGATGGCCAATGGCGAGCGGGTCAGTACTTTCATGCCCTGGGCTACGGGAGTGGCACAGGCAGGCAGGGGCTTGGGCGTCCTTTCCACCTCTACCAGACACATGCGGCAATTGGCTGCGATGGAAAGTTTCTGGTGATAACAGAACCGGGGCACGTAGACATCTGCCTGGTCGGTCACTTCGATCAGCATCTGCCCCTTGCGTGCCTGCAGTATCTTGCCGTCGACTTCTATGTTTACCAGATCTTCGCTCATTCCCGGTCTCGTCAGGCCGCAGCCTTGCCGTCCTTTTCTACGATGGAGCGGCCATGCTCAATCATGTATTCAAATTCGTGTCGAAAATGCTTTAGGAAACTCTGCACCGGCCACGCCGCAGCATCACCAAAAGCGCAAATTGTATGACCCTCGATCTTGTTGGCCACGTCTAGCAATTTCCCGAGATCCTCGGGCCGGCCCTTGCCTTCCACGATCCTGGTTAGCATGCGGTACAACCAACCTGTGCCTTCCCTGCACGGTGTGCACTGCCCGCAACTCTCTTTAAAGTAAAAGCGCGAAATCCTGCGCAGCACGCTGACCATGCACGTCGTTTCATCCATAACCACAACTGCTCCGGTACCGATGGCAGATCCGGCGTGCTGCAGGGAATCATGGTCCATATTCAGTTCCATGATGATATTGGCGGGCAGCACGGGTACCGAGGAGCCTCCGGGAATGACCGCTTTGAGCGCCCGGCCACCGCGCACGCCGCCGCATATATCCAGAAGGTCGCGAAACGGGAGGCCCGCAGGCAACTCGTGATTGCCCGGTTTTTCCACATGCCCGGAGACCGAGTAAATCAAGGTACCGCCGGAGTTCTCGGTGCCCAGTTGTTTGAACCAGCCCCCGCCCTTGCGCATGATGGTGGGCACCGATGCCAGCGAGTAGGTGTTATTGATGGTGGTGGGCTTGCCATACAACCCGTAATTGGCGGGAAACGGCGGCTTGAAGCGTGGCTTGCCCTGTTTGCCTTCCAGCGACTCCAGCAGGGCCGTTTCTTCGCCGCAGATGTAAGCGCCGGCACCGACGAATGTATACAGGTCGAAGTCGATACCTGACCCTTGCAGGTCCTTGCCGAGCAATCCGGCCTCGTAGGCTTCCTCCACCGCGGCCTCGAAACGTGGCACCGGCTCTTCGAGAAACTCCCCGCGAATGTAGTTGTAACCCACTGTCGCGCCCATCGCATATCCGGCGATAGCCATACCCTCGATCACCGAGTGCGGGTTATAGCGCAGTATGTCGCGATCATGGCAGGTCGCCGGCTCACTTTCGTCCGAATTGCAAACGATATACTTCTGCCCCGGCGCCTGGCGTGGCATGAAGCTCCACTTGAGACCGGTGGGAAATCCGGCACCGCCACGGCCGCGCAATCCAGAAGCTTTGACTTCTTCTATGATGCTTTCGCGGGGCGTATTTTCCGCCAGAATCTTCTTCCATGCCTTGTAACCGCCCACCGACAGGTAATTGTCGAGAGTCCAGGGCTCATCGAGATCAATGGTCGCGAATGCCACCAGATTTCTTGGGTAATCCGTCATTCCAGCTCGTCCAGGATGGCGTCAACTTTTTCCGGCGTCAGGTTTTCGTAGTACTTGTGGTCCAGCATCATCATCGGCGCACCCGTACAGGCCGCCAGGCATTCTTCTTCTCGCTTGAGAAAGAATTTGCCGTCGGCGGTGCTCTCGCCGGTCTTGATTCCGAGACGCTGCTCTATGTGACTGACGATCTCGTCTGATCCACACAGGGAACACGACAAATTGGTACACACCGAAATACTGTGACGACCCACCGGCCGGGTCTCGAACATGGAGTAAAAGGTCGCCACTTCATATACCTGGACCGGCGGCAGCTGAAGATAGTCGGCCACCGCATCCATCAGCGCCGCTGTCAGGTAGCCGTTGTTTTCATGCTGCACCACGCGCAAGGCAGAGATAACTGCCGAGCGCTGGCGTCCCGCGGGAAACCGCGCTACCCAGCGATCAATTTCGTCGCGGGCATGCTGCGATAACTCCGCTTTGTTGTTACCCTTATCGCTCATCAGCGATCAATCTCCCCAAAGACGATATCCTGGGTTCCAATCACGGCAACCACATCCGCCAACATGTGACCGCGGACCATTTCATCCATGGCCGCCAGGTGAGCAAAGCCGGGAGCACGAACTTTGAGCCGATAAGGTTTGTTGGCCCCGTCTGAAATCAGGTACACGCCAAATTCCCCTTTGGGCGCCTCCACCGCGGCATAGGCCTCACCCGGGGGCACGCAGTAGCCTTCGGTAAACAACTTGAAGTGGTGAATCAAAGACTCCATGTTGCCTTTCATTTCCGGTCGAGCCGGCGCACGCACCTTGCGATCGTCGCTCATAACGGGCCCGGGGTTCGCGCGCAGCCATTCAATGCACTGCCGGACAATCCTGTTTGATTGCCGCAATTCCTCGATGCGCACCAGGTAACGATCGTAGCAATCGCCGTTGACACCCACGGGAATATCAAAATCGAGCTGTGGGTAAACCTCGTAAGGCTGCTTCTTGCGCAGATCCCAGGCAATACCGGAACCGCGCAACATGGGTCCTGAGAAACCCAGCGCCATCGCCCGCTCGGGAGAGACCACACCAATATTCACGGTGCGCTGCTTCCAAATGCGATTATCGGTCAGCAGCGTCTCGTACTCGTCGATTTTGCCGGGAAAACGCTCGGTGAAATCCCAGATAAAGTCCAGCAGCGACCCCTGGCGATTCTCGTTAATCGCATCAACGTCTTTCTGGCTGCGCCAGGCGGTGGGTTGCAGCTTGGGCATTTCTTCGGGTAAGTCGCGGTAGACACCGCCGGGACGATAATAGGTCGCGTGCATGCGCGTACCGGATACAGCCTCATAGCAATCCATGAGGTCTTCACGCTCCCGGAAACAATAGAGGAACATGGTCATGGCACCGATATCCAGACCATGGGCACCCAGCCACATCAGGTGATTCAGGATACGCGTAATCTCGTCGAACATGACCCTGATGTACTGCGCGCGCAGGGGTGGCTTCAGGCCCAGCAGCTTTTCGATGGCCAGCACATAGCCATGTTCATTGCACATCATGGACACGTAATCGAGACGGTCCATGTACCCGATACTCTGATTGAAAGGCTTGCTTTCGGCGAGTTTCTCGGTGGCCCGATGCAGAAGACCCACGTGGGGATCCGCTTTCTGGATGACTTCACCGTCCATTTCCAGCACCAGTCGCAGCACGCCGTGTGCAGCCGGATGCTGGGGCCCGAAGTTCATGGTGAAATTCTGGATCTCAGCCATCCCCGTGCTCCTCCCTGAGTTCATCCTCGTAGCGACTGTCGTCGCGAATAACTTTGGGAACCAGCGTACGCGGGCGGATGCTGACAGGCTCGTAGACCACCCTGCCGCGATTGGGGTCGTAACGCACCTCCACATTACCGATCAACGGAAAGTCTTTGCGGAATGGGTGGCCAATAAATCCGTAATCGGTGAGCAGGCGGCGCAGATCCGGGTGTCCCTTGAACAGGATACCGTACAGATCAAATGCCTCCCGCTCGAACCAGTTGGCGGAATTCCAAATCTCGTTCACCGAATCGATCACGGGAGGTTCACCGGGGCTGCAGTAAGTTCGCAGACGCAAGCGATGATTTTTGGCGATCGACAGCAAATGATAAACCACGGCGAAACGCCGCTCGCTATTGCCGCCAGGGCCCGGTTCTTCTCTTTGCACCGCGCGGCTGAAACCAGAACCGGTAGCTTCTACCGTACCCCACTCGTCCTTGCCGTAATCGAGATAATCGACCCCGCAGAGATCCACCAGTACTTCGAAGCCGAATTGGGGCTCGTCGCGAAGCGCAATGCAGGTATCCAGCAGACGTTCCGCTGTCACCTCGAAGGTCGCTTCCGAGCAGGCCGAGGGCACCTGCTGCAGCTGGTCGCCGAAATGTTCCCGGACAGCAGCAATCAGTTTGTCGGTGCGCGCACCCACCAATCAGGCCTCACGCACGATTGTGTTGGTACGACGTATCTTTTTCTGCAACTGCAGGATACCGTACAGCAACGCCTCGGCTGTTGGCGGGCAGCCCGGCACGTAAACGTCCACC
>JBFIQI010000103.1:0-8170 GCA_041609715.1 Gammaproteobacteria bacterium
AGTGCGAGTGACGCGAAACCAGTATTGCCATCCGCGGCACCTTGTCCGTGAAATGCAATGACCAGTCCATTTGCCGACTTTCTGCGAGTTTCTCAATGGCCGCAGGCAGGGCACTACGGTCCAGCGCAAAACCATCCAATGACCACTCCACCCTCATGAAAAAGCGGCGCGCCGCAAGGTCCACGTGCTGTTCCAGGTCAACGATGTTGCCGTGATGCTCGTGAATAAAGGCGCTGAATGCCGCGATCAGGCCGCCCTTATCCGGACATGCGGCCAGTAAAATGGCGTTTGCCGGAGCAGAAGATGCGTCATCCATGTCAGCGGCTCCCGGCTTGATTCCCGACGATGGCCGCAGGCTTGTGCGGTGTTCCACGGGGGGCAACATTAGCACAAAGCAGGTACAGGCCCAGCGCCAGCAAGACGAGCATCGAAAACCCCAGGTGCATTGCAATCAAGGTGGCCAGAATCACACCGGTGACCGACGCGCAGCCATTGATCGCCCATGCCCAGGGCACGGTCCTGGCTTCTGTCGAACCAAGGCGCATGATTCCAAGTGGCAAGGGAACGCCCATCAGGAAAGCCAGCGGCGCAAGCAGGACGACGGCTGCCAGCATGCGCAGCATCAGCGGCAAGGTTGCCAGCAGCGAATGTAACTGCGGCAGCAAAGCGATATAGGTAAGGCCGATTACTGCGATTCCGGTCACGACAAGAACCAGCGCGCGGCTGCCCGATTTACGGACCAGCCAGGGCGTGCAGCCGCTGCCCAGACCTGAAAAAACGAGGATGGTCGCAAGTACCGTGGTGACGGAGTACACGGGGTGCTGCAGAAACAGCAGGAATTTCTGAATAAACGCGATCTCGAGGAACATGAATGCCAGGCCAATCAGTGAAAAATAGGACACCAGCCGGGCTCGCCAGGGGCGTGACGAGCTCCACGCACCGCGGTCGATGAACGCGAGAGGGAGCAGGACCAGTAACAGCGTAATCAGGAACGCCTGTACCAGGGCCACAACCAAAATCACATAGCCCGCTTCCAGCATACCCATGCCACCGCTATCTCTTTGCCTGAGAATATCGGGCAAGGTGCGCCAGCGAAAAAATTGAAAAAAATACGGACGATCGTCGGTAGCGGGTGCGATATTGAACTCATAACGGTCTATGAATTCCCGGTCCCGATCATGCATAAGGGCCGTTGCAGCCTCATGAAACACGGCACCTGGCAAGCGATTCACGAGGTTGGCTTCAGCCACCTTCATGCCAGGATAAAAAACCACATCAAAACCACGCGCGCGGCAAAACGCGCGAAGTGCCGAGACATCGGCCTGAGTCACCGGCGAGCCTTTGATCACCAGGGTCACCGTCTGCCAGCCCCGTATCAGTAACAGTCGCTGTGACGGATCATTCAGGCCCTGGTTCCGGAGCGCTGCAATGGCAGTGGCCAGGATTTTCAGCGCATCGCGCGGTGGTAACTGGATCCAGCTGGTCACAGCGACATAACCCTGCCGGTCAATGTGGCGCAGGTATTCTGCAAAGGCCTCAACCGTAAACAGGTAATTCTCGCCGAGCGCGTACAGTCCGCTGATGCCGCCGGGCCCGCCAGGCGTTGGCAACACGATGAGATCGAAGGCCCGGGTGTCCCTGGCCAAAAAATCGCGCAGCTCCAGCGGGTGCGTGTAGACACCCGGCTGCCGGTACAGCTCACCCGAGAAATCCGCATAGTCCTCCAGCATCAGCTGGAGCAACTGTGCGTTCGGCTCGAGCACATGCAGTTGGGCCTCCGGTTCACCTGCTGCCGACAGACTGAGCGCCCGAAGCACCTCGGTTCCGCCGCCGGCATTGGCAACCAGGATGTTGCGGGGCCTGAGCAGGTGATAGGGCAAGGCACTCGTGCTGTCATCCAGCCACGCTGATTCACTCGGGATCCGCGACCAGGCATTAATGACCGTCAGCGATTCCGCGTCGGTAAACACGGCCAGCTGTGCGGGAATTTCTGCCTGTGAGGTAAGACTCAGGCCCGGCGCATATCGAAACGGGATCAATGGGTTGCCCACTACATTAACCAGGCCAAGCGGGCTCGAGCGAGTGTCAAGCAGTTCTGCACCCGAAACCTGCAAGGTCCGCTCGAGACTCTTAAAAGGTGAGATATCCAGGCGCGTCGCGTCCGCGGGCACGAGTACCGGCGAAACCAGGGCCAGCACCACCAGGCCCGCGGCCGGCTGCATCAGCTGCCGCAACTCCACCAGCGACACCAACGTGGCAACCGCGGCCGCCACCGCCAGAACCCACAGGGCATCCTGCGGCAACAGCCACATCAGCAGGCCCAGCAGGGCAACGCTGCCGCCTCCCGCCCCCGCAAGGTCCGCAGCATAGACTTTTCCGGCGCCACCCCAGAAGCGCGTAAGCAATATGGCCACCGCCAGGGCAATGAAGAAGAACGGTACTGCCAGCACGAGGTACACAAGGGGCAGGCGCCAGTAGAGCGCAGGCTGCCACAGCATTGCTTCGGGGTGCAGGTTGACCGACTGCGCCAGCAGGAAACAAGCAGGCAGTGTCAGGGCAAACAGCCCGAGACAAAACGGATAACTCCTGTCGTAGCGGCGCAGCAGCGGCTCACCCACGAGCGCCAGCACGGTGCCACTGAGTCCATAGCCCAACAGGGCAAGACTGATGATCATGTACGCAAAATGATGCCAGTGGATGATTGCGAACAGGCGCGTCAGCAAAATCTCGTAGGCCAGTGCCGTGGCCGAGGCCATGGCCAGCGAGTACAGGGGCAGACGTGGGCTTGCGCGAACTTCCGGGCGATGCTGCGGCCGCCTGCCCATTGTCAATCGGGCCGGGAAGGTCCGCCCGTCAGTGGCACAAACCTGACGGGCATGATCATCTCACTGCTCACCTCACCGTCCATGGTTTTTTCAATGAGGACAAGCTGCTGTACGAAAAATGCACTGCCCACCGGGATGATCATCCTGGCGCCCGGCTTCAATTGCCGCACCAGCGGCGGCGGCACGTGGCTTGCCGCCGCGGTAACGATAATGCCGTCAAACGGCCCTTCTTCCGGCCAGCCGTAGTATCCGTCCCCGAGCCTGACGACCACGTTGTTGAAACCCAGGCGCGCAAGCACCTCCCCGGCGCGCTCGGCAAGGCCGGGGACGATTTCAATGGAATACACGCGCTCGACAAGTTTGCCCAGAATCGCAGCCTGGTAGCCGGAGCCGGTCCCGACCTCGAGCACCCTGTCACCAGCGCTCAGCTCCAGCAGTTCGGTCATGATTGCAACGATGTAGGGCTGGGAAATGGTCTGGCCGAGGCCGATTGGCAAGGGTTCGTTGAAATACGCGCGCCGGCGCAGTTCTTTTGGCACGAACTCGTGTCGGGGGACGGCTGCCAGCGCAGCCCTGACGTCGGGCCGCAGGTGGTCTCGCCCAAGCTCGCGGCTCGTCTGGCGAACCCCTCGATCAATGGTGGCCAGCATCGCGGCGCGCCGCGAGGCAAATACCTCGGCCTCATCGACGCTAGGCCGGGATGCCCATAGCAGGCCCGGCAGTAGCAGCATCAACATGCAAACCTGGTATCTGATCAACGCGATGCGTCGTGCACGTCGCATACAAAATGCTCCGATCTGAAAAAAGCGCCCGCATTCTGAGTCTAGAAGCCCGGCAACGGCACCGCCACTGTGCTCGGGAACGCCTCTACTCACGCCGCCCGCAGGCCGATCACGCCCAAACCCGCAGCTTCAGACCTTTGTCAACGCGTTCGCGGCCGTCCGTTATGGGGTGAGCACCGCCGCGCCGGTCACCTCGCCGTTTCGCAGTTTGTTCAGCACCTCGTTAGCGTCGGCCAGGTCAAAAACCTGCACCTCTGTATGCACACCCGCGGTTGCCGCCAGGGCAAGGAACGCCTCGCCGTCGGCGCGCGTGAGATTGGCCACCGAACGGAGTACGCGCTCACCCCACAGGATCTCGTAGGGAAACGTTGGTATATCGCTCATATGGATGCCCGCACAAACAACGACGCCGCCCTTGCGCACATTTCGCAAAGCGGCTGGCACCAGGCTACCCACCGGCGCAAAAATAATAGCTGCGTCAAGCAACTCCGGACATGCCTCGTCTGAAGCACCCACCCAACACGCACCCAATGAAGCTGCCAATGTCTGGCTGGCTGTGTCTCCTGGCCGGGTGAATGCGTACACCTCACGACCCTGGAATCTCAACAGCTGGATAAGTATGTGAGCCGCCGCGCCAAAACCGTACAAGCCAATTCTTTGCCCCGCTCCCGCCAGGCAAAGCGAGCGGTAGCCAATCAGCCCCGCACATAACAGGGGTGCCACTGCGGCATCGCTGCCCTGCTCCGTGATTGGGAAACAGTAGCGTTCATGGGCAAGCGCGTATTCGGCATAGCCGCCATCGAGGTGGTAACCCGTAAACCGGGCCGCATCGCAGAGATTCTCGCAGCCCGAAGCACAGTAACTGCAGGCCCCACAGGTTTCGCCCAGCCAGGGCACACCAACGCGCTGCCCCGGGACCAGGGAATTCACACCATGCCCGGTTGCGACCACCCGGCCAACGATCTCGTGCCCGGGGATGAGGGGCAGGTTTGGGCGCGCCAGGTCGCCGTCCACCACGTGCAGATCAGTCCTGCAGACTCCGCAGGCGCGCACTTTGATCAGCACCTGGTTCTCATCGGGTTCCGGTATTGGCAGATCCCGCGCTTCCAGCGGCGCCCCGGGGGCGGTCAGGACCATTGCGCGCATCAGAGATGACACAAACTTACCTCCACGACGGCAAGCCTGCAGAACCAATCCCGGCCCCAGCCGCCCGGGCCAGGCGTAAACAGGATCACACGCGGTGCAAGACCCTGTCACTCAGTAATATCCGAAGACCTCCGCGGGCGCCATAAAAAAGGCCCGTTGCCGGGCCCGTTTAAAGCAAGAAACTTTTGAGATTCAACTAACCTATGTCGCTCTCAAACAAGCTGTCTTGCCAGTTCGCGCACATGCCTTACTTCTTTTCGATGGGAATCATGACGTGCGCATAGGGCGTCCCATGCCACATCACATAAGGCCCACCTTCGCCCTGATGACGCGGAATGCCCGCCAGCATCGAGGGATCGGGTGCGATGAGCATCAGGTGTGCGCCCTCTACCACCCATTCGTTGTCCTCGGTCGGTCCCGTGGCAAAGGGGTCGATGTTGCTCGCACCCTCGTCACCCGCAAGCATGTAAGAAATGCCGATACGATTGGTCGTAAACGGTTTTTTGTTCTGCCAGGCATCGCCCCAGGCCATCCACGGCTGATCGAAGCACATCGGTGCCCGGCCCGGCAGGAAAACGGGCGGCGTAGGCATGCAGGTATAGACGCTGTCTTTCTCCTGCAGCATGGTGCCATCCCAATCCATGGCCGACACATTCGCTGCCATGTTGGTGTCAGAGGCCGACAGAGCGTCCGCCAGCTTGTTGTCCACGGGCATTAACGGGGCAGCTTTCACGGGCACCATCACATGCTCATAGTCGGTGCCGCGCCACATGACATAGGGCCCGCCGTAGGACGGATCCGTCGGGATTCCTTCGAGCTGCGAAGAATCCGGCGCGATGATCATCAGATGCGGCCCTTCCACGATCCACTCGTTATCATCGGTCGGACCCTCGGCGTAGGGATCGATATTGCTGGCGCCGCCGTCACCGGCGAGCATATAAGAGATGCCGATTCGATCCGTGCTGAACGGCTTCTTGTTCTGCCAGGCATCGGCCCACGCCATCCATACTTCGTCCAGGCACATCGGTGATTTCACGCCCCGATTGGCGAACATCGGTGGCGTCGGCATACACGTATAACCGTTGTTACCCTCCTGCAGCACGTTACCTTCCCAGTCTACGACCCTGGCGCCGGCCGCGTGGGCCGGATAGGTTGCCGATAACGCGTCGGCCAGCTGCGCAGCGGCATCCGATTTGGCGGCTACCTCATCTGCGACGGCAGCGGTTACGTCCGCGGCGCGCTCGACCTCCTTCGCTTCCTGGCCACATCCGCCAGCACCCACAACAAGCAGCAGCAGAATACCCGGAGACACTCTTGATAATTTCATGAAACACCCTCTGCATCATTTTGATATGCATTAATTTTTATACTAAGTTTCGCAACGAATTACGAAAACGACAGGTCTTTTATTTAGGTCGAGGGTAGCAGAGAAATCAGGGAATTACTTGCGGGTGTTCCAATCCATCGCCGTGATTCCCTGCGATCGACAACAGCAACTGCGTGAGCATTGAGTCTGCTGCTGCCTGAGTCGATAAACCGAATCCCCCGGTGCGTCTTGGTTGCTGACAAAAAAAGCGGCCTGAAAAGGCCGCTTCAAAAAGATTTATATTAAAGCGGGGCGTCCATTGCGGACGCCCCTTGCTTGTTATTGCTTTTCGCTGGCTGTCACTAGTTGACACCTGGATTGTGGTATTTGGATGTCTCGAACTCCGAACCCGTACCGTGGCAGACTGCGCAGGCTTCCTGGCCATTGGGCAGGCCCGTGCCCATCGATCCGTCAAGCGCACCGCACTCGGCGCCGATGATGTTGCACTTGAGATCACCCACCTGGCCACCCTGGGTCACGAAGTGGCCCCTGGCTGCCGTGCTCGTGTGGCAGATGCCGCAGGTCGCCGCTGTCGGCGTGCTGGCGGTATCGTCCGTCCAGACAGTCTCCACGAGACCGCCACCCGTGCTCACTGCCCGCGCCACGTCCCGCGCCACGTTATAGGCACCGGGCTTGTGGCAGGTCTCGCAGTTGGCGATGTTTTGCGGATAAGTGACTTCTGCAAACGCACCGCCTGCAAAAGTCGTGCTGGCAGAGTGGATGGAATGCACCAGCCTGCCAAATCCAAACCCTTCGTCACCTTCCGCCAGATCGGCGTTATGGCAGACCGTGCATATCTCCACGTTGCCATTGCGATTGGCGCCGTGGAACTGGATCTGCTTGTGACAGGCGTTGCACTTGTCGGGCTCCACCGCGAACTCGCGTGCGTCTCCTGTGTAAAACACCGCGCTGGTGGCGGCTGCGCGCTGGGTAGTCGTGAGCCCATCGGCATCCACCAGGCCCGGTGCAGCGGGATGCCCGCCCATGCCGATCATCGCACTGCCGGTGAAGTTGGTGGGCAGCGAGGTGAAATAGGTCACCGTATAGCTGCCGTCCGCATTCGCCCAGGTGGGGTTGGCGGTGATGTCACGCTGCAGGGCGTTGAGATACATGCGGTGCGGATGGCCCGGACCGTAGTACTCAAGACCCCGGTCCCTGTCGCGGAATCCGCCTGTCGCACCAAGCTCATCACCGTTATAGTCTTCGATGCCCGGCCAGGCCACGTACAGGTTGAGCGAGGCCGCGCCGTCGGTGAATTCCGGATCGTTGAGGATGTCATATGGGGTGCCCGCGGCATCCGTGACCCGGAAGGTGATTACCGGGGTCTCGCCCGGGCCCGTATTGGTGGCGCCCAGGATCTCGAACACGAAATCCTGACCCGCAAACTCGCGGAAGCGCTGGTCGCCATTGATGCGGCTGTGGATCGAGAGCGGATCACCCGCCGTGGAAATCGCACCAAGGTGGCAACCACCACACAGGCCATCGTTAGCAATACCGGCCGGCACGTCCGCACCTGCGGCGCCGTGATCGAAGCGGTACTGGGCCTGACCGGTCACGGGATCAAAGTTCTGCGCAACCAGGCCATTAGCATGGCAACCACCACAGGTCTTCGCGGTTGCGCCTGCATTCCAGTTATCGCCATCGGGATGCGTTTCTGAGGCCGTGTGGCAGGTCTCGCAGTAAGTCTGCGATTGCGGGAAATGAACTTCGCTGAAATCAAAAGTGCCGAAGGACCTGTAGATTACATACGGCACGGCACGGTCATGCCCCATGTGGATGGAGTGCGCCATATAGGCCATATCCAGCGACTCACCGGAGTCCGGGTCGACCATGCCTGGATTGTGGCAGGTCACGCAATACTCCACCGACTTGCGCTGGCCACCATGCTCCGCGAACTCGAAGTGGCAGGTCTGGCAGTTGTTGGTGTCTGCAATATTCTTGGTAACACCTGTGCCAGCGCCGCCGTCGGGAACAAAATCATAGACCGGGTTAAACGGCGCCATAGCCCTCCTGGCCCCGGAGTCACGGCTCAGGCGGATTTCCATGCCGAC